>NZ_JAJIZP010000001.1:0-65162 GCF_020882875.1 Desemzia sp. C1
GGGCGAATTTCGTTAGCGTCTTTTGTAGCTGTTCAATACTCCAGTAGTTGGATCATAAATAATTTTTTAGGATTATCGCAGTGTATAAACAAGTTAAACAGTATAGGAGAAATCAAGAAGACGATAATTAATACACTGGAATTCAAACAGCCAGATGATACCAATGTATTAAGGAACCAGAAGATTGATTCGGTTGTTTTTCAAAATGTTTCATTCAATTATGAGGACAAGAAAATTTTTGAGCATTTAGATTTAACATTAAATTCAAACGATAATGTACTTTTAGAAGGAGCTTCAGGTAGTGGTAAATCGACATTTTTAAAATTACTGACAAAAAAATTAACCCCAACTAATGGTGAAATTTTCATTAATGGCGAAGATATGAAAAGCATTAGCAAAAATGAATTATACAATTATGTGAGCTTAATTCCCCAAACGGTTGCTATATTTAATGACACACTGAGAAACAATATTACATTAGGAAAAGAAGTAAGCGAAGAAAAGTTAAGTGAAGCAATTAAAAAAGCAGGGTTAGAAGAATTAATACAGCAAGTAGGTTTAAATTATCTAATCGGAGAAGATGGAGAAAGATTATCAGGAGGACAATTGAAAAGAGTAGAAATTGCAAGAGCAATTCTGTTTGATAAACCAATACTCTTAATCGATGAAGGGAATGCCTCACTAGATAAACATAATGCTTTAGCCATAAACAAAACAGTGGCTAATTTAAATAAGTTAGTTATAGACGTCGAACATTATGTCCCGGAAGAGAGTATGAAAAATTACACTAGAAAATACTATTTAGAAAGTAGAAGAGTACAACCAAGTTGATATCAATTTGCAAAGAAGGGGACTACTAACTTTCTAAAAAATATATACAAAAAATGACAGTGTACATTTCAGTTCCTCCGTAAGGTATAATATTATATAGGCTATATTTTTTGTTTTATCCATCATACATAATGATAATCTGTATATCAGAAGCCAAGGAGTTAAAACAAAAAATTAGAAAACTTTAAAAATATTTTGAGATTTAAAAGGAGAGAACAAATTGATAAAAAGAGCATGGTTGTTACTAGTAGTAAGTAGTATCTTGCTAATTAGTGCCTGTACACCAACAGGAGAAGCAACAGAAGAGGTAATCGAATCAGAATCAGTCGAAATGATTGTTGAAACAGAATCAAAAGAAGAGGAATCGTCTAGTCCAGAATCAGAAGCCAGTGAAGAATCTGAATCAGAGTCGGCTGTTTCTTCAGAGAGTGCCGCAAGTACAGAATCTAAACCAGCTGAAGAAGACCAATCGACTATATCTCATGATGGTTACACGTTAATTGAAGTGGACGGTGGAGATTTATCTGGCTATCGTCAAGCGAACGTGGTCGTGGATATTGGGTTTGGTGATAGAGAATATTGGGCCTATACGAATGAATATGGTCAATTAGTTCGTGTAGTCGCAAATGAAATTGTTGTACAAGATGATTCGATTGAGCCAGTCAATTCAAATGGACGCTATTTTTCTGATGAAGCAAAAGTACCTGGTACAGAAGACTCAAACCTGGACGAAGGGCATATCATTGCTGATTCTTTAGGCGGTGTGGCCAATGCCTATAATATTACTCCGCAAGACAGTGTATTGAACCGTCATGGGGATCAAGCCTATATGGAACGCACGATTCAACAAGCAGGTGGCGCAACCAATTTCGAAGCGATTATTACTTATCCCAACACAACTACTCAAATTCCAAGTCGTTATAAATATACTTATACGGTTAACGGTAACCAAGTAGGGGACGAATTTGATAATATTAACCCAGATGAATACAATGAACAGCAAGGTTTAACGGGAGGAAGTAGTGAGTCTTCATCTTCTACTGAATCCTCCGCACCAGAATCTGCTGCACCGAGTACTTCTGCTGAGGGAGACGTATCAACAGTAGATGCCAACGGTAACGGTACTGTTACCATAGATGAGGCTAAATCAGCAGGGTATTCTATGCCGATTACAAGTGATCATTGGCTGTATCAATATATGAGAGATAATGATAACGATGGAATGGTTGGAGAATAGGTCTAAATAACGATAGAGAAAGACCAGATTAAAGTCTGGTCTTTTTTTACATTTAAATAAAATTCATGCGTTTACTATAAAATAGTATTGACAATACTATTTTATAGTGTTATTATTACTTTATTGAAAGAAAGAGACAAAAATACGAAATGAGGAAATTAATTATGGATAATCAATTATGGAATGCACTTGATAAATTACGTGGGAGTATTGATCAAGACAACTACATCATCTTAATTACTGCAACAACATTAGTGCAATATAATGATGAGACAAAAATACAGACACTATTACAGTCTTCGGATTTCAGTAGTAATAAATTTAAACAAGAGGTAAATATTACAACAAAAGATTTAGAGATTGAAATTCCTCGTATATTAGAAGAACTAAACATTATTCTAGAAAAAATAGAAATGAATGTACTGCAAGAGTTTTTATTTAGCGCTTTAGATTCATTTAAAACGATTACTCCAACAGAGTACTTTGAGGAATTTATTAAAATGTCTGAAATAAACTCAGGAAAAAGAGGGGGAGAAAATAGCACCCCTAACAATATAAATAAATTAGCTTTAAAGATATTGAATATTTCACGAGAAGAATCGTTTCTGGATCCTTCTTGTGGATATGGGAATGCTATTGTAACTCTTTTAGAAGATAACCCATCTCAAGAAATAGTTGGGCAAGAAATCATTCCATTAGTAAGTGAAATCATTAAAGTTAGAGCTATGTTATCTGGAGCTACAAATACAATTATTCAAACTGGAGACGTTCTGAAAGACCCAAAATATACTGATAACGGTTCTCTTAGAAGGTTTGACACTATTTATTCCGATGCACCTATGGGAATGAAAATAACTTCTTTTGAACCTTTTGAAGAAGATTCTTATAATCGTTTCATTTACGGTATTCCACCAAAATCAAGTGCTGATTGGGGATTTATTAGCAATGGAATTAGTTCATTAGCCGAGAAAGGAAGAGCTGCTTTTTTAACAAATACTGGTGCTTTGTTCAGAACTGGAACAGAGAAAAAAATCAGACAACGAGTTTTGGATTTTGACTTGGTAGAAGCTGTAATTTCATTAGCTCCTGGATTATTATCTTTTTCTACAATTCCAACAGTATTGTTGATTATCAATAAAAACAAACCAAAAATGCGAAAAAATAAAGTATTAATGATTAATGCGGAAGAAATAGTAACTGATGATAAGCAAAAATTTTTATCTGAGGATAATATTCAGTTTATTTATGACTTATACACTAATAATCAAGAAGTGGACCAAGTTAGTAGATTTGTTGATCTAAAAGATATTGAAGACAGTAACTTAATACCTTCAAAATATGTAATTAATAACGAGATAAATTTAGGTGATTTAGGGAGAGTACGTTTAAATTTTAAAAAAATCAATGAATTAAACACCGTAGAATTAGGTGAAATTAGTGAAATAAAAAGAGGGTTCAATCTTACAAGTAAAGATGAGTCAGAAGATGGAATGTATCGTGTTGTAAAAATATCTGATGTTCAAGAGGGAAAGATTGATTTTGAACATTTAGCTAGATGTAATGTAAAGAAAAATACGAAAGTCGAAAATTTCTTAATAAAAAAAGGCGATATTCTTATTTCCACACGTGGAATGACCACAAAGATAGCTGTTGTTTCTGAAGATGTAGAAAATGTAGTTTTATCACAGAACTTTAACTATATTCGACTTAATGATGCGTTTGATCCTATATGGATAAAAATGTTCTTAGAAAGTCCGGTAGGACAATTCCAGTTAGAATTAAACGCTGCAGGTTCTGTGGTCAAATTATTACAAACAGCTGATATTAAAGAGTTGAAAATTCCAGTGAAACCATTAGAGAAACAAAAAGAAATTATATCCTTTTATAAAAAAGAAGCGAAAAAAATTCAAAATGAAATAGAAAAGTTACAAATACAATTAAAAAACGAAAAGTTGAAGATGTTTAACTCTATGGGATTAGAAGAAACCTTTGAAATCCTAGAATAATAAAAAGGAGGACGAGATCATGTTAGAACAGAGTTATTGGAAAGTGGTGTTGCGTTATGGTCATGTAGGACAGAGAAAAGAGGTTTACGTGGCGAGATATTTAGCGTTCAATGAAGAGGTATCACTGCTAGACGTATGTGAATGTGCAAAAGAAATGCCGGGTGTAAAACATTCGAAACTAGTAAGCTTTGCTAAAAAGATTGATTACACAGAGTACCTAACTGGAAAAGAATCAGAGAAAGAAAATTTCTATTTGCAGAAATTAAAGACTTTCAATCAAATTTATGAAAATGTAGCATAATAAAAAAGGAGGTATTATATGTTAAATATGAGGAAAGTAAGTATTTTTCTACCTGATTCTTATAGAGAAGAATATATAGCTTTATATATAAAGTTAATTGAAAATTATAAAAAAATATCTACTCAGATTTTTTCTTCAGTAGATAAAACAACTGAAGAGTACAGCAAGATGCTAGAAAAAAAGGCTAATACTAACTATGACTTTGAGCTTGTAGATCCTGGAGATGTATTAGAAAGCATTTACCATGAAACAATTGAATTTTACGAAATGGAAAAGTTAATGGAGTATAATTTTAAATTAAGTTCTCTTGCCTCAGCATATCAAATGCTAGAGCAACAATTAAGAAAGTTTATGTATGAAGAAATTAATCATGATTTTAATAAAATTCAAAAAAATGATTTTCTTGATTTTGGAACTAATATGAGGGAAATTAAAAAACTTTATAAATTTGTTGGTTACGACTTGTCTTCGAACAAACATTGGAGTGATATTGAAGATTTGTATGATATCGTTAATACTTTCAAGCATGGTAGTGGACGCTCGTCGCAAAGACTTTATGAAAAGAATCCTGGTTTATTTTTGAAGTCAGAATTTAGTGGCAAAAGTTTAATTAACCTAGAACTAACATCAAATGCAACAATAGTTTTAGATATAAGTCATTTAGATGTTGAATACTATATAAACACAATAATTGATTTTTGGAAAGAATTTCCTGAGGAGACAAGTGCTGAACATCCAGTTGCGGGCTAAAAGGTTCTAGGTGGTAAGTTAGAAAAATGTTAAACTAACAGTAGTAATATCACTATTTGTACAAAAGAGAAAAAATGGAGGACTATATAATATAGCAAAATATATTACATGGTTCTATCGATACAAGTGATTACAAAATCTATATTTTTGGCTTATTATTTTTAAAATGAATTAACATTGTAATAGATTTTTCTTATGCAAAGCATCGTCTGAGTCGAATTAAATAGAAAAGAAAAAATTGCTCGGAGTTTCCGAGTGACTATTATCATAAATGGAGGTATTTAAATGTCAAGTGCAATACAACGAGCTAAATTACAATCACAAATATGGAAAATAGCTAATGATGTTCGAGGATCAGTAGATGGATGGGATTTTAAGCAATATGTTCTAGGGACGCTTTTTTATCGTTTTATTAGCGAAAACTTTTCTTCTTATATCGAGGGTGGTGACGATAGCGTCAATTATGCAGAACTTAATGATAACGTTATAACCAACGAAATCAAAGAAGATGCCATAAAAACAAAGGGTTATTTTATATATCCAAGTCAAATGTTTACTAAAATTGCTAAAACGGCTAATACAAATGAAAGTTTGAATACAGATTTAGCTGCAATATTTTCTGCTATTGAAAGCTCTGCTAATGGTTATCCCTCAGAGCTAGATATTAAGGGGTTATTCGCTGATTTTGACACGACAAGCAATCGATTAGGAAATACTGTAAAAGATAAAAATAGTCGTTTAGCTGCGGTTATTAAAGGGGTTGAAGGTCTCGATTTTGGTGAATTTGAAGAAAATCAGATAGATCTCTTTGGTGATGCTTATGAGTTTCTAATCTCTAATTATGCTGCCAATGCAGGTAAATCTGGTGGTGAGTTTTTTACACCACAGAGTGTTTCTAATCTGATTGCACAATTAGCGATCCACAAGCAGACAACGATTAATAAAATTTATGATCCTGCAGCAGGTTCAGGTTCCCTACTTTTACAAGCAAAAAAACAATTTGATGCTCATATTATAGAAGATGGTTTTTATGGACAGGAAATTAATCATACAACGTATAACCTTGCTCGTATGAATATGTTTTTACACAATATAAATTACGATAAGTTCCATATTGCTTTAGGTAATACACTCTTAGAACCTCATTTTGGTGATGAGAAACCTTTTGACGCCATTGTATCTAACCCACCATACTCCATAAAATGGATTGGAAATGACGATCCAACACTTATTAATGATGAACGTTTTGCTCCTGCAGGAGTATTAGCACCAAAATCTAAAGCAGATTTTGCCTTTGTTCTCCATGCTCTTAGTTATCTTTCAAGCAAAGGACGTGCAGCAATCGTTTGTTTCCCAGGAATTTTTTACCGTAATGGCGCAGAACAGAAAATCAGGAAATATCTAATCGATAATAATTTTGTTGAAACGATTATATCATTAGCTCCTAACTTATTTTATGGAACTACGATAGCTGTTAATATATTGGTACTCTCTAAACATAAAGGCGATAATAAAACACAGTTTATTGATGCAAGTGGGATAGATTTCTATAAAAAGGAAACAAATAATAATATACTTACAGATAAACATATTGCAAAAATTATAGAGATATTTGACAGAAAGGAAAATGTTGACTATGTTGCAAAATCTATTGATTATGATGCAATAGTTGAAAATGATTACAATCTTTCTGTAAGTTCATACGTAGAAGCTAATGACATAAGACAAATCATTGACATAAATGAACTAAATGCAGAAATAAAAAATACTGTGTTAAAGATAGATAAGCTCCGTGCTGAAATTGATGAGATTATTGAGGTGATTGGATCATGATGAAGCTTAACTTTATAGATGAACTTCTTGATGGCGTTGAAATTGTGTGGAAGAGATTGGGGGAGGTTACGACCATTAAAACTGGACAATCTGTAAGCAAACAGCTGATTTCAACCAATCCTGGTAAATATCCTGTAATTAACAGTGGGCGTGAACCTCTTGGTTTTATTAACAAGTGGAATACTGATAATGATCCAATTGGTATAACAACACGGGGAGCAGGAGTTGGGTCAATTACTTGGGCAGAAGGTAAGTATTTCCGTGGTAACCTGAATTACTCAGTTACGATTAATAGTAATCAAAAAATTAACGTCAGGTATCTATACCACTTATTGCTCGAAATGCAGGCAGACATAAAGGCGTTATGTACATTTGTAGGAATTCCGGCTTTAAATACAGGTAACTTAAAAGAACTTAAAATCCCAATACCCTGCCCAGAGAATCCAGAAAAATCTCTTGAAATCCAAGAAGAAATCGTCCGTAATTTGGACACTTTCGCAGAGCTTACCGCAGAGCTTACCGCAGAGCTTACCGCTCGTAAAAAGCAATATACTTATTATCGTGATCAGTTGTTGACGTTTGACGAGGATGAAGTTGAGTGGAAGGCATTGGGCGAAACGCTAGTTCGTACAAAAGGAACAAAAATTACAGCGGGACGAATGAAAGAAATAAATAAAATCAATGGACCGCTTAAAATTTTTGCGGGAGGAAAAACTATTGCATTTGTTGATTTTGAAGATATACCTGAAAAAGATATAAACCGTGAACCATCTATTGTAGTTAAGTCACGTGGTAATATAGAATTTGAATATTATGATAAAGCATTCTCGCACAAAAATGAAATGTGGTCTTATCATTCGAAAAACAGAAACATTAGTATTAAGTTTGTTTATTATTTTCTTAAAATTAATGAACTTTATTTTCAAAATATCGGAAATAGAATGCAGATGCCACAAATTGCAACACCTGATACTGATAAATTTAAAATTCCTATACCTCCACTCGAAGAACAAAAGCGCATTGTCTCAATCTTAGATAAATTTGAATCATTAACTTCTTCAATCACAGAGGGTTTACCTCGTGAAATAGAGTTGCGTCAAAAACAATACGAGTATTACCGTAATATGCTTCTTAGTTTTCCAAAAGAGGGGGTGTAAAAATGTCAGATTTCAAAACCATTGCAGAATCAAACAACTTTATCGTTCTAGATAAATATACCAAGATAGAACAACAAGTATCAAGCTACCAAACTGAAGCCGATTTAGAACGAGAACTGATTCAAGATTTGGTCAATCAAGGATATGATCATCTTACCGACTTAACCACTCCTGAAAAAATGCTTGCTAATGTTCGTGTGCAATTACAAAACCTTAATAATATTAAATTTTCAGAAGCGGAATGGGCTAGATTTTGTGTTCAATTTTTAGATAAACCAAGTGACAACAATATCGATAAGACCCGGAAAATTCATACAGACTATATTTATGATTTTGTCTTTGATGATGGTCATGTTCAAAATATTTATCTCGTGTATAAAGATGAAAAAAATATCGCAAAAAACAAAGTTCAAGTGATTTCACAGTTTGAACTAAAAGGGAATCAGGCTAACCGATATGATGTGACGATTTTAGTTAATGGGTTGCCTTTGGTACAAGTTGAATTAAAAAAACGTGGAATTGCTATTCGAGAAGCATTTAATCAAGTTCATCGATACAGTAAAGAGAGCTTTAATTCAGAGAACTCTTTATTTAAGTATTTACAGATTTTCGTGATATCTAATGGGACAGATAGCCGATATTTTGCTAATACGACTAAGCGAGATAAGAATAGTTTTGACTTTACTATGAACTGGGCTAAATCAGATAATACCTTGATTAAAGATTTAAAAGATTTCACAGCAACGTTTTTCCAGAAAAACACATTATTGAATGTATTATTCCACTATTCAGTTTTTGACTCCAGTGATACGTTACTTGTTATGCGACCTTATCAAATAGCAGCAACTGAAAGAATTTTATGGAAAATAAGAAGCTCATACCATGCTAAAAAATGGAAATCCGTCGAAAGTGGTGGATTCATTTGGCATACAACAGGTTCAGGCAAAACGCTAACAAGTTTTAAAGCAGCTCGTTTAGCTACCGAGCTGAATTTTATCGATAAAGTATTTTTTGTGGTCGATAGAAAAGACTTAGACTATCAAACGATGAAAGAGTATCAACGATTTTCTCCTGACAGTGTAAATGGGTCTGAAAATACTGCGGGATTGAAGCGCAACATAGACAAAGATGATAATAAAATTATTGTCACTACGATTCAAAAGCTAAATAATCTGATTAAAAGCGAAACAGATTTACCTATATACAATAAACAAGTAGTATTCATTTTTGACGAGGCTCACCGCTCACAGTTCGGTGAAGCGCAAAAGAATATTACAAAAAAGTTTAAACAATATTATCAATTTGGTTTTACTGGTACACCTATTTTTCCTGAAAATGCTTTAGGTTCTGATACAACTGCAACAGTATTTGGACGAGAACTACATTCTTATGTTATTACAGATGCCATTAGAGACGAAAAAGTCTTGAAATTTAAAGTAGATTATAATGATGTGCGTCCTAAATTTAAGTCGATTGAAATGGAACAAGATGAGAAAAAATTATCGGCAGCAGAAACAAAAGCAGCTTTATTACACCCTATAAGAATAAAAGAAGTATCACAATATATCCTGAATAATTTCAGATTTAAAACGCATCGGTCTCACGCTAATAGAAAAGGATTTAATGCAATGTTTGCTGTAAGCAGTGTTGATGCAGCAAAGCTATACTATGAAGCTTTGACTACTTTACAAAAAGACAGTGAAAGACCTTTGAAAATTGCGACAATATTTTCTTTTGCTGCTAATGAAGAGCAAAGTGCGATAGGTGAAATCCTTGATGAAACTTTTGAACCTTCTGCTATGGATAGCAGTGCAAAAGAATTTCTATCTCTAGCAATAAAGGATTACAACCATATATTTAAAACCAACCATGGGGTAGATAGTAAAGGGTTTCAGAATTATTATCGTGATCTTGCTAGTCGAGTAAGAAAACAAGAAATTGATCTTTTAATTGTAGTGGGGATGTTTTTAACTGGATTTGATGCACCAACACTGAATACTCTATTTGTCGATAAGAATCTTCGTTTCCACGGCTTAATGCAGGCTTTTTCAAGAACTAATCGGATTTATGATTCTACTAAAACATTTGGAAATATTGTTACTTTCAGAGATCTAGAACAAGCAACTATAGATGCAATCACTCTTTTTGGAGATAAGAATACTAAGAATGTGGTACTTGAAAAAAGCTACAAAGAGTATATGGAAGGGTTTACGGATATTGCCACTGGGGAAGCCTGTCGTGGGTATGTAGATGTAGTTAAGGAATTAGAATCTCGTTTCTCCAATATTGATGAGATTGTCACTGAAAAAGATAAAAAAGATTTCGCCAAACTATTTGGTGAATATTTACGAGTAGAAAACATCTTACAGAACTATGATGAGTTCTCTAATTTAAAAGGTCTACAAGAAGTAGATTTAAGTGATACAGAAGCAGTGGAGGAATTTAAATCGACTCATTATTTAAGTGACGAAGATATTTCTGATATGAAGGAAATTAACATACCTGAAGAAAGAATGATTCAAGATTATAGATCAACATATAACGATATTCGTGATTGGATTCGACGTGAAAAAGCAGGTAAAGAAAAAGAGGAATCACATATAGATTGGGATGATGTTGTTTTTGAAGTTGATCTTTTAAAGTCCCAAGAGATAAATTTGGACTATATTCTAGAACTAATCTTCGAGAAAAATAAAAAAGTAACAGATAAAGGATTACTGGTTGAAGAGGTTCGTCGTTTAATTCGTTCTAGTGTTGGGAACCGTTCGAAAGAAAGTTTAGTAGTCGACTTTATCAACGAAACAGATCTAGATAAGATTCAAGATAAAGTTAATATTATAGATTCCTTCTTCTCATTTGCTCAATCAGAACAAAAACGTGAAGCAGAGGAATTAATTGATGCTGAAGAACTTAACGAAGATGCTGCGAAGAGATATTTACTTTCATCTTTAAAAAGAGAATATGCTAGTGAAAATGGGACAGAGTTGAATGAAATTCTACCTAAAATGAGTCCTCTGAATCCTAAGTATTTAAAGAAGAAGCAAAGTGTTTTTCAGAAGATTGCTTCATTTGTAGAGAAGTATAAAGGGGTAGGAGGAAAGTTATAATAAAGGTTTTATTGAGATCTGGTTCCTTTTTGAAGCTACTGAATAAATAAAGGATTAATCGACTTGGTTAGAATCTATTTCTTTTGGTAGAGCGTCTTTTCTTAGCAAACCAGCAAAATCAAAAGCAGGAGAAACTTTAAAAAAATATCAAGATAAAAAGCATTAAGTCACTTACAATCATATTTGTTAATTAAAAATAAATATTTCAAGTTAAGAAACTGAAGGATAATACCTCAATAGCTCTAATCTTCAGTTTCTTTTAATTTGTACTTAATGTCAGATGAAAATTGTTTGGAATCTCTTTCTTTTATCTTCCTGTATAATGATCCTTGAGTAATACTAGTAATACGAATAATGTCTTTGATGGAATATTGACCTGAATCATATAAGCTTAAAGCATCTTTTACTTTTTGTTTATCTAATATAAGTCTGCCAAGTTTTACACCACGTGCTTTAGCAGAAGCTAATCCTTCATTTACACGCTGTACTGTCAAATATCGCTCTAATTGAGCAATCACTGCCATCATCTGATACATGGCCTGGTCAGTTGGAGTAGAAGTATCTATGTTTTCTTTCAACGATACAATTTCTACTTCTTGTTCTTTTAGCTCTTCAACAGTAGAGAGGATATCTAGCGTTTTCCTACCTAAGTGACTAATAGATTCAATAATAACAGTATCCCCAGGTCGGACACTATTAAACAAGTTATCTAATCCTGCGCATTTCTTTTGCGTACTGGTAAATTTTACTTAATTTCATGTACTAGTACTAATATAAGTAAACTTTAATTAAAGTAATAATAGGGAGATGATAGTAACTATAGTAAAATATTTTATATAGTATTTGTTAATGTTGTATAGCACTAATACATCAGAGGGTACTTCATTCTTTAATCGCATTAAAGAATGAAGTACCCTGCCGATTACTGATGAAAAATCGCCTCAAGAAATATTTTAGGGATTAGAGCTTACATAACTGGAATATTTGGACGTCCAATTTCACAAAAAAGGTTTCCAATATAAGACATTTCCAAGTAAGATTCTTGCCGAGTATATTCACTGCCAACAGTAACTGTGTAGGGCATCCTATTAATAAATCCCAGTCCTGCTAATCGTTCAATACGGTATAACTCCTGGGATGAGGTGTCTTTAATTTGACCGCTGTGAATTTTTAGAAGCATTTCCATATCAGACAAATAGGATCGGCTCAAAGTATCTGTTAACTCTTGGAATTCCGTATAACTTAATTGTTCATTAATATAAGCCACTACAAACTTTGCTAAGATGGTTGACTTTTCAAGATCTATCGTCGATTCTAAAATCAACATAATCCGGTCAACTTCTTTTTGAGATTTTTTATCACCATTTTTAATACGCTCAACAAACTTTTCTTTTTTTTCATTTATTATAGTTCCATTGTTTAATTCGTGCATGAACTGTAAAGTTTGACGAATAAGATTACGATTTTTAAGCATAATTCCAGTCTTACCTATCGCCATAATTGTACTAACAATTGGTATGTCTTTAATGATTTCAGATTCAAAAAGGGTATCAAATGAAGCTTCAAGCATGTCAACGCTCACATCTTTTGTACTATCATTTAAAATCGTTTCTGAAAAACTTTGTACTAACTTATTATCTGCCTCCATAAACTACCTCCATGAGCACTAAAACCTATGCGAAAGTATACTTTCGCATAGGTTTTAGTCGTACTTAATTTGTTCCTGATCCATATTCTGAAAGGCATGCATTCTTTTTTTCTCTCTGTCCAATCTTTTTTTTGCAAATTGAAAGCCTTCTACATCTTGGTTGGCCAGAAATTCAACATACTGTGCTTTGGTTTCTTTTTCAATGATGAGTGGTGGGAATCCTTCTTTTAACAATGAATACATTATTATCATCCGCCCAGTGCGTCCATTTCCGTCGGAGAACGGATGAATTCGTTCAAATTGGATATGTGTATCCAGAATGGCTAAAAGTTTATCCTCGTTCGTTTTAGCTGTTTCTAATCGGTATTGAAGATTATCGACTAGCTGTGTCACCAGTACAGGAGTCTCTTCTGGAGAAGCCGTTTGAAACTCCGCCCCAATTATCATGTTCTCACTCTTTTTAAACTGTCCTTTATCGTACTGCAAGCGATCCGTTAAATCAGCATAAATTTCTTTAATGATGCTGACAGATAGTGAATCTTCATTGATTAAAAGACTGGCCATTCTTCCAAATGCTTGCTTGTGGTTCTCAATTTCATAAAATTCTCTAACCGTCGCCCTTGAACTGGTCGGTAAAGTACCATTCACGATGATGGAGACTGTTGCAGGTAAAGAAATCGTATTGCCTTCTATTCCTGCTGAATGATGAGCTAAACGAACAAGAATATCATCGAGGTATTCCTGCGTGAATTTCTCTAAAAAGTGTTTCATGTGTTCTCCTTCTCCATTCCTTAATACTAATCTGTAGACCTATTTAAGATGCCTTTGCCCAAAGGCCCCCCCCTAAGTGTTAAAGTGGTATAATGGTAAAATGGTAAAATGTTATGTAACATCATAACATTATTTTTTGGCTTTCTTCTGGTGTCTTTTGACGTCTTTATCTTCATATATTTGAACTAAATCCATAAAACGTTTTGTGTCACTATCGTTTAAATTATCAACGTATAAATTGACAAAAGTCTCTACCATTTCTTTTTGACTATCTGAATGCCCCATTGTAATCAGGGCCGCTATTTTATTGCGGATATGATTATCGACGCGGATATTTACGGGTTCCGTTATAAAACTGGATACAATGGCTTTTTCTTTTGAGGAAGGTTCTTTATCATAATTAGTTTTATCAATATCAACACGACTCACTTGGTTATTTATCTCAATCTTTGGTCCACGGGTCAATGTTTTTTTGTTTTTATTTTTTATTTGATCATGATTTAATAGCGCCATTCTACACCCCTACTTTCTCTAAACGACTCAAAATTTCGGTAGATACGTTGGTAAATATCTCATGAACTCTCCGATCATGAATGTCTTTGGGACTATCCGTAACGCCTTCCATGTCCATTCGCTTAATTCGTTCCATAATGGATATTTTATTTTCAAAAACATTATCAGGTCCAAAGCTTTCCAAGGCGGCTTTAAGAATTTCTTTGTCCACACGTGCACCTTTTTTACTCAATACTGGTAAAATGCCTAGTATGTCTACGGAAGAGTGAAATTCATTAATCAAAGTCTCTTGTAAGTAAGTTATAAACACCTCTGCACCCGATAATGATCGCTCTTGTGTTTGTAAAACAACTATAATTTGGTCACAAGCATAGAAAGCCGTATCATTTAACAAACTTAGAGTAGGTGGCACATCTATAAAGATGAAGTCGTAATTTGATTTTAAAGGCTCAATTAGCTTTTTAAAAAATGATACGCGATCTAATTCATTGTTGAAATTTCTTTCCAGATATCTAGCATACATAGAAAAATCAACCGCATTTGGAATCAAAGTAAGGTTTTCTGTAATTTCTATCGTTACTTCATTTAAAGGAATCTGATCATTAATAGCTCCCATTAATGACTTATCAATGGTAATAATATCGCTATCTGCTGATTTTGTTTTTAAAAGTAAAGATGTCAGGTTTGCTTGAGCGTCAAAATCGATAATAAGTACTTTATGTCCCGATTTAGCTAGATTGTATCCTACGAGTGCTGTAGTGGAAGTTTTCCCTACTCCCCCTTTAAAGTTTGCAAAACTCATTACAGTTGCTGTCATATGTTAACTCCCCCTAAATGTTATTTACCACTATCATACCTGAACTCCTAAAAAAAGTATACTGAAACTCCCCCAAAGTGTGACAAAACATTAACTTTTCTTTATAAACGTACTAAAACTCCCCCGAAGTGTTGAAGTGTTAGAATGGTGAAATGTTCAAATGTTAAAGTGTTATAATGGTAAAATGGTGAAATGTTCAAATGGTAAGATGTTAAAGTGTTATTTTAATAACGTAAAAATATTGTTATATCAACAAACTATTAATACTCCCCCTAAGTGTTAAAGTGGTAAAGTGTTACAATGGTAAAGTGTTATAATGTCAGAATGTTCAAATGGTAAATACCATCTTAACATCCTAACACAACTTTTTTTTTTTGACGAAAATCGTTTACAAACCTTTGTTTAATCGATATCTTTAGTACATGAAAAAAATTGAATACAAAAAAAGCCCCGTAGACGCCAATCTACGAGACACACAAAACTTATCCGGTTATATGTGTCTATTATACCAGCCTCTTTTTGAGTTGGCAATAATGGGACTTTTTTAACACTGTAGGGGACAAGCTGCAGCCATGAAAAACTGGGACTAAGGGGACCGGTTTCTCTTTAGCCGCCTCAATAACTAAAGATAGGGGATCACAGGTATCACTGTATGCATGCCTGCCCTGAATGGCGACTACGGCCGATTGAACGGTGGGGGTGGTAATCCTGGGCCGAAAAAGCCCGGTAACCTAAAACAATGCTCTTAGGGAGGATTTTAAGAGGGTTTTAGGTGTGTTAACAGCACCAACGCATACAGATGTGATAGTGGCTCCAATCGTCTCGCCGACGTTAGCATTTTACAATACATATAGACAATACACACATGTTGTATCCTAGATCGTCATATATTTATTTTTATATGGCCAGTCTAGGGTACAACTATGCTCAACACCAAAACATCAGCACCTCTGTTAGCAAAACGACAATCAATAAGCAAGCATTTTATACTAATTACGTGTGCTTATTTTTGAATGACAATAAAAAAACAAAAAAAGTGAAATCTACTAATCTTTGTGTTAAAGTATCTATAATAAAGTTACAGAAACTTGTAAATACGAAAAATAAAAAAACCTGACTATTGGCGTAGTCAGGAAGAAGTAATAATAAACTGTTTGGATATATGGTTTTCTTTCTAGTTGGCGCTAAAAAGATTTTGTTAATCATATATTACTATTTTACAACCCTTTTTTGTAGTTGTAAAGTACTTAACTTCTTCCTGATTCTCTACGCTGATGTGTTAGGAATAGAGAAGGAGTTTTTATTATGTTTGAAAACAAAAAACACAACATTATGGAAAGAGCCAAATATACTTATTTTCAGCTTCCAAAGCTGCTTATGTATGGAGAAAAATATCAAAAAAAAATTAAGCCAGTTGATAAGCTAGCTTACGCTGTTTTGTTCGATCGGCTGAATGTTAGTGTTGAAAATGGTTGGGTTGACGATAATGGAGATATTTATTTTGTCTATCGAAACGAAAGTTTAATGGACGTATTAAATGTTTCAAAAGCAACTGTGGTCGCAATCAAAAAAAGACTAACAGAAGCAGGATTACTACTTGAAGAAACAACAGGACGAGCAAATCGTTTGTATTTACTTGAACCTGTTGCTGCAAGCAAAGAAGAAGCAAAATATGTCATTCAAAAAGATAAGGACGATATTGAAGATCAGTCTAAAATGACCGAAGAAGAAAAACGTAAAATTTCTGAGTCTATGAAAAAACGAAAAGGCAACAAAGAGGGAGAAGAACAAGACGAAGTTCAAAAATTAAACGCCGACTTCGAAACGCCGGTAAATCAAGGTTCTTCTGAATCCGAAAACAAGACGAAGTCTAAAAATTATACTTCTGAAGTCAAAAAATTAAACCCTAGTAATAATAATCTAGTAACTAGTAAAGATAATAAAGATAATAAAGAATCGTATGCTGAACAAAATGAAAGACTAGAAAATTCTGTTAGTGCATATAAAGGCCATTATGAGGTTGAAAAAGAACTAATCGACCATTTCATTGAAGAACATGATATTATCGGTAACTATGGCGAATGGATTGTTTCTAACTTCAAAAAATTTAGTCGTGGAGAGTTTGATACTTTCAGAGTGTTTTACGAGAAACTTTACTATGCACACCAAAGCGCAGAAAAAGAATCTGGTATTCACTTTGCTTTAGATTCTTACTTTACGAATAGATCTGATGCATTCAAGTTGGAATTAAGCAAAACATTTTGGCGAATTATTCAACTAGATCGGCAAGGTAAAATCAAAAAAGATGTGAATAACCTTTTATTTTCGAGTTTCAAAAATGATTTCCTTTCGTTTGCTGAAAATATAAAGTATGAACAAGAACACCGAGATGAACCAGCTGTTCCAATAATTGATTTTCTTGAAGAAAATGAAGGATAAATCACTTTTTAGGCACTTCTAAGTGAGTTTGAGCAAAACAGTGAATAAAAACCCTCACTTCTTTATTCAAACGTCTCAAATGAAAAAATAAGAAGAAAGAAGGAATGTCTGATGAAAGACCATGAACAGCGTTACCTTGAATTACTTGCAAAAGACGGAACAGATCCAACAGACACCTATCGAAAAGCTTTATTTTACTTGTTTTCGGGTAATTTAGAGATTTACAGCAAGATTGACTCTCTTTACGATTTTAAAAATCGGTCAATCGAGTTCGATTCTTTTGAAAAAACTGATTTTAGCAATAGTATGAAACATATGATTGAGTTGGGGTTTAACCTGTATAACGGGTATCCTTCCGCAGACCCAGCAACTTTATTTAGCGGTTTGGATGACCAGAACTCAAAACTTTGTTTGGAAGCTATTCAAGTCCGCTTTGATTTAGTTTAGCTTCTTTTCTCGAAAACAGCCTCTGTAATCAATCTTTAGTATTCTTCAGGGTCTTTACTTCTCAAAGGAAAAAAGTTGCTTAGGAAGGAAAATAGAGCCGTTTATGGCTGAAAGGAAGGGTGTAGGAATGGAGATTGCGTTGCTATTAGAAATAACTGATTTTCAGCAAGCGGTGGTATACAGTCCGCAAACCAAAAAAGACTATTCGGTTGAACTAACTGCCGATCAAGCAGAACTGTATCAAGCAATGCTAGAAAGTTTAGAAAATGACGAAGATGTGTATGTGCATTTTGATAAGGAAAACATGCAGCTAACCTACCTTGACAGTGAATAACCGCCAAAGAGAGGGGAGAACAATGAACTATTCTTATCCAGAAGAGACAAACATTGAGAAAAATCAACTTGATCGTAAACTCTCAAAAAAAGAGCTTATTTCCAAGGTGTTACAACTTGCTGAAGTAGAGAATGAAAAAAAAATACAAGAGCTCGTTGAGAGTGAAGTCAGCGTAGTGGAATTATTTATCAGACCGTCAACATTTGGTTTAACTCAGCGACAAAGTGAAACAATCAAAGAAATGAAGTTTTTGATTGATTGGGAAGGAGAACAAACGTATGAAGTCGATAGACAATAGACCTTTCCAATACGAACAAGATCAAGAGCGTTTTGTTGAGTTAATCAAGAAATACACCGGTATCCCAAAGAAGACTCTCACTGATTATTTGAAAGAACACAACATACAAGATATGTACGAACACCCCGATACGTTAAATGTCAGTGAAGAACGAAAGGGAAAACTGCAAGAAATCGCTGAAATAAGGCGTTTATATCAAAATTTAAGAGATAATAACAGAGAATATAAGCTGAACAACGATACCAAAGTGCGTGACTATTTCACTAATTACTACAGCGAAAAAAGAGACAGAGAATATGTCGCTGTAGCATTTTTGAATAACCAATTAAACGTTATCAAAACAGAAATCTTATCAGAAGGTACCGTTGACAGTGCCATGATTAGTCCCAGAGAAGTAGCAAAAAAAGCGTTAATCTATGACGCAAAAGCTGCCGTCATGTCACATAATCATCCTGGCGGATCGAGTGAGCCTTCTATTGCGGATATCGAAATGACTAAAAAAACACAAGAAGCATTAGAGCTGTTTGATATTCACTTGGTAGACCACATTATTGTGGCAGGAGAAGGCAAACATACTAGTATAAAAGGTTTGGGGTATGTATCCGAACCTGTTTCTTCGTACAGTCAGAACCTTCATGAGGTATCAACTAGCCTTGATTTTCAGGGACAAGACGACAAAACAAGTAGTTCATATGAGAACTACTTGAAAGATGTACTGAAAAAAATTGGGCATGAGACAACTATTTCTAATAAAAGTGAATTGCTACATGCGCACAATTTATTGGCAGAGTCTTATATAGACATGATGTATGACGAAGAACAAGGCTTCGACAAAATAGAGAGAATAGATTTAGAAAGAAAAAGTTTGTTGACTCAGCATGTAGAAAACGGAAGCGCTTCTTTGTTTTCGAATGGGATTAGTGAAGTCATTGTTTCGCCCAGTGCCAAAAAAGAGGGAATGTATCAACTGACCTATTTTGACAAATACGGCGCTTCTATGGACAGCTTGCGAAGTACAAAAGAGGAATGTGTACGAGAGCTTCAGTCAAATAATTTAGTGCCCTTAAGAAAAGATTTTGCTGAATTTGTGAGAGAGATCAATCAAAATGAATCCGTAGCGAAAACCCTAAATTTCCTGACTGATAAAAATGGAGTCAATCATTTCCATAAACTAGAAATTGAACCCTTGAGGTTAGTAAATATTGAAAATGTACGCCAGAAAAATCATTTTTCTGACTATAACATTCAGTTGGAAGATAAGAGCCAAAATCGTTATAACTACACTATTAGTTCCCCTAAGAAGCGACACGATTTACTAGAAGATTGGTCTAAAGAAATGAATGGATACGAATGGTTAAGCGAAGATATTAAATCAGAAGCAGTCAGAAGAAAACCTGATTTAACGATTCAAAACCCTATTCCGCAGCTGTCAGCAGAAGCGAAGCCACTTGCTGAATTTATGAAACAAGAAAAAACAGTCACGCAACGTTTGTAATAACGTAAAGGAGTGAATGGTTTGGCAAAATGGAAAAAAAGCAGAGCAGATAAAAAGAAACAAATAGACGAACTCACAAACAAAATGAACGAAGCAATCAAAGGCTATCAAAAAAGCCCAGAAGAAGAATTAAAGTTGCTGAACTATCTAAAGCAATTTAGGAAATATTCCGTCCGAAATGCAGCTTTAATTCAGACGCAGTATAATGGTGCAGTCGGTGTCGGTTCTTATAAACAATTTCAAGAAAAAGGGTATCAAGTCCAAAAAGGCGAGAAAGCGATTCGGATATTAGCTCCTCGTTTTCAAGATGTGTTTAGAGATAAAAACAATGTAGAAAAATTTGTTACTAAAGCGAATACGGAAGAAAAGAAGCAGATTGATAACGGAAAAATTAAAGTAAAAAATAAGTTAGTGGGCTATATAAATGTTTCGGTATTTGATATAACGCAAACAGATTGTCCGGAAGAAGATTATCCAAAACTTTACCCTAACCGTCCAGAGAATTTTAAGTTTGCAGGAAAAGAAGAAGAATTTAAGTCATTCAATCGTGCCGTCCATGACTATGCAAAAGAAAAAAATATTCCTGTTAAGCATGGGAAAACGCACAGTGCAGCTAAAGGGTATTATGTGCCTTCTGATCACTATATTTTATTAAGAGATGACTTATCAAAAACAGAAGAAACGAAAGTTTTGCTACATGAATTAGCTCATGCGCAAATGCACAATGAACAAAGAATGAAAGAAAAAAACATGAGCTTAGCTGATACGAGTATTTTAGAATACCAAGCAGAAATGACCGCTTATGTAGTGAGCTCAACTTTTGAATTAGATACAGAAGACTATAGTAAAAAATACCTAGCAAGCTGGACGAAAAAAGACGTAGAAAACGAAGAATATTTACAGTCATTAGAAGAGGTAAAAGACGTTTCTGGAAAAATGATTGAGAGTATCACAAGAAGATACAATTCATTGCAACAAGAACAGGAACAAAACCTTAAAGAGGATAATAAACTACTTACTGATAGAGAGATTGCTAACCGCTTGAAATTTTTCACTGATAAATATGGAAAAAACCATTATGATGAGTTGAAAGATACACAGTTAAAATGCACAAAAATTTCTTCCAAAAATCAATCAGATGGAAAATATCAGATTCACACCGTTAGACTAGAAACAGAAGATAATCAAATCTTTACTCAAAGAGTTCATACCCCAAAAATTGACACAACAGAAATCAAAAAATGGGAAAAAGGAATGACTGGTAAAGAATGGTTAGACCGTAACTTTTTGAGAGACGTTTTGATTAAACACCCAGACTTAAAAGAAAGAAACGTGAATGGGATTTACTTAAATAATGAGGAATACGAAGACAAGCTTCGAGATATCAGTGAAGGTACAAAACATAAAGAAAAAACTCAATCAATGTAAACAAAAAACGATCATAAGTAATCCAAATAGATTACTTATGATCGTTTTATTTTTTCTAAAAGTTCTTTTAGAAATATTTCAGTTTCTTCAACTGTTAATTCTTCAATATTAAAATACTTTTCAAGCAAAGCACCTTTACGAATGAGTCTTCTTGTTCGGTCTTTTCTTTGCTGTTCTTTTTCTCTTTTTATTTGCAAATCTAATTTGTTTTTTTCAGCAATTAACTTCTTAACATTGTGTTGTGTCATTGTCATTTTCTTGTCCTGAGACTACTGGTTCTGGATCTGAACTAATATCTGTTTCGTTTTTCTCTATATCATTAGAAAAAGGGTTGGAATTTAATTCACTGACAATTAACTCAACTACGGATTTAATTTCTTTTTTTGTGCTTAATAATTCATAATCAAGGTCAAGTCGTTTAACTAATTCTTCTCCTAATCCTTTATGTGCTTCTTCTTTTTCTTTCTCAATTTGTTCTTCTAGTTTCCTCAATTTATCCTGTAATTTATCTATTTTCGCCAAACTAAACACCCCTTTATTATTTAATCAACCGTACCATAACGGGAAAAAATTGTAAATAAAATAGACCTATGGTAAAATGTGAGTACAGTAAAGGGCGCACTTATACACGATTAAAAAATCGTGTTTGTGCGTAACCAAACGCCATTGAAATAGCATTTGGTTTATGTGAAATTTTGCGGTGCAAAATTAAGAACTCGCTTCGCTCGTGCAGAAAACATTACATAGAAAAGGAGGTTTCATTCCATGGCTATATATCATTTTAGTTGTACGACAATATCAAGAGGAAAAGGGCAATCAGCAATCGCTAGTGCTGCTTATAGAAGTGGTGAAAGATTATATAGCGAAAGATATGGAGAAACCAAATTCTATGCGCGAGAAACACAACCTGAAACTTTTATTTTAAAACCAGATCATGCACCCGAATGGTGCTTAAATCGTGAGTATTTATGGAATGGAGTAGAAGAAGTAGAGAAAGCAAATAATTCTCAATTAGCTAGAGAAATAAATATTGCTTTGCCTATTGAATTGTCAAAAGAAGAACAACTTGCATTAACAAAAGAATATGTTCAAAAAAACTTTGTTGATGAAGGTATGGTTGCAGACGTTTTTATTCATAGAGATAATGAAAACAACCCTCATTTTCATGTTATGCTAACTATGCGTCCTTTTGATAAAAATGGAAATTGGAGATCTAAAAGTAAAAGAATTATTCTTAAAGATGAAGAAGGCAATACATTATATTATCCTAGTGGAGATAAGAAAAGTAGAAAACAAAGAACGACTGATTGGGATAGCAAAGATAAACTAAACCTTTGGAGAAAAAACTGGGCTGATATAACAAATAAATACTTAGAGAGAAATGGTTTTTCAGAGCGTATTTCTGAAAAAAGTCATGCTGAGTTAGGTATTGAAAAAGAACCTACCATTCACGAAGGTTATGTTGCTAGACAAATGGAAAAAGAAGGAAAAATTTCTGACCGTTGCCAACAAAATAGAGAGAGAACAAAGCGTAACTATGATAAACAAAGTGAGCGGAAAGAGTATGTAGAGAAAGAAGCGAAAAAATCTATTTCTTCTGGTTTAGCACCGAAAGAAAAACAACAACTTAAATCTGTTGCAAAAAACCTAAAAATTTATGTGAGCTATGATAATTTAATGGACAAACAACGCATGGTTAATAACTGGGAACGAGCAGTCAACGTGAACTCTCAAATTCAGCCAGATCAGAATTTTAACGACACATTCAATAAGATAAAAGAAGCAAGAGAAAGTATCTCTATGGGTAAAGATATTTTAGAGAAACAATTTACCCGCATTTATGAAAAATACTATCCAGAATTGAACGAAAAATATACTTATTCTACTTATTACAAAATGGCGATAGCGGAAGAAACGTTGAAACAAGATAGGGTTCTATCTGCACAAGAAATTGGTCAAGTTCTAAGTGAAGCTCAAGAGAACGAATTGAATTATATGCTGACGACGATTATGAAAAACCCATATGTTCAGCCAGTTCATGAATACCAGAAAAAACTATTCCATGTGACAAATGAGCTAAATGGATTTTTAGACGAAAGAGGAATAACAAAAGAGCTAATTTCTCAATTAAGCGTAGATGACCAAAAGGTCTATCGCCAGCTTTATAATACCCAAAATATTCAAGTTCGTTCGTTAGAGATCCTTGAGAAGTATTTTGATAATACGATTTGTTCCTATTTCCCTAATGCGAATACAACAGAATTAAGTATCAAGCAAAAAGAAGCGTTGTCGCAGACAATTGATTATTATGGAAATAGAATGTCTTATGAAAAACTTGTTGATTTAGCGAACGAAAAAGCAGTCAATAAATACTCTACAACAGAGCAAAAAATCGGTTTATCTTTCATTTATAAACTAGAAACAAACTCTTTTACAGAAGAAGAGTGGAATAAAATAGAAAAGGATTATGAGTTAAAAGAGATTTATGACACTATTTCTGACCCGAAAATGAGAGGATACTTCTTGAATGAAGTAAAAGAAAATGGTTTAGACGTTCCGCAGGAGTATATGACTCAATCTAACGGTTTCTTGATGAGTTTCCTTGCAAACAATCTCAATGTATTCAATAATTTAATTAATGCGAATGAGCAAAATAAACGCAGAGAGTTAGAAGATTTGAGAAATAAACGGAAATTAAAAAAACAGAATAGCAGAAAGCAAAAGTCGAAAAAGAGCAAACAGAAAGAACAAACGACAAATATCTAAGCTAAAGGTAGTGATATAATGTGAAGATTCAAAAAACGTTGCAATTACGTATGACAAAGGAGAATTACAAGCGCTTAGAAAGACAAGCAAATTTTATAGGAACCACTCGCAATAACATTATTCTTTTAAAACTATACATTCACCGATATGTTCGTTTGAAAGAGGATGAAATTTCTATAGCTCTTCAGGAGATTAAAAAAAATGAAGAAACAGATACAGATATAATTATTTCTGATTTTCCAGAATTTCACCAAAGAATTTTCAAAGATAAATCTTTGTATTTATATTCTATTAACGAATATGCTTCAGCTTTATTCCATGTTGTTTTTCCAAAAGAACATAACTATTGGAAAGAATCTGATGAAAAATCCGATAAAATGAACCGTGTGTATAATATTGAAGAGGATATTCTAAATCGTTTTGTTGATTTTTCTAAAGAAACAAAAATATCTCAAAAAACCTTATTAAACTATGCGTTTATGAGAGATTTACATGAACAAACGACATACAATATTTCTGCTGATAAAGGTAGCCGAAAGCGTAAAGGTTTAGAATTTACGATTCCCAGCATTCAAAAATTGGATGAAATTGATTGTCGTGAACGGGAGCATAAAATAAACCAGTTGTTAGCTGTTATTCCTACCGAAATATAGTTTATAAAAGTGTGTATAACACGAAGTTAAAAGCTTGAGGTTTCTAGCTTTTTTCTTTATACTTAAATACAAGTAAATACCAATAACATTATTAAAACTTGTAATCACTAAATAAGTATTTTCTTGTTGTCTTATCTATAATGTAAAACAAGAAAGGGGTGGAAACATGATAGAAAGGTTTCAAAGAAATATTAAAGTAAAACTTTCGAAAGGAGATGACGTAGAAAAGAAAAACAAAAAACGGCATGAAGCAATCAACCAACACTATGATGATTTGAAAATTAAAAAAGATGATTTTCTTACTCATATTAAAAGTAATAATCTGCATAAAGGAAAAGACGAAGTTCTTAACCACATTAATCAAATAGATTTTTCGAATGCAAATCCACGGAATCACACGTTTATGAATGAGTTATCTTTTGCAGGAGAAAGTATCGCAGAAGGCTTTTTGGAAGTATTCAATATACAACAAAATAAAGCGATTAGACGCTACAAAAAGCAATTGCAAGTGATTGAAAGAGAAGACGAAAACGGAGAGAAAAAATATTTTATCGGTACATTTCAAAGCGATAAGTTGAAACGACTCACTCCATATAAAGATGATAAAGAGGAATTGGCTCAACAGCTTAAAAAACAGCAAGACCAACATAGAGAACAAAAGCAAGAACAAACAATAGCTTTACAAAGAGAAGAAGAAAAATAAAGGAGAATGAGCGATGAATTTTCTACAAAATAATTTCCAAACTTTATATTTAGGTGCAGCTGCAGGAGATATTCAAGGAAGAATTTCCGGAGCATTAACAACAGTTCAATCCGTATTGACAGGTATTGTCGTTTTAGTTGGGATCGTTGTTGGTTTATGGATTGTGATTAAACGTATGCCGAGTGCCGATGATCCACAGGAAAAGAATGAAGTATATAAAGCCATTGGACGAGTTTTAGGGCTGGTTGCCATTTCAGCCGCTCTTGTATGGGTAGTTCCATGGGTTTATAGCTTGTTCCAGTAAGTCGGAGAAGGGTGGTACTATGAACGACAAAAAAGAGAAGCAATTTATTTTTCCGGAAAATATATCAAGTGATTATGGTGTGTTTCTGGGGTTGTCCTTAAAAGAACTTGCCGTATATGTGCTTCCGGTTTTCGTTGTTTGTTTGATTTTTTTATTTCTTCCGCCTCATAGTCTTAAATGGGTATTCATTAAATTAGCCATTTCGATTTTTCTTTTGACGATTCTTTTAGCTGTTTTGACTTCTAAACCAGTGAAAAACAGAAATAATATCCGATTAACTGATTACCTAAAAATGAAATCAAGCTATAACAAGCGACAGCATAGATTTTTTATCGTTAAAAGAAAAGATATACATGGGAAAGGAGGTATGTTCTGATGTTTGGTTTTGGGAAAAAGAAGAAAGATACACAAAAAGAGAACAAATTAGAATTTACCTTTAAGCCTAGACCGATCAATAAAGGAAAAGAAACCATTGACGATATGTCCTTGATAAAGTCCATTTATCAAGGCTATATCGTCACCAAAACAGGGTATTTAGTCGCCATTATCGAAACCACAGGTATTAACTTAGAGTTGCTAAGTGAAGAAGAACAGACCTATACATTTGAAGCCTACAATACCTTTCTGATGAATACATTGGGCGACAGTTCCAAAGAAAAACAACAATACCTAGATATAACTATGCCAGTCAATTTTGATGATTACATTTTAGCGTATAAAAAACGGTATTTAGAGGAAAACAATCCTGCAAGAAAGCAGTTGATTGCTTCATACATTGATTACTTTAATAACAAAGTCTACCGCAATGAAATGAGTACGAAACGCCATTTATTGGTTATACGAGAGAAAATAACCGATAAATCGTTAACCTCTTTAGACAAAAAAGTGAGTGATTTAGACGAGAAAGTAAATCATTATATCAATCGTTTGGAAGACGCATTTGAGCAACATGATTTACAAGCTAAAAAACTATATGGAGATGAAATTATAGCTGTCTTAAAAAATCTCTTTAACTACAACGGAAAATAAAAGGATGTGATCGTGTGTTTGATTTCCTTACAAGAGAAAACGAAGAAACAAAAGAAGTCGTAGAAAATGGAATAGAAGAACTTGAACTCGAAGAAACGGAAGAAGTCCAAAACCTAGATGATTTTTTAGATGATACGAGCGTACATGCCATTTATCCATTCAGTTGGGAAGAATACCCAGACCACATAGAGAGTGGAAGCAACTATATCCGAGTATTAACGATCGTGGACTATCCAAAAGTAAAAAGTGGCAATTGGTTATCTGAATTGAAGCGGAAAAAAGGAAACATAACAATCATTCAAAACTTCGAGAGCAGCAATTCTCATGAAATGGTGAATTACTACAACCGAGCCATTAAGAACAAAGAAGCCGAAAAGATTGATACTTATGACCCACTGAAGAAAAAGCGGATTGAACAAGCGATTCAGACCGCTAACATGCAATTAAACAAGTATTTGAATAGTGAAGTGACCTATCTCTATCAATGCATGTATGTCTTCTTGCAGGCGGACAGTTTGGAAGAATTGGAAGCATTGACCGACAGTGTGACAAATACACTAACCAAACTCCAATTGAAGCCTATGAACCCTATCAAAGCTCAATATCATGCCTTTTGGAGTGCCATTCCAATCGGAGAAAATTTGTTGCGTGACTACACTTACCAACAATCGAATACCGAAGTCGCCAGTAGCACCTTCCCATTTGATGATGGAGAAGTCTTAGACTTATCGCCAAGAAGTGATATTGAAGGTATCAACAAAGATACCGATAGCTTGATTGCTATTGATTACAGCGATAAGCGAAACGTTCTGAACCAAAATATGGTTGTTATCGGAACAAGTGGGGTAGGGAAAACCACTTACATGAAACAAAAACTCTTGCGGTATATCGCTAAAGGCGTGAAAGTATTTATCATTGATCCAGAAGATGAATATTCCGATATTGTCGAACAATTTGGCGGAGAGGTAGTGCATTTAAGCAGTAACTCAAGTACAAGAATCAACCCATTAGAAATTTATTCGGAAGAACTCGATACCAACCAAGCTATCACAATGGAAATTCTAGTCAAAGATAAAATTCAACGTGTGAAAGGCTTCTTCCAAGTATTGAAGCCCGATTTAACCCAAGTTGAAAAAAGTATTTTAGACAGAGTACTGAGAGACTGTTACCGAAATAGCGGTATTTTGAAGTATGACAGCATAAAAAATATCAGCCATGACGAATGGCCGATACTAGGTGATGTATACCAACAAATTGAACGAATGAAAGAAAGTGAAGAAGATAACGAACGATTCCAGATTATTCGAGATTTTTACTACATTCTTGATAGTTATGTAAATGGTTCAAATACCTTGTTCAATGGTACAACCAATATTAACATTACAACTGATTTATTGTCATTTGATTTGAAATCCCTTCAAAATGAAGCCGATATTCAAGGAGCTGCTTATCTGAATACGTTCAGCTTTTTGTGGGATGAAATCACTAAAAATCGAACAGAAAACATTAAATTATTTGTAGATGAATTTCATTTCTTGACCCAAAACCCAGACGCTTCCACCTTTTTCTACCAAGCATATAAGCGTTTTAGAAAATACAATGCCGGAGCAATCGCAGGTACACAACAAATTCAAGATGTGTTGGACGGAACAATGGATAACGGAAGGAACGTAGGGGAAGCCATTATCGGAAACAGTTACACGAAACTTTTCTTCGGGCTAGACAATGCAGGGCTAAACGACATAGAAGAAAAATTGCATATGCCGTTTTCAGCGAAAGAACGACGGTTGCTTTCGCACAAAAAGCAAGGGGAAGCCTTGATTATCAACGGATCGAAACGAGCGTTTATGAACGTCACGTTAACGCCAGAAGAATTGCGTCTAATTGACCCAGAGCAGTACAAGCAGAAGTATTCGGACGAAGAACCAAATTACGAAGACTGCATTAAAATGACCCCCATTGAAGAAGAAGAAGCGTTGACTTTCCAATTTTAGCGAAGGAGTTGAAACGAATTGGAAAACAAAAAACAGTTCCGCGTCTATAATTTCGAGTTTGGAACCATTAAAGAAACCAATGACACGGTTAAATTTGAAATGGACAGCCACCAATTCACGCATGACAAAATCGCAGAAATAAGCGAATTCCAGCTAAGCGATCGTGAGGAATTTCTTCCTCTAGTCGATGTCAAAGAATCCGATACACAAGTGATGTTGCAGTTTGATAAAAGCGCCAAATTAACCAATTTAACGAAAATAAAAAATGAAGCCTATCCAGTTAAAATTTCTATCGCACAAGAAATTTTAGAAGAAGACATTTTAGGCAAATACAGTGACTATTATGTATCGCTAAACCCAGCAACAATGTATTACCACCCTATGCAGACCGTCCGCTATACCTATCTGGCGAACCGGTTCATGCCAAAAGACCAATACAGCAATTTAGAACGGTACAAAGCGTGTGTAGTGAGTGTATTGAGTGGCCTTAGTTATGAAAAATGCTTGCTTTCGCCAGAAGAAGTCAAGCAAGAAGGAAACGAGCTGATCAAAGAGATTTACGCACAATCTACTCGAACCGACTTGCTTCGCTTCATTAAGGACAGTGAAGACTATATCACGTATGACTATATCTCCAATACCAAAGAGCGAGAACAGAAAAACAGACATAAATATCTCGCCATTATTGCTACATTGGGCATTGTAGCCGTTGGGGGAATCGTCCTCACACAAGTCCATGCTTCCAGCAATCAACTGGCACTCGCTGAAAGTTACGAAGAGCAGCTAGCGGAAAAAGATACATTAATCGAAGCAAATGAAGCTTTTGCTAATGGAAATTACGAAGAAGCGATTGAGTTATACAAGCAAATTGATTACGACCTCACAGGCGTGGCCAATGAGTTAGCCGAACAAGGAGAATACCAGTTAGCCATTAATACCGAAGAAAGCTCACTGGAAACGGTGATTCAACAAGCGTATGAAAATGACAATGTACAAGCCATTTCGGAATTGAACGGAGACACCTTATCAGAAGGAGCACAAGGAAAATTAACGGATGAAAAAACCATTATTTCCGAGGATCAATCGGGAATGGAAAACGTATTGAACTTTTTGACTGACGAGAATACAGCCGAACGGTTGGCATTGAAGTATATTGCATTAGGCAATGTCGAAAAAGCCAAGCAAGTACAAGAAAAATACCCAGAAAATGAAGTAATTGCTAAAGCGGTTGCCAATGGAGAAGCAGATAAAAAACAGAAAGACCTTCAAAAAGAAATTGACGAATTAAACAAAGAAAAAGACGACCTGAACGAAGACGATGATAAAGACAGAATCGACGAAATTAATAATCAAATTGACGAATTGAACAAACAAAAAAATGAATTAAGCAACAACGGAGAGTAGAGAAAGGAGTTTGATTTCATGAAAAAACTCTCTTTCTTCTCACGTTTTGGAAAGTGGATAGCGATAGGAATTGTGCTTCTCTTACTCTTTTTCTTGATTATCGTCACACTACTGTTCCAACGTGAAGGACAACGTCAAAGCAATTTAGGTTCTTATGGTGCAGGAGAAGTTCCAGAAGCCGTATTGCAGTGGCAACCCTATATTGAACAAGAACTCGCCAAATATGGACGAACAGACGATATACATGTCTTATTAGCCATTACGACACAAGAAAGTGGCGGTACAGCTTCCTTTGATATCATGCAAGCAAGTGAAAGTTTAGGGTTGCCACCGAATACGATTCAAGACCCTCTCTTTAGTATTGAAGTAGGTGTGCGGTACTTTGATGAAGTTATGACACAAGCCGAAAATGCAAGGGTGGATGTCGATACCGCTATTCAAGCCTATAACATGGGGAATGGGTATATTAATTTTGTGGCACAAAATGGTGGAAAACACTCGGTTGACCTTGCACAACAGTTTTCCAACAAAATGAAAGCACAACTTGGTTGGGGAGTCTATGGAGACCCGAACTATGTCGCCCATGTAAAACGCTACTTAGGAGAATCAGTAGGAAATCTCGGAAAAGATACTGCTTTCGGTCAACTACAAAACCCTTATCTGGGGCAAGAAGATAAATATGTCGTTACTTCGGAACTCGGTTGGCGTTGGGGAAAATTACATGCGGGAATTGATTTAGCTCCACTTGGTGCAGCTAATTTGCCGATTGGTTCAGCAGGAGAAGGGACAGTTGAATATACAGGGTACAGCCAAACAGGAGGATTCATGGTAAGAATACGACATGATGAATACGTTTCTGCTAATGGCAATACTCTCTACACTCAATATTTGCACCTTGCACAACCGCCAAGCGTGAATATTGGCGACCTCGTAGATAAAGGGCAAATTATTGGGTTAACAGGAACAACTGGAAGTTCTACAACGGGAGTTCACTTGCATTTTGAAGTACTTGACGGCAAAGACAATCCAGTTAACCCTCGTAACTTTGTAGATTTTTCTCCACATTAATTGTTCAAGGTATAAGATCATACTGACCTTTTACCTTGAAAGAAAGGAAGTGACACTATGAGTAAGAACACTGGTTTAATTGGTTTGTCAATCCTGCTATTGTTAAGCGTTGTTTCGATAATTGGTTTGTATTCTGAAAATTCCGAATTAAAAGAAGAAATCACTGCACTAACTATCGAACAAGAAAGCGAATATCAAGAAGTTCAAGATGTATCAAACTTAGAAGATAAAGCCCAATTTATCCAAACAGCGTTTAATAATATTTTGAATTACACAACTGAAACTTACAATGAACGTTTAAGCAAAACAGAAAATTATTTTACAGTAGAAAGTCATGAATTGTTAAGTGGTGTAGGGAATAATTTAGAACCTAGTATTGGTATTCAAAGCTCTACTTCAAATGAACAAGTTTATCAGAGTTTACAAGGAGATAATCGGTTTATCTATGTAGCAGAAATAAGCTACCAAGTAGAAGATAACGAACCGGTTGTGATCGAGTATCTTTATCAATTCAATCTTCTTGAAAGAAACAATGAATACCGAATTGATAGCGTTGAAATTATACCGAAACAACCAACCATTTATTAAAAGGAGAATAGTGAATGAATGATACAGCTAAAAGCCTATTAAAAAAGTTCATATGGATAGTGATTACATTTCTCTTTTTGGAAGCTATCTTACTGATGGCACTGGAAGCACTGTTTATCTTATCCGAATATAAGTTAGACATTACAGGCGATATAGTTATCCAAGAAATTACCGCTATGTTCCAAAACTTGCCTAACGTCATTCAAACCTATTGGCAGGAGAAAAACCCCTTCTTTATTTTAGGTACAGGTGCGATTTTGATTTATTCTTTTGTTTTACATAAAGGTAAATCGAAAAAAGAAGGTTGGGACACAGAAGAAAAAAATGCGTATCATGGTTCAGCTCGTTGGGGTACAGCTACTGATATTTTTGATAAGAAAAATTTCCAGAAGCAATCTAAAAGAGATATTCAATCAGAATTTATGAAGTCTATCAAACAATAGAAAGGAGTTTATTTGTATGACAGGCACGATTTTAGGACGAATTGGAAAAGAGTATATCATTCAACCAACAGATAGTAAGCCAAACCGAAATATCATGGTAGTAGGTGGACCTGGTAGTTACAAAACCCAAGGCTTTGTGATTACAAACGTATTGAATGAAACAGAAAATAGCATAGTCGTCACTGATCCAAAAGGAGAAGTTTACGAACACACAGCTGATTTCAAGAAACGCCAAGGCTATGACGTTCATGTTATCAATTTTGCGAAAATGAAACATTCAGACCGCTACAACCCGATTGATTATGTCACTTCTGATGTAGAAGCGACCAATGTAGCAACAAAAATTGTCGATAGCTCGAATAAAGACGGCAAAAAAGATGTGTGGTATTACTCTCAACGCTCTTTGCTCTCTGCTTTGATACTATACGCCAAACTTGAACTACACCCGACCAAACGCAATATGAGCGGTATTGTGGAGTTTCTACAAACTCATGGAGAAGCAGATAATGATGACGAAGAAAGTGAACTAGACAAAGCCTTTTTAAGCCTAGATATTCAACACCCTGCAAGAAAATTGTATGAGTTAGGTTATAAAAAATCTCGTGGTGATATGAAAGGTTCCATTATTGTTTCTCTCTTAACGACAATTTCTGATTATATCAATGAAACAGTTGGAAATTTTACAGGGTTTAGCGATTTTCATTTACAAGATGTGGGAAGAAAAAAGACCATGCTATATGTCGTTATTCCAGTCATGGATACTAGTTGGGAAGGGTTAACCAATATCTTCTTTTCTCAATTGTTCGACCAGCTGTATGAATTGGCTTCTAACCACCATTCAAAACTACCTGTACCAGTCAGTTTTATATTAGATGAATTTGTAAACTTAGGAAAATTCACGAATTATGAAGAATTTTTAGCCACTTGTCGAGGGTATGGAATTGGAGTATCGACAATCATTCAAACACTCACACAGTTGCAAGACCGATATAACAAAGAAAAAGCTGAATCGATTTTAGGTAACTGCTCCATTCAAATTTGTATGAATGCTGCTAACAATACCACTGCAAAATATTTTTCTGATTTACTTGGAAAAGCCACTGTAAAAGTGGAAACAAGCAACCGTTCAAACAGTAGAAATGCCAAGCAAGAGGGAAGCAGTACAAGCACTTCTGATAATGAAAGTTATTCAGGGCGTGACCTTATGACCGCAGGAGAAGTTAAAAGTATGCCAGATTATACGGAATTGATTATCTTTGCGAATAAGCCACCTATTAAAGCAAAAAAAGCTTATCAATTCGAATTGTTCCCAGATCCCTTTGAAATGTTGAGTCAAAACAAATATGTCAACCGTCCAAACCCTCAGCAAATCGAACGTTTAGAAGAAGAAATCAAAGAATTTGAAGAAAATGAAGAACAAAGACAACAGGAAATGGAAAAAAGACAAAACGAATTAGAGGAAATGAAAAACAAAGCTAAAGAAGAAGCACATGATGACGCAGTAAGTGCCTTTTTAGAAGATTTTCAAGATGATGGGTTAACCGAAGCGGTAGATGAATAGCGATTTCTTAGAAAGGAAATGAGGATATGCCAAGTTTTGACAATCTAGGAACTAAAATATTGGAAATGATAAGAGATTGGTTGATTGAACTTGTCGAGATTTTCATTAGCTTTTTGCAAAACATTTTATTTAATTATGAAGGTCTCGGTGGCATAGCTCTACAAGCCTATGATTTATTTGTATGGTTTGGTGGATTGTTGCTTGTCAGCGTAGCATTAGGAAAGGTTATCAACCAGCTAGTCGGAGAAGCAGAAGGCAGTCAAGAAGCTAACATTTGGCATACAGTAGTTGGTTCATTCAAAGCAGGTATATTGCTTGTTCTCATGCCTTTTACTGTATCAGTTGTTATGAATGGCATAATCGAACCTTTTACAGACTATTTTGTAGGTTTGATGGGAGATGAAATGATAGTTAGCATTGAATCATTAGTAGAGTCAGAAAATTTTGTAGATGTATTTGGTGGAGTCATGGGGCAGTTACTTATTTGGCTTTTTGTTATGATTGTTGTGGCTTTCTTTATCTTCAAAATATTTATTGAACAAGCTCAGTTATTAATGGACGAAATACTCTCCCCGTTAGTTGCTATTTCGGTAGTATCAGAAAGCTTCAGTTTTATTGATAACTGGTGGAGAGATATTATCAGTCATACTGTTACAATTATAGTGCTAACCTTATCTATGGCGTTGTTTGTTGAAGCACTTACTATGGAAGCTGATACTATTTGGACGAAATTGCCTGCATTGATCGGTACAGGGGCATTAGTCATTACTGGACCAAGTTTAGTAAGAAGTATTTGGTTCTCAAGTGGAGTTGGACGAACAGGGCAAAGCGTGGCACGTTCTGCTATGCATTTAGTGGCACGTAGATAAAAACAAAAAGGAGTAATTTATTATGAAGAAAATAATCGTTCTTTTCTTTACTATATTTAGTTTCTTTATCCTATCGGGTTGCAGTAGTTTTGGAAATTCTGTTCATGAAGAGTTACAATCAACTAATTGGAATGTGGTATCTACAAAAGGAGACGCTTATAGTGCTGATTTTGGAGAAAGCACAGTCACTTTTGACCTTGCAGGCTTTCCTTTTGGATATTCGTACTCATTGAACGAGGAAGAATCTAAGATTGTGTTTCAGTCTTCCGAAGAGGACGTAAATATTGAATACAATATTGAAAAAGAAAATGATGAATTTGTTTTAACAGCAACAACAGAGGAATCAAGAGAAGAAAACGGAAATTTAACCCTAACTCCTATTGAACAACAATAGAAAGATGTGATGAATATGAACAAAACAGTCATTTTAGCTGAAAAACCAAGTCAGGCTTCTGCATATGCAGAAGCCTTTGACAAATCGGCACGAAAAGATGGGTACTATACAGTGCAGGGGAACGGCTACCAAAATGCCGTAATCACTTATGGTTTCGGTCACTTGGTAGAGTTGTATGAACCAAATGAATACAAGGACGAATGGAAAAAGTGGCAAATAGATATATTGCCGATTTTACCGGAAAAATATCAATTCAAAGTATCAAAAGATAAAGTCAAACAATACAAAATTGTCAAAAAACATTTAGATGAAGCTGATACAATCGTTATTGGGACAGATAGTGATCGAGAAGGCGAAGCAATCGCTCGTTTGGTTATTAACCTTTCGGGAAACAGCCGTAAAAATATTAAACGACTCTGGATCAATTCCCTTGAAATCAGTGAAATCAAAAAAGGATTTCAAAACCTGAAAGACGGGCAGGAGTTTTATTCCACTTACAAAGAAGCAGAAACCAGACAAATTGCTGATTGGCTGGTAGGAATCAATCTAACCCGTCTTTACACTCTTTATATGCAGAAAAACGGCATGAGAGGTGTGTTTAGCGTTGGACGAGTCCAAACTCCGACTTTATTCTTGATTTACCAACGCAACGAAGAAATTAAACATTTCGTCAGCAAGCCGTTTTATGAATTGTATGCCAATTTCAAACACCCAAACGGCACGTACAGGGGGAAATACAAAGAACGGTTTGATACACTAGAAAATCTTGAAGGCTTCAAACAAACCAACCAATTAGAGCAGGCAGAAAAAGCCAAAATAACGAATGTCAAAGTAGAAGAAAAAAGGCAGTATGCCCCAAAACTCTTTAGCTTATCTGATTTACAATCTTTAGCGAACAAACGCTTTAAGTATAGTGCAGACAAAACTCTTTCTATCGCTCAAAAACTATATGAAAGAAAGGTGCTTTCTTACCCAAGGAGTGACACTAATTATATCGGTACACCAGAGCTTGACTATCTAAAAAGCAATCTCAATCGGTATCTCGAACTAGCAGAAGCAACGATTGACGAACCGCAGCTAAGTGAAAATAAACGGTATGTAGATGGAAGCAAAGTACAAGAACACTATGCGATTATTCCAACCAAGACGTTACCGAAGCTCAATGATCTAACGAAAGACGAAAAAAGTATTTACCTTCTTGTGTTATATCGAACCCTAGCAATCTTTGGAAAGCCCTATATCTATGACGAAACCACGATTAATACAGCTATCAACCAAGTGCTTTTTCAATCAAAAGGAAAAACAGAAAAAGAGCGTGGATGGAAACGACTGTACAAGCAAGAAGAGAAAGACAAGGACGACCAGTTTTTACCAGAAGTAACCGTTAATGAATTAGTGGCTTTCGCCCTTGAAACAAAGGAAGGGAAAACTCAACCACCGAACTACTATACAGAAGGTACATTGCTAACCGCTATGAAACATGTTGGACGGACAATGGACGATATGGATAGCAAAGACATTCTCAAAGAAACTGAAGGAATCGGAACCGAAGCCACCAGAGCCAGTATTATTGAAACCTTGAAGAAGCAGGACTATATTACTATCAGTAAAAGTAAGATTTATGTGACTGAAAAAGGCGAATTATTGTGTCGCATGATTGCAGATGATGAAATTGCCAATGCAGGCATGACCGCCCAATGGGAACGCTACTTGAAAAAGATACGAAGCAAACAAGGTACACAAGAAGCCTTTTTAGGCAGTATCGAGCGGTTTCTGCAACACCTCATTGAAAAAATACCGCAAAACTTCCAAGATAAAAAAGAGAATATTGCAGATGTAGCCAGTCATATTGAACATGAAAAAGTGATTGGCACTTGTCCGAAATGCAAAAAAAGTGTGATAGACAAAGGGAAATTTTATGGTTGTTCGGGGTACACAGAAGGTTGCAAATTTACGTTACCTAAAAGATGGAGTCAAAAAGCACTTACAAAGAAAAACGTACGAGATTTATTAAGTAAAAAAGAAACCAGTTTGATTAAAGGATTCAAAAGCAAAAAAGGAAGCAATTTCTCAGCAAAATTAAAGCTAACTAACGAAATGAAATTAACTTTTGAGTTTCCAGATAAATAAAAACACAAAATTCAAACCTTGCCCCTTTTGGAAAAAAGGGGCAAACCCCCAAAATCGCCTCAGTCACCCAGTTGTAAGAGTCTAAAACTTGAGTTAAGTGCTTAAAGCGTAAAGAATGAGTATTATGAATAATTCAGGTATAATACTTTTAAACAGGATGAATATTCATAATTATTTAATCAAATATCCAGACATTTTCCCAGTCCCTTGCTGATTCAGTTGCCATAATAAACTGATCATGTGCTTTATTACTTAAGGAGAACTACCATGCCTATTCAGAAAAAGAATGTTTACGTATTAATTTTTATTTTTGCATTTACGCTGTTCTACTATCTATGGCTTTTCCTTTTTCAAGACGATTCTTACCTACTTACCTGGGGTGGGAATACCCTGTCTCTGATTGGATCAGCTGTCCCATCCATCTGGCTTTATCAGGCCTATAAAACTGCCGAGAAGCCAGACAAGCCATTCTGGTTCCTGATCACTTTAGGAACATTCAGTTATTTCCTGGCTGAATGTTCCTGGATACTTTACGAGAGTGTCCTTAGAATCGAAGTCCCTTACCCAGGAATCCCTGATCTCTTTTATATACTTAATGTCTTGTTCTACCTTAGTGCCTTCGGATTCAAACTATACAAGTAAAAGACAAAACTTGTTCTGACCCGCTACATTTTCGATATTCTTTTCATTATGATTGTTTACGCCACCCTCAGCTGGTATTTTTTATTAAACCCGATCGTTTTAGCAGGAGATGTTTCTCTTCTAGCCGTAGTTGTATCGCTTGCCTATCCAATCGGTGATCTGGCGCTGGCTTTCTGCCTGCTTATGGTGATTTTCTCAAGTAAACAACTCTTTTCGAATGACTCGCTTCTATTTTTCGGTGCCGGTCTATTTACTTATATTGTCGCAGATACTGCTTTCGTCTATCTAGTCAGCACTGAAACTTACGACTCCGGATCCTGGACTGATCCACTCTTTATCTTAGGCGTCCTGCTTGTCGGCTTTACCGGACTGCTTCAGAAAAATCAGTCATCGATCCAGCTGAGGAAGAAAGCTGTCATTCGAACGAAACCTATGCTGTTCGCTATCCTCTTTCCTTTCTTCGGACTGACTTCGCTGTATCTGTTTATGATATATACAAGCATCGGGGCTAATGTCTTTACTATCGGTGTAGGGGTGTCCATTCTGCTTGTCATAGTCAGGGAGTTTCTCCTCCTTTCAGAGAATAGACGCACACTTCAAAAATATTTAAAGAACGCTGATGAGCTTCAATCCAGTCAGGAACGTTACCGGTCATTGTTCGAGCATCATCCTGACGCAGCCTTTTCATTCACACTTGACGGTACAGTCCTGAGTGTCAATGAAAAAGGTGCTGAAATTCTCGGCAAAACAAAGGAAGAACTGATCGGACACTCACTGATTGACACTATACATGCCGATTATCAGGAAACGGTCAAAGGACATTTTAATAACGCTAAAAAAGGCATCTTCAAGCATTATGAGCTTCCTTTCAGCAATCTAGGCAATGAGTTTTATTACCTGGGTGTGACTCATGTGCCGATCAAGGTAGATGGAGAAGTTATTGGCGTCTACGCCATTGCGCGAGACATTACGGAGAACAAGATCAATCAGGAGCAGATCCAGTATATGGCCTTCCATGATCATCTGACTCACCTGGCCAATCGCATCCGTTTCGAAGAAGTTCTTCAGAAATCTATAGAGGATGCTAAGATGCACGATAAGAAGTTTGCGCTTCTCTTTATGGATCTGAATAATTTCAAAGACGTCAATGATGACTATGGTCATGCATTTGGAGATAAGCTGCTGGCTCAGGTAGCCAGACGCATTGCTTCGATGGTCAAGAAGGATGACTGTGCTGCACGACTAGGCGGGGATGAGTTCACTATACTGATTGATGATCTCGATAGCTATGATGACGCCATGAGATGGGCCAGTCAGCTCCTGAACAAGCTGAACAAACCTTACCTCATTGATGGAGAAGAAATCGTCTGCACGCCGAGTGTCGGCTTTGCCTACTACCCTAAAGATGGTGACTCTGTAGAGAACCTTCTAAATAAGGCCGACGCAGCCATGTACAAGAATAAACGCCATTCCAAAGTGTAAAGAACAGTTATAAAAGAATCAATTACGCTGTTCGCTTTTTTTGTAGAATTGAAAGAGAAAAAACAAAGCCGATGGCTTTTTCAGTCGCAAATATGCAGAATATGGGCCTCTTAATACCGATCAGTATGTGTGGGCATAAGCAGGATTCTGTTTTTTTCATACGAAGGCATGACAAAGAAACGTACGGATATTCTATTTTTTAGAGGTTACGCTACCCAAGCATTCAAATGACCCAACTCATTTTTTTGGATATTCCGTTTAGCGAATGCCAACATGACCAGAAAAGCCATGGTTACGAAAAGGTTCATTTTCTTTTCACCCCGTATAGTATGTTGCTCAAACAAGAAATCACGATCAAGACGCCCATTCACCCGTTCAATCGCAGTCCGCTTCTTGTACAGCCGCTTGAATTTGTGGCTATTACGCGCTACTTTATTGAAAACACGCCGATTATCCTCCCGTTTGATTCTGAAAATACGGGAATCCTGGTGTTGCGGTTTGAATCCGTAACGAAGGGAATCAGTCGCACTATCATAGCCTTTGTAAACCAACGCCACTTCCTGTCCTCTTTCATCGACATAGAAAACTTTCCCGTTATAAGTATAGGTCAAATCGGTATCACAGTATTGTTTAGTAGGTCCCTCTTTTTTCCACTGGTTCTTAATATCGATAATCGGAATAATGTCTCTCGATTCAATTTCATCCAGCAGGGGGCCTCCGTCATACCCTCTGTCTGCAAGAAGATAGTTGCAGCTTTTCAATTGAGCATCCGGCAATGCCTTTATTAGTCTTTTCGCGACCGTAGGCTCGCCTTCCGAAGCCTTTGTAAGTTCATAGCCAATCGGCAGTTCATAAGTGGCATCGATGATCAAATGCAATCGATAGCCGAACCACTTCTTCTTGTTCGTCACTTTCTCTCCTGAAGGTGTAGTAGTGGTGTATTGTTTGATGGTAAAGTTCGCCTCAGTGTCCCTTCTGCCGTCTTCTTGTTTATTCTGATTGGGCCCTTTCGCGTAGGAGGGAATGATTTTCCCATCTAGAGCGAGGATTTCGCCAAACCCATCTAGGGAGACGTACATCTCGTCCACTAGCTCGTGGAACATAACATCCAGCAAACCTTGGTGCTGCAACAGTTTCTTTACGAAACGGGAGAAAGCGGCTTCCGTGGGAGCCAACTGATAACGATAAGACCCTTTTTTCGTACGGATGATCCGAGTTTGGAATCCGCATACCTCCCGGAGTTGGCTGTTGCGCTTCAGTTCCCGGATCAAAGCTGCAACTGTGGGGTGTTGGAACACGAAACTGGCAAGGAAAGCCCGCCACATGGTGAACACAGGATAATCATTCCGCCCCTTCCCACGTTCTTCTTCCAAAAGGGCGATGAGTTTCTCGTCCGGCAATGCATTCAGCACGTCATTTAATTTCTCTAAATCCCCGAGCTGGTTATTTTCAAAAATGGATAATTGTGTTATTCTGTTCATAGAAAAAGCGACCTCCTTAATATTTTGTAGTGACTATATTTTACTGCTATTTCAGCAGTATGGGGCGCTTTTTCTTTTTTTTTTTTACATTAGTCGCAAAATCCATAAAACAATAGATCGCCAAGGTGAAAGTGCTGTAACAGCAGGCTTTCACCTTGGCGATTTTTATTTTGCTACATCCGCTATCCTTAGAGCCCCAAGGGCTCCAGAACAGCGTAATTGATTCTAAAATAAAATAAAGGTCCTCAATCGGGTAGCCTACGGCTACCGCAATTTCCTTAACTATAAAAACCGAATCATTCTCCACTTTAACCTAAAGCCAGCAAAAGCTAGCACAAATCAAAAGAAAAAAGTGAATACCAAGGCAGCATAAGCCCAGTGGTATTCACTCTCATATTTATTGATTATTATTCTTAACCAACGTTAGTTGACGTAGAACCAGTTAACCAAGGCCGGTTTTATAACCCCTTTCATTAAAATGAAAAACCAGGTAAGTTAGAAATTGTATCTAACTTACCTGGTTTTTTTGTATATCAAGATTCATCTTTTTAGCTTAAAGTTAAGACCTAGTCATTTACGCTCTGGTCTTCAATAGTGCTACGTTCAATTGGCGCCCACGAATGTAGTTTTGCATGATAAGTGAATACCAAATATAATCGTACCCACAATAAGTAAGGTCTGTCCGAAATGTAGTCATAGTATTGTGATTATTTCGCACTTTGGAGTCCGTGAATATCCATTTCGAGTCCAGTCTTTCGCAAATCGAATCCTCCATGTTTTTGAATCAAATTCACGATTCAAGACCACCAATTCGCAGCTCAAGTCCACTTATTAGTCCCTTTTGTGTATAGTAACTTTAGAAGTCAATGACTTCTAAAATACATGAAGGAGGCTATTTTTAATGGCTAGAAAAATCCCAGTAAAATTAGTGATTCAATATCGAGAACAAGGTTTTTCTCGAAATATGATTGCTAAGACACAAAAAGTAGGTCGTAGCTCAGTCAGTGACGTCTTCAAACGGGCAGATGAACTCAATCTCTCATATGAAGATATCAAAGCATTATCTGATAATGAAGCGTATCGTCTGTTCTTTCCCGAACGCTATCAGTCAGAAGTGCTCTATACACTGCCTGAATACGATAAAGTGCATAAAGAGCTTCAGGGTGTGGGTGTGACCCTTAAGCTTTTATGGCAAGAATATGTGGACGAGTGTAAGGATACCGGCGGTATCGCCGTTGGATACACAAAATTTTGTGAAGATTATCAAAAGTACATCGATCAGTACCGCTTAACGAATCATTTAACCCACAAGCCTGCTGTGTCTATTCAAGTCGATTGGAGCGGGTCAACCATGCAACTGTTAGATCCGTCTACCGGAGAATTAAGGACTGTTTATCTATTTGTAGGGACGCTTCCCTATAGTCAATACACTTACGTTGAACCCACTTTAGATATGAAAAGTAATACCTGGCTTCACTGTCACATGAATATGTTCACCTTTTTTGGTGGGACAACCGTCAGGTTGATTTGTGATAACTTAAAGACCGGTGTCATTAGTCACCCAAAAGAAGGAGACATTGTATTAAACGAGCAATATGAAGCTTTAGCGAACCATTATGTAATGGCTATCATGCCTGCTCAAGTACGAAAACCGAAACAAAAAGCAGCTGTTGAGGGGGCAGTGGGTAAAATTGCAACTGCCGTTATTGCTTCATTGAGGAACGAACTCTTTACTTCTATGGGTGAATTAAAGCTGGCTGTCCGTGAAAAATTGATGGTCTTTAATGAGACCCCTTTTCAAAAACGCGAAGGAAGCAGACAGCTTATTTTTGCTGAAACCGAACAGGATAAATTGCGTCCTTTGCCGGCTGTCCCATATGAAATTGCAGAATGGATTTATGGGAGAAAAGTAAAATTAGATTGCCATATTTCTTACCAAAAGAATCATTACTCTTGCCCTTATCAATACGTTAAAAAGAAAGTAGATTTAAAAGTAACCAATAACTTCCTTGAGATTTATTACCAAAATGAACGCATTGCGACTCATAAACGATTTCCTCAATACAAAGAATATGCTTTCTCTACTTCCCCAGAACATCTTCCAGAACAGTTTAACCAACTTGAATGGAATGACCAACGTCTATTAAATTGGGCGCTTCAGATTGGCCCGTTCACGCATAAAGTTATTCAACGGATCTTTGAAAATTTACTACTAAAAGAACAAGGGTATCAATCTTCCTTATCCATACTTAATTTGTCAAAGAAACATTCGACTGCTGCTTTAGAGAAGGCTTGTCAGATTGCTTTGGAAAAGATACATTCTCCAAGATATCGTCAACTAAACGCCATATTAACTAACCCTACTAATAATGAAACCTTGGAAAAAGCTGAAAATGCTTATACAGAATCCATAGGATTCGTTAGAGGGGCAGACTACTACGGAGGAAATCAGAATGATAAATAACGAATCAATCCGAAAATTAAGACAAATGGACTTAAGTGAACTAGTAGATCATTTAGAAATGCAAGAAATAGATAATGACACACGGTACCTATCATTTGATGAACGACTTCAGCTTAGTATCGATCATCTTTATCAAGAAAAGTACAATACCCGAGTGAAGGGATTGATTAAACGGTCGAAATTCCGTATTCAAGATGCTCATTTTTCTTCTGTCTATTATGAAAAGCGAGATATTGATCGTCCTACACTTCAAGAACTGGCAACCTGTAGTTTTATTAATCACCGTAGAAATGTTATTTTTCAAGGCTTTACTGGCTCAGGAAAAACCTTTTTAGCTTGTGCTTTAGGTCGGGAAGCCTGTAAGAAAGAGATCCGGACACGTTACATTCGGTTACCTGATTTACTAATAGAGCGAGATGAAGCAACGCTTAAATCGAAAGGTGTAACGAATCTCATCACAAAATTCTCCAATTATGGTCTGCTCATTATTGATGAATGGTTACTTGACGACGTATCGGAAGAAGATTTAAAATTCCTTTTTGAAATTATCGAGCGTCGCTACGACTCCGGTTCCACTATCTATTGCACGCAATTTCGTAAAGCAGATTGGCATAAAAGTTTAGGTGGAGGCGTCCATGCGGACGCCATCATGGACAGAATTGTGCATAATGCTGTCTGGTTCGATACCGGCCAACTGAACATGAGAGAACAACTCGCTAAAACGAATATGACCTGAACAATATTAAATCAGCCACGCTTTTAAATGAGCGTGGCTATTTTCCGGACTCCTTACACGAAAAGGCGGACTCGAATTGGATATCTAAAGACTCGACCATCCGTAAATGGGGACTTGAAAGCACGGAATAATCAATTGTAGATAAAGGCAAATTTTACGGTTGTTCGGGCTATAAAGAAGGTTGTAAGTTTACCCTTCCAAAAAAGTGGAGTTCAAAAACAATACCAAAATCTAACATCAAACAATTAATTGAAAAAGGCGAAACCACAGAAACCAAAGGTTTTAAGAGTAAAAAAGGCAATAAATTTAATGCTAAATTAAAATTAGATAATGATAAACTGCAATTTGTATTTAATAGTAAATAAGTAATATATGTAAAAGGCAGTAATTCATAAAGCAGAACTGTAAGCCTTTTACATATATTACTACGGAACAAACGCTGTTGTAACAAGCATTTAGAGCCGATTTCAAGCAAAGACACAAGGCATTGTACGTTTCCTTTACTGTAAACGCTCATGAGAAAAGGCACTTTCACTTCCCCGCTTTTGAAGTAACTCAATCTTCCTTTGGTTTCTCACGTTTTCTGTATCGGTGTGTCTGTCGCAGTACGATTATAGCATATTCCGTCTTAATGTCAGTCAAGGGTAAATGGCACGAGCGAAGATCACACTCGCCCTTGACAGACCGACTACATATGTAAGGGCATAACCACGACAAACACACCAAACTATACAGAAAAAGTTCGATAACAACCAAATAACTGGAAGATCCTAGTCATTCAAAAGAAGTGAAAAGCTTCAAGATTAAAGAAGCCGACACCACTTCCCAAAACTTCCAGAAAAAGTTGTTAAAGAAAAAATAAAAAAAGAAAGAAAAGAAAGGTTAAGCCTCGACAGAAAGTGCCTTTCGGGAAAGATATTACACATCGTCCTAAAGAAGCCGAAGAACGACTAGAGACAGGTCATTGGGAGATGGACACTGTAGAGTCATGAAAGAAGTTAGGCACTGCCTGCCTCCTTACCCTAGTTGAACGAAAACATAGATTAACACTTATCTTTAAATTGAGAGCTCAGACTCAAAAAGAAGTGCACAGAGTATTGGATAATTTAGAGAAACAGCTAGGAACCGAAGATTTTTCAAATACATTTAAAACAATTACTGTGGACAATGGGACAGAATTTCTAGATTCAGAAACATTAGAAAAATCCATTAAAGAGAGTTCTAAGCCGCGAACAAATATTTACTATTGTCATCCATATGCTTCTTATGAAAGAGGAAGTAACGAACAGATGCACACATTGATTCGTCGATTCATTCCGAAAGGAAGTGCCATCAGTGAATATTCGAAGGAACGTGTATACGAAATTCAAAACTGGATAAATAACTATCCTAGAAGAATACTAAAAGCAAATACTTCGATGCAGTTGTTAACTAGAGAATATATTCCAAGTGTTCAACAGATTTTTCAAGAATCTGCCTAAAAATGTTGTACAGGAAAAAGACTCTCACTTTAAGTTGCATTTAACAGGGTAAATTCAAAAGTTAAAAAACGTTTCAATCTCGCGGTATTATTGGTATTATAAGAGTATAAATATAAAATTATGGAGGGTTTTTAATGAGTTTAGCAGAAAGATTAATCAATAATATAAAAGGGGAAAATATCCGTATTGTTTTCCCAGAGGCAACGGATCCACGAGTTTTAGGAGCAGTTGTTCGCCTAAAACGTGAAGAGTTATTAGAACCAGTACTAGTTGGTAACCCTGATGAAATTTATAAAGTAGCTGAAGATCAAGGTTTTAACTTAACGGATATTGAGATTTTTGACCCAGAAAACTACGACAAGTTTGATGAAATGGTTGCATCTTTTGTTGACCGTCGTAACGGTAAAGCAACTGAAGAACAAGCTCGTGAAGTTCTAAAAGGTGGTAACTACTTTGGAACCATGCTAGTTTACATGGATATTGCCGATGGCTTAATTAGTGGTGCGGTTCACTCAACCAGTGATACAGTTCGTCCAGCACTGCAAATCGTTAAGACTCGTCCTGGTACGTCATTAACATCCGGTGCGTTCTTAATGTTACGAAAAAATGACCAGTTTATTTTCTCTGACTGTGCGATTAATCCAAATCCAAATGCAGAACAACTAGCTGAAATTGCAATTGAAAGTGCTCGTACAGCTAAAATGTTCGGTATCGATCCAAAGGTTGCTTTACTAAGCTTCTCTACAAAAGGATCTGCTTCAGGAGATATGGTTTCTAAAGTTGTAGATGCAACGAAGATTGCGAAAGAACAAGCACCAGACTTAGCACTAGATGGTGAATTACAATTTGACGCGGCATTCACTCCGGATGTAGCGATGAAGAAAGCACCAGAATCTGATGTTGCTGGAAATGCAAACGTATTTGTATTCCCAGAATTACAGTCTGGAAACATTGGATACAAAATTGCTCAACGTCTAGGTGGATTCGAAGCTATTGGACCAATCTTACAAGGTTTAGCGAAGCCAATTGCTGACTTATCCCGTGGTTGTACAGAAGAAGATGTTTACAAACTATCGATTATCACGGCCAACCAATTTCTATTACAAGAATAATAAACGATAATAATAACAGCCCATCTTTCGGGCTGTTTTTTATTTTTCGATTATTGTAAAGTCGTCGAACCTTTCTGTTAAAGTCTCTATAATAGGAACTGATATTACAGGAAAAGAGCGTGTATAGATGAAACAACAAGAAACCTATAGAATGGGCGGGATTAATGGGGCCGCCCTCAAATGGTTAGCCATCATCACGATGACGATTGATCATGTAGGTGTCGGACTTATTGGCCCTTATAATCGACTGAGTGGGGTTAAAGTCCGCAGGACTGGAGCTTTCGCTCCGCAGTATTCAGCTGTGATTTCCGTATAGGTATGGTCTCTTTTCAAGGCTAATGCGTGGTCTAATTGTGCCTTTTTATATTTGGGTGGTCTACCGTCTTTTAACGTACCATTTTGACGAGCTAAGGCTTTGCCTTCTTGTGTACGTTCCACAATTAGATCACGCTCAAAATCAGCAAAGGCACTAAATACCGTATAGATTAATTTTCCTGTCAGTGTATTTTCAATGCGTCCAAGATTTAAGATATGTACAGTGACTTCTCTATCAAATAAGTCTTTAATAATCTTTAAGGCTTCCTGCGTACTTCTAGCTAATCTATCCAGTTTGGTAACGACAAGTATATCCTCTGCTTTCAACTTGCTTAATAATTTTAAAAATTGAGGACGTTGGTTATCACAACCTGATAATTTTCTGCTTCTAAGGCATTAATTTGTGATTGTAAATCCTGCTTGGCGGTACTTACTCGAGCATAGCCATATTTCATTTGTTACCCTCTTTTCTTCTCAAAATCAGCCCCTATTATGACACTTACTTATGATACCGTCAAAAGCCAGTATTTTCAACTATTCCAAAATAGTATCAAATGTTTTGAGTTATGACCATAATTATTAAAATAAATTTGAGGATTAACAAAAGATAAGACACATACTTGTACTTTTAACGGTACAATATAATTAATAGTAAAGTATCAGCGTCAAGTAGAATTGAACAGTTAATACCAAGTAACTTTTAGAGGGAGCTATTATGAAAAAGTACTTATTTTTAATATCTTGCATGATTCTTTTAACGGCTTGTTCAACAGGTGTAGCAACTGATATATTGAAGGCGCATCTTCAATATCTGAAAATGTTCCCACAAAAAGTAACTCCGTTTTAAAAGGTATGATGGGAACTTACGAAATAACAAATACTGAATTCGTATCTGGGGATGGGTACAACCTTACTAGACTTACTTTAAATTATACTAATACAACTGAAAGACCAGTAATCCCAAATGAGGCAATTCAATTAGATTTCATATTAGAAAAAGAAACTGATGTAACTATTGAAACTTTAGGTTATTTTGGTAATGAAGTCCTGCTAGAGGATGAAGCTTATGACACAAGTCCCTTATATGAAGCGCGCATTATGTCGTATAAAAATATTAAGCCAGGTGCGACTGTTGAAATTAATTTCAAATTCAGTACAGGCTCGTCTTCTCCAAGTGCGATTAAATCACCTGGTAACATTTATTTACGCAACAACACTGGATCAGGAATAAATGGGAATATGTTTGAAAAACTTATTGTGTCTATTCCGGAATAAAAAAGTGGTTCTAAGATACCGAAAAAGCAAAAACAATGCTTTCCTGAAACGATTAAAATATTTCAATAGAAAAATATACGGTTCAGCAGTAACGGGTACATTTAGACAATCCATTACTCCAGAACATAGACCACTAATAAAGTAATGTGATTAGAAACAATCAATTTGGACAGGAATCGCATCATAGCTCCACTCTACACTAATAAGTGACTTATCAACGTAATAAATTACTTTCACACGTATTGTTTCGAGAGCGTCAATAATTTTGTGTAAATAAATCGCCCTTCTGCAAAATAATCTGTTACTTAGTAAACATTGAAGCTAATGTATCGGTTACTTGTTGGAAACCTTTATGGCTTCTGTTTAGAAATTTTTGATTGTATGTATCAAAGATGGATACTAAGAAACGTTCTAATGATTCTTCATTTTGAAACTGTTCTTTTCTGCGGCTGTATTTCTTGATTTGCTTATTGAAAGACTCGATCAGATTGGTTGAGTAAATGGTTCTGCGAATACTAGGCGGAAACTCATAGAAAGTCAATAAATCTTGGTTTTCTATGAGTGACTGCGTCACTTTAGGATAAGTTTTCTGCCACTTCTCAACCATACAGGACAAGAAGGTATTCGCTTCTTCCTTTGAATTGGCTTGATAAACAGTCTTAAAGTCATCACAGATTTCTTTTCGGTCTTTGACACGTACTTTATGAGCAATATTACGAGACACATGGATACAACAATGTTGGTATTTTGCTTTTGGATAAATTTTATGAATGGTGTCTTTCATACCTTTTAAGCCATCTGTAATAAAGAGCAAGACATCTTGAACCCCTCTGGAGTTAATATCTTGTAGTAGCTCATTCCAAACGTGTGTTGACTCAGTCGGAGCAATTGCATAACTTAGTACTTCTTTAGTGCCATCTTCTCGTATTCCAATGGCAATGTAAATGGCTTCTTTGGACACGGTTTGACGTTTTAATGGAATATAAGTAGCGTCCATAAAAATAGAGACATACTTATCATTTAAGGCTCTTGCTTTAAATGCATTTACTTCTTCAGTCAGCACTTTAGTCATGTTTGACATGGTTTGTGGAGTATAGTGATGTCCATACATTTTTTCGATTAAATCAGCGATTTCAGACATCGTAACGCCTTTTTTGAACAAATGGATAATGGTAGTTTCCAATGTGTCATTTGTTCTTTTGTATGCTGGTAAAGTTTGTTGTTTAAACTCGCCATTTCGATCTCTAGGTATCTCCAATGTTAATTCACCATATTCGGTTTTGATTGATCGGAAATAAGATCCGTTCCTCGAATTACCTGAATTAAAACCAGTGCGGTCATATTTTTCATAATCCAAGAAAGCTGTTAATTCTGTCCGTAGGAGGGTGTTTATCGCTCTTTCTAAGTGGGAACGGAATAATTCATTTAAATCGCCTTTAGTGACTAGTGTTTGTACAATTTCTGTAGTAAAATCATTCATAGGGAAGTCCTCTTTTCTGTGAATTGGTTGTCGTTAACTTTATTCTACAGAAGGGACTTCCTTTTTTGTATGGTTTTTATTCATTTACACAAAATATTTTATACTCTCCTTATAGACTATTCAAGATATTTATGTTATGTTTTAGATAGTGTTAAACATTACCAAATACTTTTACAACAAAATAAAAATTACTAGGGGTGCTTTTGTGTTAAAAGCCGAGAAAAGGCTAAAAGTCTTTAACTCTTTGAACCTGATCTGGTTGAAAAAGTAAAAAACAAATAATAAATGAAATGGCATTGCCAGACTTTGAACAAATATATCTTGATGAAGCTATAGAATATATAACTAAACAGAAAGACTTTACAGGTAATGAGGGTAAAGAACGTTATGGTGTTGTCATTAATTTTGGGGGAAGATATGCTACCACAGTACCCATATTACAAATAAGTACACATAACGGAAAAACAGAAAAAGAAGGTTATATGTTACGTGATGATGAAATTCGTGTTCCGCAAGGATTAACATACAGAAAAAGAAAGGGAAATAAACAATTAATCGGTGTAATAAAAAATTGGCGCTCCCATACCGATCAGTTTAAACCGTTCACTCAATCTTTATATGTAGATTTGACGGAGGACCCAAATCATCCGCCAATCCCTATTCATTTAGGGTTCCAAGTCGGACGCAATATACTCATTGAATTCCTGGAAGGTCTTAAAAATATTGGTGTCAATCACGTGATTATCAACTTAAAATATGGCCATCGTCCTGTTGAAGAAGTGATTGAAGAATTAGGAGAAGAATTTGTTCTACACTTTCCAGCATTAACTGAGGAGTAATTCAGGAAAATGAAATATTAAGAACCCGTGCGATTCCGTTCTAATCCACCTTGAGATCGGAATCGCCGGTTCCTAGATGTTTTATGCAGATGGCTATACTTGTTAGCCTGCTAGTCTTAGTTTGAGAGAAATGAAGTCTCTTTATATGGCAACTCAAAAATACCACGGGGATGATGGAAAACATTAAGGATGACAGTTCGATTATGAAGAAATTGAGATTGTACAGGACAAAAGTGATGTAAAATATCAACTATCTAAGCAACGTAAAAACCTGTCCATCGAAATATTGAATTTTTATGTAAGCGCTTTATTGTCTCATTCTTGCCATGAAAGGCGAGTACTGAACGCCAAGTGGTTGCCACTGAGAGGAGGTGATGGCAGGACGCAAAAGATAACGTTACTGCTCACATGATAAATATTGACATGAAAAATTATTCGGTTTTAGGAATAAAAAATAAAATCATAAAAGGAGAGGGATTAAAAGTGTTACGTGATATTGATTTGCAATCCATCCAAGAAGTAAGAAATTACCTTAAAGAAGCTAAAGAAGCGCAAAAAATTCTTGCAAAAATGACACAAGAAGAGATTGATAAAATTGTTGAAAGCATGGCAAATGCAGCTAGAGAGGAAGCTAGCCGCTTGGCAGCTATGGCGGTAGAAGAAACTGGTTTTGGTAATGTTGCAGATAAAACGACGAAAAACCTTTTTGCGGCGAATGACGTTTACAACTCTATCAAAGATGAGAAAACTGTGGGTATTATTCGTCGAGATGAAGAAAATCGCGTATGGGAAGTTGCTCAACCTGTAGGAATCGTTGCAGGAATCGTCCCATCCACAAACCCAACTTCAACAGTTATTTTTAAATCATTGATCGCAGTTAAAGCAGGAAATACTATTATTTTCAGTCCACACCCAGCAGCTGCAAAATGTACAGTAGAGGCTGCAAGAATCATGCAAGAAGCGGCAGAGCGGGCTGGAGCTCCAAAAGGCTTGATTTCTTGCATCACACAACCAACAATGGCTGCAACAAACGAGTTAATGCAGCATAAATTAACTGATGTCATTTTAGCAACTGGCGGTCCTGGCTTGGTGAAAGCAGCTTACAGCTCTGGAAAGCCTGCGTTTGGCGTAGGACCTGGTAACATACCAGTCTATATCCATGAAAGTGCAAATATCGCAAAAGCTGTTGAACTAATCATCCAAAGTAAAACTTTTGACAATGGAACCATTTGCGCTTCCGAACAAGCTCTTTTAGTTGATGAATCTATTAAAGAAAAAGTTATTGCTGAGTTAAAACAACAAGGCGCTTACTTCTTAAATGAAGATGAAAAACGTAAAGTTGAATCCGTTATTATGGTGAACGGTGCATTAAACGCTAAAATTGTTGGTAAGACTCCACAAGTAATTGCGGAAATGGCAGGTATTGAAGTTCCTGTTGACGTAAAAGTGCTTGTTGCGGAAGAAACAGGAGTGGGTAAAGAATATCCATTCTCAATCGAAAAGTTGTCTCCAACTCTAGCATTCTATACTGTAAAAGGTACGGAAGAAGCAAGCGAGCTTGCACTAAAACTGCTTGAATTGGGTGGACTCGGTCACACAGTTGGAATTCACGCTGAAGACGAAAAAGTGATTGAAGCGTTCGTAATCAATAAACCAGCAGGACGTATTATTGTAAATTCTGGTACAACATTTGGTGGAATTGGTGCTACAGTGAATTTAATGCCATCCTTGACACTTGGATGCGGTGCAATCGGCAACAACGTTACATCTGACAACGTTACAGTAACTCATTTGTTCAACATTAAACGTGTTGCTTTTGGCGTTCGCGAGATGCCAAAAAAAGATGAGGCACAAAAAGAAGCTGCATTAACGAAATAATAAAGCAGGAAAGTAATATATAACAAGCCCAGTGATAAACTGGGCTTGTTATATTTTTTTGGCCAATTGTTACTTCTATAGAGCAGATTTTTAAAAAAAATTAAAATTGGCGGGCAGCTAATCAGGGGGATATGAGATGAATGTTGAATCGGAATGATTTAGTGTTTCACATTGCAAAATAAAAATTGGGATATTTATTGTAGTATCATGTGTGTTGATTATCCAGCAGTAACTGTTGAAACGAACTGGAAGGAAGAAAAATGGCGAAAGAAAAAACAACGTAATGTGCGCTCTTGATAAAAAAATGATTCCTTACAATATCATTACTTATGACAGCCGGGATGGAAGAATTGACGGCATATTTGTTGTCCAAAAAATTGGGAAAGACCCGCAATTGGTATATAAAAAATTAGTCACTCAGGGAAATAGTGGAAACATTTATGTGTCTGTCATCCCTGTAGAGTCGGAACTGGATTTGAAAAAACTGCAAAAATAACGGGAGAGATGAATATCGCGGTTCTGTTGCAAGGTTTTAAATCTACTATCAAATAAGATAGAATAATAGAAAAAGATAGCAGGAGGAATGACGATGAATCATTTTAAAGGAAAGCAATTTCAGCAGGATGTGATTATTGTAGCCGTGGGCTACTATCTTCGTTATAACCTTAGCTATCGTGAAGTTCAAGGAATCTTATATGATCGTGGCATTAACGTTTCTCATACAACGATTTATCGTTGGGTGCAAGAATATGGCAAACTACTCTATCAAATTTGGAAAAAGAAAAATAAAAAATCCTTTTATTCATGGAAAATGGATGAAACGTACATCAAAATTAAAGGAAAATGGCATTATTTGTATCGAGCCATCGATGCAGATGGTTTAACCTTGGATATTTGGTTACGTAAAAAACGGGACACACAAGCAGCCTATGCTTTTCTTAAGCGGTTAGTGAAGCAGTTTGATGAACCGAAGGTTGTAGTCACAGATAAAGCCCCCTCTATTACAAGTGCCTTTAAGAAACTAAAAGAATACGGTGGCTTTTATCAAGGGACAGAACATCGTACCATTAAATACCTGAATAATTTGATTGAACAAGACCATCGTCCAGTAAAGAGACGCAATAAATTCTATCGAAGTTTACGCACTGCCTCTACCACGATTAAAGGTATGGAAGCCATTCGAGGATTATATAAGAAAACCCGAAAAGAAGGCACTCTCTTCGGGTTTTCGGTCTGTACTGAAATCAAGGTATTATTGGGAATCCCAGCTTAAATCATAGATACCGTAAGGGATTTTATTCTTTATTTAAAACTTTGCAACAGAACCATCTAAATATACACAATCACTCGAGGTTTGTATATGTTTTTTTGAAGGAGCTGCGGGATGAGTCATTATTGCTTCGATTGATTTTTATACGCACGATTCGACTAAAAAAGAAGCTGGAACTACTGTCCCAGCCTCTTCATCATTCTACTCAGTTAATCATTTCCTTGTTTTTCATTTCTATAAATGCCGTCTTTCCCGAAATAATTCTTGGTCAGTCTGACGACGACTGGACTCAGCAGGAGAAGGCCTATCAGGTTAGGGATGGCCATCAGTCCGTTTAGCGTGTCCGCAAGTGCCCATACGGCTCTCAAGCCTCCAATAGCTCCGACAACAATCAGTGGAATGAAGATCAGTCGGTAAATCACTATCGATTTAGACCCGAACAGGTACTCCATGCACCGCTCGCCGTAATAAGACCAGCCTAATAATGTAGAGAAGGCGAAGAATACCAGGCCGAAGGTAACGATATACCCACCAAACGGCATTCCTTCTTCAAACGCTACTGTTGTGAGTGCTGCGCCATCTTCACCGCTTCCCCAGGCGCCTGTCATGACAATAACCAGAGCGGTGATTGTACACAGGACCAGTGTATCAGCGAAAACTTCAAAGATTCCCCATAGTCCCTGTCTAACCGGGTGATCAGTCGTTGCTGCTGCATGGGCAATCGGTGCACTTCCCAGACCAGCTTCGTTAGTGAAAACTCCTCGAGCAATACCGAAACGGATAGCCATAGTCAGCGTTGACCCTACAAATCCACCCAGTGCTGCTGAGCCAGTAAATGCGTCCCGGAAAATAACCCCGAAGGCAGCTGGAACCAGTTCAATATTTAAAAAGATAATAAGCAGTCCACCCAGAATATAAACGGCGGCCATAAATGGTACTAAAACAGATGTGACGCGACCAATCTGCTTGATTCCACCGATCGTTACCAGTGCTACAGCGACAGCAAGGACCAGCCCGGTAATCAGCGGATCGATGTTAAAAGTCGTGTTCAGCGAATCAGCGACAGAGTTGGACTGCACCATATTTCCAATTCCAAACGTTGCAGTTGTTCCAAAAATCGCAAACAGAACGGCCAGCCATTTCTTCTTGGCTCCAGTCTCGAGATAGTACATCGGTCCTCCGACGTAGCGGCCATCTTCAGTTTTTTCTCTGTATTCTATGGATAAAACCACTTCGGCGTATTTAGTTGCCATCCCGACGACAGCTGCCAGCCACATCCAGAACACGGCTCCCGGTCCCCCTATAGCAATGGCAGTACCGACACCTGCAATATTCCCTGTTCCGACAGAGGCGGCCAGTGCTGTGGAAACAGCCTGGAACGCGGTTACTTCTCCTTCACCGACTTGTTCCTTTGCAAACATCTTGAAAAACGTCTGCTTCATGGCGTAGCCAAACTTGGTGATTGGTACAAAACCTGTTCTCACCATGACAAATGCACCTGTTCCCAGAATCAGAAACAAGAGTGGCCATCCCCATACCAAATCGTTGACCACATCGTTGATTCCCATGAACTGCTCAATAAAACTCTCCATACTTTCTCCCCTTAACGTGTATTTTTTCTCATCTTTCTCTAATATATAGTATACAGAAATATCAGACAGATGCAAAACGACCTTGAGAATATTGGTTTTTTCGAAATATTTTAGTAGCTTTATATTAAATTTTTGTTAGTGAAAATGAAAAACGGACTTAGTCATGAGAGTATCTGTCTTCTCATGACCAAGTCCATTCGTTGTTATTTATCCTATAACAGCTCATCCGCCAATAATTTGTATACGTTAAGTCTCTGCTTTTGAGTATGCTGAATGGGGTATCCCTAACAAAGATTTAAAAGGAATGTATAATCAAAAAGATAATACAGAAAATATTATCTTTACTGAAAAAACTAAAATGGCGATTGATAATTCTAAGTTATCAAGTCATGAGTTCCATAGAAATAAAAACGCGATTGTCATTGGTGTGAACTGCCCCCTGTCAAGTAGACAGGTAAATAAATAAAATGTTTAAGCCATGCATCAATTTTAATATGCATGGTTTTTTATGCTGGAATACGCAATCCCATGCTAAGTGGAACTCGCTCCATATTATAAAATTCAATATAAGATTGAAGTGCATCATTTAACTCTTCAAACGTATCGTATGCTTCTAATTGTGGCATTTCTGATTTCAGAATACCCCAGAAGCTTTCCATCGGACCGTTATCTATACATTTACCCACTCTGGACATGCTATGTATTACATCGTTTCTAGAAATATATTCTCTAAAAAAATGAGAAGTATATTGAAATCCACGATCACTGTGGATCAATGTTTTATTCGGGATAAGTTGATTTTCAATTTGTGAAAACGTATCTCGAACTAAGGCATTGTTATTGTGGTGTGAGAGTTTGAATGCTATTATTTTTTGGACACCATAATCTAAAATAGCGCTTAGATATGCTTTTGAATTATTACCGTAAGGTAATTCTGTTACATCTGTAAGTAGCACTTCCATTGGCTTGTATTCTTCTTGGAATGCTCTATTTAAGATGTTTTCTGCCACATGATTAGGTGTATGCGGTTTGTAATTATATCTTTTTTGACGAATAACAGCTTTTAATTTCAATAATTTCATTTCGTTTAAATCACGAATCTTTTTTTCCATTTCTTTAATTTTCCCTGATGCAAATCCGAGCATTTCTTGTGAATGAAATTCCTTGTCCCCTTTAGATGCTGCTAAGAGATCTTTAATTTCTTCCAACATAAACCCTAGATCCTGAGCCCGTTTGATTAATTCAATGTCCTGAATCACTTCTTGAGGATACATTCTGTATCCAACATTATTTCGAGGAGGATCTGAAATCAAACCACGCCTTTCATAGTATCGAATGGTTTCGATATTCATATTCGTTGCTTTTGCTACTTGACCTCTAGTCAAACCTTTCATTTCATTCCCTCCTCATTTATATTATGCACCCTGTATCATGGTACAGGGCAATAGTTATTATAAAAAATTTCCCTCTTCATTGAAAGGAACCGGCCTCGTTAGCTGTAATCCTGTCAGGAAAATGCAGATTTACAAAGCTTATTTTCCCGACGGGTTCATTTATGTCACTATTTAAAGGAATAACAAATACAATCAAATGGTCATTTGACTATAATGTTTGAGTAGATCACAATAATAACCAAGTGGAGTTGATAGGCTCCCTTAAAGTACAAGCAAGACACTTGAAGAAGAAAAATGCATTATACTTGACCGCGTACTATGGTACGTGGTTTACTATTATTTAGGGGTGAACTATGTGAGTTATCGTATTACTGCATTTGCAGAAAAATGTGGGGTAAATAAAGAGACGATTAGATATTACGAACAAAAAAATTTATTACAAGAACCTTCCCGAACGAAAGCTGGTTATCGGATATATTCAGATGATGACGTTAAGCGTGTTGGGTTTATTAAACGAATACAGGAACTTGGATTTTCTTTAAACGAGATTTATAAATTATTTGGTGTTGTAGATAAAGATGAAGTTCGTTGTCAAGATATGTTCGAATTTGTTTCTAAAAAACAAAAGAAAGTTCAAAAACAAATAGAGGATTTAAAACGAATTGAAACTATGTTAGACGACTTAAAACAACGATGTCCAGATGAAAAAAGTTTATATGCTTGTCCGATAATTGAAACCCTAATTGAGGAAGAATGAAAGGAATTTTGAAATGAAACATAAAGAGACCTTTATTGCAGGGCTTATAGGTACATTTTTGGTTTTATTATGTTGGGCTACACCTACTTTAGTTATTTTATTAGGTACGCTTGGATTAGGTGCAATAACAGGCTATTTAGATTTTGTTCTGATTCCTGTTTTAGCTGTTTTTCTTGGTTTAACTTTTTATGCTTATTCTAAATATGAAAAATCACATAAAAATAAGAAGATGTAAAAAATGAAAGAAAGAGTTGTTGCAATTGCTTCGATGTTTTCAGCTTTTTTAGCAAGTCTTTGTTGAATTGACTTAGCGATCTTAATACCACTTGGTCTAAGTGGTTTAGCTGGAACACTTGCCGTTACGTTTGCGCCATATCGAATTTGGTTTATTGTTATCACTGTTGTTATGCTTTCTTTTGCTCATTTACTTGTATGGAAACAAAAAAATAGTTCAAAGAAAACGAAGAAGTTGTTATGGGTTAGTACAATCGTTTCTGGGGTAATGCTTATCTATACATTGTTCAGTCAGAGGATATAAGGCATGATGAAATATTTAATATATCTATTCATTATATTTGGATTGGTTGTTGTCCTTTCTGGGTGTGGTCAAAAAGCAGTTGAAGAAGGTTCAAAAACAAGTGAGGTTCCATCAGAAAACTTAGAATCTGTTTCGTTTAAAATAGATGGTTTTACTTGAGTATCTTGCGCTTTTACGGTGAGTTCCGCCGTTTCTAATTTAGAGGGTATTCAAGATATAGAAGTTGAAGGATCAGGAGAAACCCAACTTACATTTGATAAATCGAAAACTAGTTTAGAAGAAATTGAAGAAATAATTACTGATTTAGGGTATGAAATAAGGAAATAGGAAAATTTAAGATAAAACAGGAGGTTAAGGTAATGAATAAATTTAAGATAAATATTCAAGGAATGACTTGTACAGGTTGTGAAGAACATGTAGCCGTAGCACTTGAAAATGTGGGAGCTAAGAACATTGAAGCTAGTTTTCGTCGTGGTGAAGCAGTATTTGAATTACCCGATGATATTGGGGTGGAAAGTGCAAAAAAGGCAATTGATGAAGCAAAATACCAGCCTGGAGAAATAGAAGAAGTACAATCTGAAGAAAAAATAGTTTTAGGTGATGAGGGAGACTATGACTTACTTATCATTGGTTCTGGCGGGGCTGCTTTTTCGGCTGCGATTAAATCGGTTGAATATGGGGCAAAAGTAGCTATGATTGAGCGTGGAACCGTTGGGGGAACATGTGTAAATATTGGTTGTGTGCCATCAAAAACACTTCTTAGAGCTGGGGAAATCAATCATTTGGCAAAAGTCAACCCATTTATAGGTTTACAAACATCTGCTGGAAAAGTGGAATTAGCTCCTTTAGTAAAGCATAAAGATGAGTTAGTAAGCGAACTTCGGAATCAAAAATATATCAATTTAATTGATGAATATGGCTTTGAGTTAATTGAAGGTGAAGCAATATTTGTTGATGAAAATACAGTTGAAGTTAACGGGAAGAAACTTTCTGCAAAGCGTTTCTTAATTGCAACGGGCGTTTCTCCTTCCTTACCGCCGATTTCAGGACTTGAAAAAGTGGATTATCTAACAAGTACAACATTACTTGAATTAAAAACGGTACCAAAACGATTAACGGTTATTGGTTCAGGATATATCGGAATGGAACTTGGGCAATTGTTTCATAATTTAGGTTCAGAAGTCACGCTTATGCAAAGAAGTGAGCGACTTTTAAAAGAATATGATCAAGAAATTTCAGAAGCCGTAGAAAAAGCGTTAATTGAACAAGGTATTAATCTTGTAAAAGGGGCAACTTTTGAGCGTGTAGAACAAGAGGGGCAAATCAAAAAGGTTCATGTAACAGTAGATGGTAAGAAAAAAGTGGTGGAATCAGAGCAGTTACTTGTTGCAACAGGAAGAAAACCAAATACAGATGCTTTGAAATTAAGTGCCGCAGGGGTTGAAGTTGGAAAACGAAAAGAAATCCTGATAAATGACTACGCTAGGACAAGTAATGAAAAGATTTATGCTGCAGGCGATGTAACATTAGGACCTCAATTCGTTTATGTAGCATCATATGAAGGTGGAATTGTTGCCGATAATGCGATTGGCGGATTAAATAAAAAATTAGATTTATCCGTTGTTCCTGGCGTAATTTTTACAAATCCTTCGATTGCAACGGTTGGTTTAACAGAAGAACAAGCAAAAGAAAAAGGCTATGAAGTAAAAAAATCTGTATTGCCTTTAGATGCAGTTCCAAGAGCAATAGTAAATCGTGAAACAACAGGGGTTTTTAAGCTTGTTGCCGATGCAAAAACTTCAAAATTACTAGGGGTTCATATCGTATCTGAAAATGCAGGAGATGTGATATATGCGGCGACATTAGCCGTTAAGTTTGGATTAACAGTCGAGGATTTAAAAGACAGCCTTGCACCATATTTAACAATGGCAGAAGGATTAAAATTAGCTGCTCTTACCTTTGATAAGGATGTTTCGAAATTATCTTGTTGTGCAGGGTAACAACACAATGAATCCACCGTTTGGTTAAGACGGTGGAGTCTTTCAACCTTGGACAAGGTACGCGGTTTCATTAGATAGAAATAAGGCAAACGTATTATAGAGTCAATTCTGCGAGGAGGTTAATGATGATAAAGAAATACGATCTTATTGTGATTGGTACAGGTTCTGCGGGTTCAATCACAGCAGCAAAATGTAATAAAGCCGGCTGGAATGTAGCTATGGTAGATGACAGGCCGTTTGGAGGCACGTGTGCACTACGTGGATGTGACCCAAAAAAGGTTCTACATGGTGCTGCCGAGCTTATTGATTGGAACAAACGGATGGTTAAGAATGGAGTACCGTCTGAAGTCTCCATCAACTGGAAAGATCTTATGAATTTTAAAAGAACCTTTACAGATGATGTCCCGGAAAAAAAAGAGGAAGCATTGAATAAACAGGGAATCGATACGTATCATGGCAATGCATCTTTCGTGAGTGAGGACAAACTTGAAGTGAATAAAGAAGTGCTCGAGGGGAGTCATTTCTTGATCGCTAGTGGTGCGAAACCTACCCCTTTACCCATAGAAGGAGAAGAACATCTTACTTATAGTGATGAGTTTTTGGAGTTGGATGAATTACCACAAAGAATCGTCTTTGTTGGTGGTGGGTATATTTCGTTTGAATTTGCTCATATCGCGGCACGTGCTGGATCAGAAGTTCATATTATCCATCGAGGTCAAAGACCTTTGGAGAATTTTGATATAGATCTTGTAGATATCCTTTTAGAAAAGTCGAAAGAGATTGGCATACAGGTACATCTTCAACATTCCGTTGAATCCATTGAAAAAGAACAAGGAAAGTTTCATGTGTACGCTCGAAAAAAAGAGGATATAACGCGGTTTGAAGCAGACATTGTTATTCATGGTGCTGGACGGGTCCCTGCCTTAGATATGAATCTTGAAAAAGGGAATATAGAAAGGAAAAAACATGGTGTCCATGTTAATGAGTATTTGCAAAGTGTAAGTAACCCGAATGTCTATGCAGCTGGAGATGCTGCAGCAACGGATGGCTTGCCCCTCACACCTGTAGCCAGTGCAGATTCTCATGTCGTAGCATCTAATTTATTGAAAGGGAACAGCAAAAAAATTGAATATCCCGTGATTCCATCTGCTGTATTTACCGTACCTAAAATAGCATCGGTAGGTATGAGCGAGGAGGAAGCCAAAAACTCTGGCCGGAATATTAAAGTAAAGCAGAAAAACATCTCCGACTGGTTTACGTATAAACGGACAAATGAGGACTTTGCTGCGTTTAAAGTGCTGATTGACGAAGATCATGATCAAATTGTTGGTGCTCATTTGATTAGTAATGAAGCCGATGAACTGATTAATCATTTTGCAACAGCCATTCGTTTTGGGATTTCAACCAAAGAATTGAAACAAATGATATTTGCCTATCCAACAGTAGCTTCAGACATTGCACACATGTTGTAATTTTTATCATATGTTTTTCTAGCATGATTTTTCCATTATCTCTTGTACACGCTTATTCAGAAAAGGGCGATTGTTGAAAATCAAAAGCTTAATTTCTCACTAAAAATACGGAGGAATTAAGCTTTTTTATCTTTCAAAATCCTTAACGTCCGTATTTTTCCGACGGTACCTCGACTATTAAGTATTTGATTTGCATATATAAAATCCTCGTTCAATACTATCCCTCCAAACTGTTGTTAATCACTCTATGCTTGAAATAATTATCATAGTTCAAAAAGGATACGTTATAATTGCTATATTGATTAAATGTTCAAGGAGTGCTTTATGATTTATACAATTGTAGTATTCATTGTTGCAGGATTAGCTGAAATTGGTGGTGGTTATCTAATTTGGTTATGTCTCAGAGAAGGGAAGCCCTTTATTTGGGGATCTTTGGGGGAATAGTCATAGTTTTATACGGAGTCATTGCTACATTTCAATCATTCCCATCGTTCGGTAGAGTTTATGCTGCCTATGGAGGAGTATTTATTGTTCTTTCTGTATTGTGGGGATGGGGCATTGATAAAAAAACACCTGATTTATATGATTGGGTTGGTGCTGGTATTTGCTTGGTTGGGGTATCAGTAATGCTGTTTGCACCACGTCAATAAAAAAACTTCTTCAACTGGCGCTTTACTTGAAGAATCAACCTAAAAAAGTCGGTTCCTTAGCGTACAGGAATTCGACTTTTTTAGGTTGAAATTCCCTTAACGTACAAAATTTCCGAAATGTTGGCGGTACCCCTAACTATAGGTTGCAACATAAATCTTAACGAAAGATATGGGTAAAAATACTTTTTAGCTCAGTAACGTGAATAAGTGACTCACTTTTAAATATGAAATTGGCTCAAAATGCGTTATTTTTTCTTACTCTTTATATATCGATAGAGAGTAGCTTTACTGATACCAGTCATTTCTGTAATCTCTTTGCCACTATACGCTTTGCTCTCATACAGTTTCACGGCTCGTTCAATATCACGTTTGTTCACACGTGGTCTTCCGCCTATCCGACCTCGGGCACGGGCACTCTGGAGCCCCTCTTTCGTCCGCTCCACAATCAAATCACGCTCGAATTGGCTGAAGGCCTGGAAAACGGTCATCATGAGCCTCCCCTGCGGGGTGGTTGTATCGAAGTTCTCCTTCAGGCTGACCAGCTTCACGTCCTGCTCCTCGAAGTAGGTGACCAGGTCAATCAGATCCTTGGTGCTTCGTCCCAAGCGGGAGAAGCTCTCCACCACCACCGTGTCCCCAGGTCGCAATTTATCCTTTAGACGGTTCAACTCAGGACGATTGCTCTTCGTCCCTGTCATTTTCTCCGTCAAGATTTCGTTGCAATTTTGTTTCGCTAGCAAGTCTAGCTGCCGATTCAGATCCTGGTGTTGCGTGCTGACGCGCGCGTATCCGTAGATATATCCGCTCACAGTTCTAACCCCCTTTGTTACCCTCATTGTATCACAAAGGGTTGTTAAAGATACATAGATATTGATACAACTTTTGAGACTAAAAAAGAGCGCTTTTAGAGAAGAAAGAGTCGCTTCTCAAAACAGTATCATAATCGATTGTTTTTGATACAAGAATAATAAATAGAAAAATAGAACCTCTTCTGATTTTACGACCCAGAAGAGGTTCTATTTTTTTCTTAGTTATTTCTTTTTGATTTAATACGATAAGGCAGACATTCCTCTAGTGATGTTATCTCTCTATAAACTTTTTTCAAAATCAATCGCTCCAGCAGGAAAATATCCAATTATCTATAAGTTTGCCTTCTCGCATAAGGCATAGATTTGATTAAGAGCGTAACAAGCCAGAGATTATGTAGTTTTTTAATCGGGTTAATTAGCTTTCGCTTTTAGCATGCAATGGTTCAGTCTTTTCTTGGTGAGTAGTGACCAATTTTGAATAGGTTTCATTATTCAACTTATTTACTATTTGTGACAAATCGGTTATTTTTTTTAGTGCTTCTATTGCTTGGTCTCTTTCTTCCTTGTCATAAAGACGGATTAAGTTTTTTAAAAATAAATAAGCCAGTTCATTCCGCTCACTGGTATATAAATTTTGTCGACTTATCCGCATGTCTTCAATAGCTATTTTTGCTCTATTGAGTTCTTTTTCTTCCAAAGTTAAATGGATAAAATTGACATAAAGATGAGAATGCCAGTTTGCAAATTCACTATTAACGGCTGCTAGTCCTTTGCTGTTGTCGAAAAAAAATTGTGCTTTTTTGAAATATTGGTTTCTTTTCTTAGAAGGGACTATAGACATAATATTATTAAATAATTTTGTTTCAAAAAAGGTCCAGCTGCTTATTCTGTCTAGATAGTTAAAGATAAAGTCGAAACTTAAATCACCATCTGACTCTTTAGATAAAATAAGTTTGAATAATAGTGCAACTCTGCTCAAAAAGACTTCTGTTTGATTGGACGAAAAGCGTAATTTGTTATGGAGGTTGGTTAAAGAATTTGGATCTTGATTCCAGTAAGCGTTAAAAATAGTCACTAAAAAATCATCTGTGGTAAAGAGTTTCCCATGATGTTTATACATAAATTCATCGTAAGATACATTTATCCTATTTAACAATTCTTGAAATTTTTCTACAGAAATAGAGTGTAGTCCTTTCTCAAATTTTTGAAAGAAAGATCTAGAAACAATGCCTGTGTAAACTTCTTTTTGTGAAATGTTTTTCTGCATACGTATTTTTCTAAACGTTAATCCTATCAACTGATGTACCTCCGTATTTTTTGGGTAGTTTATGACCCATATCATAACATAAAGAGTGCTCGAAATAAGATAAAATAACAGTACAAACGGATACGGAGGGATACAAATGATTAAATTTTATAATAAACAGTACCTAGCTGCAGCTTTTATTTTCATTGGACTTGCAGCAGTAGAGACTACTTTTAATGCCGCTACTTATGCGTATATTTTTAAGGTTATTGAGGAAAAAGACACCTCTCTATTATTAAAGTACATTATTCTTGTTGTCTTGGGTTACATATTGTTTTCTATTATTACTTATTTAAAAGATTTTTGGACAAATAAGAATATTGCTTTTTTTAACACGTCTTTAAAGACTGAATTAATAAGGAAAATTTTAGAAAAAGAGACTTCTTTAAGTAAAACCGAAGGAGTATCAAGTAATACATCATTTTTTATGAACGATCTCAAGTTACTTGAAGAAAATTACGTAAAGCAACTATTCAATGTCGTCAGCTATTTAGTTACTCTAGTTGTTATTTTGACTTTTTCTATGAGCAATAGTTTTTTAATGACCGTTATCTTTTTAGTGTTTACATCAGTAACACCAATGTTTACAAACATTTATAAAGAAAAAATAGAAGAAAGTAATAGTCATTGGACAAAAGAGAATAAATCTTTTTCTTCTATACTAAAGGATATCTTAAGTGGGGCTGAAACAATAGCTTCATATAAATCCGAAAATTATTTCATTAAAAAATTTTATCAGAAAGTAAAAGGTTTAGAAGAGAGTACTAAAGACATGAATAATGCCATCTCATTATCGAATGCATTGGTCATCGCTTTATCATATTTATTTATGTATCTTCCGATTGGCATTGGTATCTACTTTACTATTCAA
>NZ_JAJIZP010000002.1:0-27056 GCF_020882875.1 Desemzia sp. C1
ACTCAAATAATACACCTTTCAAAAATACTCTAACTAAATTTGTATATTAATCATTATTTATGTCTAAAATGTTCTTTATCACCGATAAAATAATAGATTATATTTTATAAGTATACAAATCGTCATTCGAATATAGTATGATTGACTCGAGATTGAAGAACAGGAAAGAGGTCGATTCTAATGAATATTGACTTTAAAGAACGACATAGTTTACACATTATCGGATCAGGTGAAAAAACGATTTTATTTATCCATGGGTTTGCTTCCAGCCAACAAGCATGGCAATGGATCACGCCCGCGTTTGAAAGTACATATAAACTGGTTTTATTGGATTTAGTCGGTTCAGGACAATCTGATCGACAAGCATATGACGAAAACCGTTACCAAACCTTGATGGGACATGTAGACGATATTATTGAGTTGTGTGATGCTCTTGAGTTAGAAAAAGTAATTGTCTTTGGTCACTCTGTCGGAGGAATGATAGGGTTATTATTAGCGGTGAAACGACCAGATTTAGTAGATCAGTTGGTGATGATAGGCACATCCCCGCGTTACTTGAACGATTTGCCAGGATACTACGGCGGATTTGATCGCGAGAGCGTCGACCAAATTCTCGAAATGATGGAATTGAATTATGCAGGATGGGCAAGCTATCTGTCATCAGTAGCTTTACCTGAGTCTGAAGGGGAAAAGGAAAGAAAGTATGTAGAAGCCAGCTTTTTATCCAGTGACCCTAAAATAGCTTGTCAATTCTTGCAAATGACCTTATTGGTAGATTATCGTGATGCTCTTAAAGCGGTTGAAACGAATACAGTGATTCTTCAATGTTCAGACGATAGTTTTGTTCCGCTGGAAGCAGCAACATATATGTCGGAGAAATTGAAAAACAGTTCATTAGTCATGTTGTCTTCTAAAGGACATTACCCGCATGTAAGCAATCCAGTAGAAACGATAGAAGCTATTAAGCGTAATTTAAAATAGGGGTTTTTAAAATGATAAGTAAACATTGGGAAGAAGCAATCGCACCTCTTGTCGCTTTGAGTTATGAAGGAGACATCATAGGTGTAAATCATGCCTTTGCAGAAATGCTGGGATACTCTACTGACGAACTGACCCAGCAACACATTGAGAAAGTGATGGATAACGGAGCTAAGTTTGTTTTCAACTCCATTCTTTATCCCAAATTAAGAATGGAAAAAAAAATTCAGGAAATTTATCTCACTCTTCAGCATAAAAATCGAGAGCCAATATATGTGATATTCAATGCACAAGTTATTGAGCCTGAGCACATCATTCATTGTTTTGTTGTGCCGATGTCTCAACGAATGGAATATGTGAAAGAAATCAGAGCAATTAATAAGGTCCTGAAAGAAACAGTGGAAGAAAAAACACGACTGCATGAGGAACTCGTAATAGTGAACCGCAAATTAAAATTTTATGCAGAGAGAGATTTTTTGACCAAACTGTATAACCGCAGGATTTTTATGAAAAAAGCGGAACAAACCTATGAAAAATTTCAACAAAGTAATCGTTTGTTTTCTTTCTGTATACTTGATGTTGATTTTTTCAAACAAGTCAACGATCAATACGGACACCATATGGGCGATGAAGTATTAATGGGATTGGCTGAAGAGATGCGGAACTACTTTGATTCTTCCTGTACACTGGCACGCTTTGGCGGGGAAGAATTTATCATTCTCTTACCTGACAAAAATGAGAAAGAAGCTTATGAAATTGCCGATCAATTTCGAGAGAGAGTGAAACTCCAGTCTTGGCACGGAGTTTCTGTGACGATTAGTTTAGGTGTAAATATGGTTTCGTACCCAAGTGAAGTCAGTGATATTATTGTTGGCGCTGATCGGGCACTTTATAAGGCTAAAGCTAATGGTCGAGACCAAGTCATGCTGTAAGTATTTTTTACAAAAAACAGTTCAGAAAAGAAGCGGCTTTGTTATAAGAAGCCAGCTTCTTTTTATGTGCACTTTAAAACAAATTAATCAAGCTTACTTGTGGTAAGCGTTATGCTTATGCTATTCTGGAGCTGGACGTTTTTAACGAGCTTAATATTTATTTTAGCCAAATAGAAAAGCTGCTGCTATTGAGAACAAATAGGAAAGATTTCTAGTTGTTCTTTTTTGTGGGCAAAGATAAAAATACACAAGGAAATAGAAAGGAAAGGATTAAAAAAATGGTTTCTACGTTTAAAAAATATGGATGGTTCTTCAAGCTGCGCTGGAAGAGCTACACATTTGGTGTTGTGGCATTGATTATCTGTGCCATATTGCAAGTTATGAATCCTAAAATTATTGGGACGGTTATTGACCACTTTGTAGAAGGAACCTTGACTTGGCCGATTTTACTGTCATGGGTCGGACTGATCGTCTTGTTTGCATTGATTATGTACGCACTACGTTATGGATGGAGAATGGCTTTATTCGGTAATTCAACATTGATCGAGTCGATTCTTCGTAATCGATTATTTTCATTTTTCACACGGATGGATGCAGAATTTTTCCACAAATACCGTACCGGAGATTTGATGGCGCATGCGACTAACGACTTGGCGGCGATTCGTTTCGTAGCTGCTGATGGAGTATTGACATTGACGGATGCCTTGTCTTTAGGTGGAGTAACATTGTTTTCAATGTTCTTTTTTATTGATTGGCAATTAACACTGGCCGCGGTCTTGCCGTTTCCGATTTTGATCGTTGTTTCTACTCGACTAGGGAAAATGATTCATTCTCGTTATCGCGGTGCTCTACAGGCATTTTCTTCGATGAACGATCACGTTCAAGAGAGTGTTACAGGAATGAAGGTCTTGAAAACTCTTGGAGAAGAAGAGGAAGATTTTTCTGCTTTCAAAAATGAAACGCATCATGTAGTAACTGAAAACCAAAGTGTTTACAAATTAAAAGCTGCTTTGAATCCCAGTATTGAAATCGTGATGGGTTTGACGTACGTCATTGCTTTATTGGTTGGCGGAAACTTTGTACAAATCGGACGAATCTCGATTGGAGATCTAGTTGCTTTCATGAGTTACATTGGAATGATGCGCTGGCCGCTATTGGCAGTGGGTGGTTTGATCAACACGCTGGAGCGCGGAAGTGCGGCGTATGATAGGGTAAATGCTTTATTGAGCTATACACCAGCTATTGTTGAAAAAGAAGATGCTTATCAAGGCGCTTTAGATGGCGACATCACATTTGATATTCAATCGTTTACTTACCCAGAAGATACTCATCCGGCATTAACTGATGTTTCTTTCACCGTAAATCAAGGGAACTTGTTGGGGATTGTCGGAAGAACAGGTGCTGGGAAAAGTACGATCTACAAGTTGTTGATGCGCGATTATGATCAATTTGAAGGCAGAGTAGCTTACAACAATATTGATATCAAAGACTATAGCTTGGAGTCTCTTAAAAAAGGAATCGCTATAGTTCCCCAAGAAAATTTCTTGTTCTCTACAACGATTCGAGAAAATATTCGCTTTGGGAATCCGCGTCTTTCACAAGAAGAGGTAGAGAAGTATGCTAAGATCGCTAATATTCATGAGGATATTCTTCAATTTCCGAATGGATACGATACAGAAGTCGGAGAACGAGGCGTTTCTTTATCTGGAGGCCAAAAACAACGGATCGCTATTGCCCGTGCCTTAGCTGTAGAACCGGAGTGTTTGATTTTAGATGATTCTCTATCAGCAGTAGATGCTCACACAGAAGAAGCGATCTTGAATTCATTGAAACAAGAAAGAAGTCATAAAACCACTATTATTTCTGCTCACCGAATCAGTTCTATTATGCATGCAGATGAAATCATCGTGATGGAAAATGGCAGTATCAGTGAACGAGGAACGCATCAAGAATTGATTGGAACACAGGGATGGTACAACGATATGTACCACAAACAACAACTGGAAATGAAGCTAGATAAGGAGGGAGTATAATATGGAAGCACAAAAACAAACTTCTTTCTCTCTCAAAGAATCTTTTAGTATTTTAAAAACGTTATTCCATTTCGCTAAACCGTTTAAGTGGTTTTACACTGTCTCATTTATCTTTTTAGCTGCGGGATCGGCTATAGCCGCATATTTACCGATAATTATTCAACGCTATATTGATACGTATTTGGCAGACGGAACGGCTACTATGGAGGTCACTGTACGAATCGTTATTTTCTATGGCATTCTGACATTGTTGAAGGCAGTTTCAGATTATGCCAAAGATTTTCTATTCAATACAGCATCTGAAAGAACGGTTGGAAACATTCGGAACCAATTATACAAAAAGGTAGTGACTCTTGGGATGCGCTACTTTGATCAAACGCCTGCTGGTACAGTGGTTTCGCGAGTAACTAATGATACCGAGACCATTAAAGAATTCTGGACAGTCTTTTTAACGATTGCTACTGGATTATTCAACGTTGTCTCAATCGGGATCGCAATGTTTGCTTTGAACTGGCGGATGGCTTTGGTATTTGTCTTGTTTATTCCATTTATTATTTGGATTGCAGGAGTTTACCGCAAGAAAAGTACATTAGTATATGGGCAAATGAGAAGAGTATTGAGTCAGTTGAATGCAAAGTTGAGTGAATCGATCAGTGGGATGAGCATCATTCAAAAATACAATCAAGAAAAAAGATTGATTGATGAATTTGATGAAGTCAATCAAGCTTATGTTGTTTCACGTCGATCCATGTACAGTATGAACGCTCTGCTATTGGCTCCGGCTATCAACGTCATTGAGTCTCTTGCTTTAGTGGCAGTCTTAATTATTTTTGGTTACCAAGATTGGAACCAGAGTGCTGTAGATATCGGGTTGGTTTATGCTTTTACCTCTTACTCGCGCTCATTTTTCCAACCTATCAGCCATATGATGAACAGCTTGAGCTCATTACAAGACGGAATTGTTTCCGGACATCGAGTGAAAGAATTATTGAACAATAATGAATTAGCTCCAACAACTAATGCTAATAGTGAGGCTAAAATCACAGATGGACACATTCGTGTCAGCAACTTGAGTTTTTCTTATGATGGAAAAAAACAAGTCTTGCGCGACATCAATTTTGAAGTGAAGCCAGGCGGAACGGTTGCATTAGTCGGTCAGACTGGATCAGGTAAAAGTTCCATTATCAACGTATTGATGCGTTTCTACGATTACTTTGATGGGGACATTACGATTGATGGGCATTCTTTAAAAGATATTCCAGTAGAAGAATTGCGCAGTAAAATGGGGTTGGTCTTGCAAGACAGTTTCTTATTTTACGGAACAATTTTGGACAACATTCGCATGTACAGTAGAGACTATACGGAAGAAGAAGTAAAGAATGCAGCCGAGTTTGTTTATGCTGATGACTTCATTAAAGACATGGATCAAGGATATCATTCAAAAGTGATTGAACGTGGAGCGAGTTTATCTGCGGGAGAAAAACAATTGATCAGTTTTGCCCGAACGATTTTACGCTCACCTCGTATCTTGATTCTTGATGAAGCAACAGCTAACATCGATACCGAAACAGAAGAGAAAATTCAAAAAGGATTAGCGAACATGCGTAAAGGTCGCACCTCGTTAATTATTGCTCATAGATTATCGACCATCAAAGATGCAGATTTGATTTTAGTAATGAAAAATGGACAAATCATCGAACACGGGACACATGATCAGTTGATTGAGAATAAAGAAACTTATTACGATATGTATCAACTGCAAACGTACCAAGAAAAAACTGGTGAAATGTAAACCGAGTAAAAGAAACACTTCCTGCTTAAGGGAAGTGTTTCTTTTTGTATTCAGATTTTTTGAACATCAAATAAAGATTGTCTTTCTATTTGAAAGCGCCTTCTATATAATGAGAGTAAATAAAAGTTGCGGAACAAAAGTGTTTGTCAGATAAGAGGAGGAAATAAAATGATGTACTTTTTGATAGACATGATTGCATCCATTGCGGAGAGTATCAGCTGGGCTAATCTTAAGAAATTGACGAATCGTCAAGAAAATAAGGAGGACGAAAAATGAAGTTCTTAAGCGGGGTCATTGCCATTTGCAGCTCGTTGTGGCTGCACGTTTATCTTTTTGGTTTACAAGAAACTTCTTCGGCTAAATTTAATGGGTCTTTTTATGTGTATGCCATAATGATGTTTGGATTGGGCGTTTTTGCACTTTATTTATCTTTTACAGAACAAAAGGAAAATAAATAAATTCCAAAGTAGAATCATTGATGCTGAGATTATTGATTATTATTGCTGTAATGGCGATACTTGTGTATTCCTTTAAGCAATCAAAGAAGTATTCACCTGCAAAACCATCTTTTAATACAGTCCTTACTTTTGATCCTGAAGTTTATGTGGATATCCGGTTTTATGAAGTATTTAGAGAATTAGCGAAATGGGAGAAAAGCGGCACTACATCGTTCAAGGGGAACGTAAATTTGTCAAAAGAAGAACTTATTAGGCTTATTTGTGAAGTATTAGACATGCCTCTGGAAAAGTTTCGTGTGACTCATTTATCAAAAACAGAAGGAGAAGAAATCGATTATATTGTTACCTTTGTAGCCATTCCAAAGCCAAGGATTGAAGACTATCCAAATTTAGAAATAATAGGGGACTGGGAAAATTATGGAAAAAACAGTTACCGCATATGGGCTAGTATTTCGCCAGAAGAATTCAAACAGTTTATTATCCAAGAACTAGCGATTCCAGAAGATAGTTTCACTATTTATTCACCTGCCGACCTGATATGGACAAGATTGTTGTAAACTGACAGGAAATGTTATTGGCTTCTGTTACAACCTTTAAGAATTGTCTTATATGACAAGGTTTTTCTAATCCTATTCAAGATAGAGTATGATGGAAGTATATTAGAGCGTGCGTAGCAGAGGAGGAGATGGAATGGCATTTTCGACATGGATTCAAGCAGAGCAATTCTATAATCGTACAGTGATGTGGATAGCTTTAGGCAGTATAGTTATTATCTTTATCGGGTTGTTTATTGTTTTTTATGCGGAGAGAAAAAAGGCTGTACGTTTTATTGGTGTTTTGACTATCGTGCTAGTATTGGTAGGGGTTTGGACGTTTGAACAACATCAACAGTATGCTTTATATTTAAAGGAATACAGCTTGACCAGTCCGCTAATACGAGACCGACAAGCTGATGCGATTGTTCCTGTTTTTTATTCGGAGCGCGAAAAAAAAGTTTACGCGCGCTTGAATGATTTAGAAAGTTTACAAGAACTTAGTCTGTATGAAGAAAAAGACCATTCTATACCAATCCATTATCTTGGAGAAAGTCAATTTTTGCACTATTTTGAATACGAAGGAAAGATCTTCCATACTTCAAGCAGAATCCTCTATACGGATGATGTTTCGGATGCGCAAATAGTAGGAAGTGAATTTACATTAAAAGATCCTAGATATATGGAAATCGGGTTCAATAATGATTTAAACACAATGTTCCGTGCCATTGAAGTAAATGAAAAAAATAGACAGAAAAGTTATACTCCTGAAGCGGGGCAATACATTCCATCAATAAAAGAAGTTTTCCATCAATGGAATTTTTAAGGACAACGCACTACTGATTCAGCTTTTTTTATTGGTTCTTTTTTCAGCTTTTCAGTTCTTTATAAGATTCAAAGATATCTAAGACAACCAACAAATAAACAACTAGATTAAACAAGTGCAACGTGTAACCAGTTAGAAAATCGAGCTGAATATTGGACAAGTAAGTGATATAAAAAACAATCTAAATAAGATCCTCATTTTTCTAAAAATGGTTAACACCTCCAGAGTCATAGATTCAGTTTAAAACAATTATTCAAAAATAGATAGCATTCAAATACCATTCCATAGTAAGAACCTGACTGTTTTGATGAAAATAGCAAGGTTCTTTTTTCGTTTTAAATAACAAGTTAGTAGCACATTAATAGACGTTCCAACCTGACTAAGGTATAATTTGAGGGATGAAATAAAATGTGAAAGACAAAGACTGAAAGGTAGTTATCAATGAAAACTATTACAATTTTAGTTCCAGCATACAATGAAGAAGAGGTACTTGAACAGATGTATAGTGTGTTGGTCTCTGTTTGCAATCAATTGACCAACTACAAATTTGAGTTTCTTTTTGTGAACGACGGTAGTAAAGATCGAACGTTAGAAATTGTTAAACAACTGAAAGAAAGAGATGCTCGTGTAGAATACGTAGATCTTTCACGCAATTTCGGAAAAGAAATAGCCATGTCGGCTGGGTTTGATTATGCCAGCGGAGACGGCTTGATTATTATGGACGCTGATCTGCAGCATCCTCCAGAAGTCATTGAAGAGATGATTTACTGGTGGGAACAGGGATACGACGATGTTTATGCGATTCGCAGAAAACGTGAAGGGGAAAGCAAGTTGAAAAAGCTGACCTCTAAAACGTATTACAAACTGTTGCAGAAAGTGTCTAAAGAAGAGATCATTCCAGATGCAGGGGACTTCCGCTTGTTAGACAAAAAATGTATCGAAGCCTTATCTCAGTTGAGAGAACATGCTCGTTATACCAAAGGAATGTACAATTGGATTGGTTTTAAGAAAAAAGAAATCAGTTATGATGCAGACCCAAGAGCTGGTGGTGAAACGAAGTGGAAGTTCAGTGCGTTACTGACTCTGGCAATCAATGGGGTGACGTCTTACAGTACGCTGCCGTTGAAAGTGTGGTCTATAGTAGGGGTTATTATTTCGTTATTAGGATTTATTTATTTGTTTGTCGAAATCATGCGCACGATTTTTATGGGCAATTCAGTGGCGGGATATCCTTCTTTAATTGCAGGTATTCTGTTCCTTGGTGGAATCCAATTGATTTCTCTTGGGGTAATCGGAGAGTATTTAGGGCGAGTGTTTGTTGAAACGAAAGACCGTCCTTTATATTTTGTTCAAGAGACCTCAGAAGAAAAGAAACAACGGGAGAAGAGAGAAGTTTCTCATACTTTGAACGAACAAGAAAAAACAGAAAGCGTTGGTCATGACAAATGGAATTCATAAAAAAAATGTATGTTAAATACGAAGAAGCCATTATTTATTTAGTGTTTGGTGTGTTAACGACAGTCGTCAATATCGTGTCGTTTTATTTATTAGACACGGTGCTAGGTGTACAATATTTGATCGCGAATTTAGTATCGATCATCGTATCGATTCTTTTTGCCTTTTTTACGAATAAGAAATATGTGTTCAAATCAAAATCAGAGAGTTTCCAGAGTTGGATGAAAGAATTTATTTTGTTCTGCAGTTTTAGAGCTCTTTCAGGTGTATTTGATATGTTGAGCATGTGGATATTGGTAGATTTCCTTACTCTCGATACAAATATAGCTAAGATAGCTACCCAATTTATTGTGGTTGTGCTGAATTACTTTTTCAGTAAATTCTTTGTATTCAAAAGATAGTATTTACTGAAAAATAATGAAGAGAAAAGAGATTGGTGGTTAGCGTTATGGAACAAATTCAACGAAGCACGAAAAAGAATACCTCAAAAGAAATTTTGTGGTATTCTCTTTTATTTTTGATTACAATGGCATCCATCTATGGATACTTCATGGTTAGCGGAACTTCCTTTATATGGGAAAGTGACGGATTCACTCAACATTATTTGTTGTTTAAAGATTATGTAGGCATGTGGCAAGAATTTATCCAGCACCCATCTGGCGGGTTCCAAAATTGGGATTGGACAATAGGTCTGGGCGCTGATGTGATCAGTTCTTACGGATATTATGTAGTAGGAGATCCGTTCGTTTATTTAGGGTTATTGTTTCCGCAGTCGATGATGGAGTTTGCCTTTCACTTTTTGATTGTTTTAAGAATCTACTGTATTGGTTTGGCATTTATGTTTTACGCACGTAAAATGAATGTCAGCGGAGCAGGATTATTGGTAGGGACTTTTGTTTACACGTTCTCTCATTACGTGACACTGAATGCTACAAGGCACCCATTCTTTTTAATGCCGATGATTTTCTTTCCGTTACTTTGTTTGGGAGTAGAAAAGATATTGCGAAAAGAGTCCGCATTGTTGTTCGCTGCGGTAGTGTGCGTCAGTGCAACAAGCAACTTTTACTTTTTCTATAAATTGACCGTTTTGATTTTTATTTATGCGATCTTTCGTTATTTTGAGTTGGGAATACCGCTGAAAAAAATCTGGAAGTATTTCTGGAAAGCCTTGTCTCACTATTTAATTGGAGTGTGTATGTCAGCAGTGGTATTGTTTCCTGTAATCTGGGGATTTCTACAATCTTCCAGAGAACCAGGAACGTTTGCCAGCGGAATGACAGTGTACCCATTACAGTATTACGTTAACCTTTTAGCAAATATCTTTATTTCAGAAAGTTACTTGTGGACAGTTTTGGGATTTGCCGGAATCGTGATGTTAGTGATTCCATTGTTCTTTGTTAGACGGAAAGTTTTTGGAGCTATTCCTTATATGATGGTGTTATTCTTGGTCATGCTTCTATTTCCGGCATTCGGCTCTGTTATGAATGGATTATCTGGTCCATATAACCGGTGGACATTTATTATCCCACTACTGCTGGGTGTAGCAGTAGCGCGCTTGTATCAATACCGATTTGATTGGAATAAGAAAGACCGCTTAGCGATGCTTGCAGGATGGTTGTTTTTTGGTGGAGTAGCACTTTTTTTTCAAATCATTGGAGAATTTTCGTGGGCTAGAACAGTTCCAGTTGCAGCAGCTTTTCTGGTATGGGCTTTATTAGAAATAACAGCTCGCAGGAAAGAAAAAGGCAAACTGACAAATGGTTGGGAAAAAGTTGTTTCAGCTGTTATTTTCTTGTCAGTGATCGGTAATGTGATTTTCAATGCTCAAGAATATTATTATCCTATGGGACAAAACAAAGTAGCTGCCTTACTGCCTTATGGAACAGCAAATGACCAGTATGAGCAAGTATTTGATGAAATTGAAAAAGAGATTCCTCCTGTTTCAAAAGACGACATTTTCCGTATTGGGCTTACAGCTAAAGACAATCACATCCGCAATCATATGGTTTATTTAGAACGGATGGGGATGAACTCCTATCTTTCTATCACCAACGGGTCGGTGGCGCAGTTTGCTCGTCAACTGGAATTGGGCTCGTTTCAATTGATCCAACCGGTACGAAATGGAATGGATGACCGAAGAATAGCAAATCATATGTTAGGCGTGCGGTATATCGTGACAGAGGTTTCGAATGAAAAATATTTGCCGTACGGCTACGAAGTGATTTCCCGTTCTGAGGGAGAGAACGCTCATTTGATCGCAGAGACAGATCAATCTTATCCTTTTGCATATGCAAATTCTGTTGTGATGGATAACGAGGAGTTTGAAAAACTGAATCCTGTAGAAAAAGAGGAGTTTTTATCTATAGGTTTTACTGCAGCAGCTGATGAAGCTGACATCAATCAGTTAGATTCGTTCGATTCATCACTTTCGACAAAAGAAATTGCGCACACGGTTCGTAGTGAGGACAAAAATAAACTCACTATTGAAAATGGGCAAGTGCTCGTTCAAGACAGTGATGGGAAATTACTGATTGAATTAGAGGATGTAAAGGATATTCAACAGTCAGAAGTATACGTACACTTAAAAGGAATGGATTTTGAACCTAATCCAAGTAAAACGTATCATCGAGTGAATACCAGCTTTAATACTAAAGTAGCCTTTAATGGACGAACTAAAACAATTCATCAATCAGACAAGCAGAGTTTCAGTTCATACATTCATCGTAAAAAGATGTTGTTTAACTTAGGTTATCAAGCAGAATCTGAATCTAATACCATCACGGTCCAATTTGAAAAGCCTGGAGCCTATGATTTAGAAGACATCACGATTTATGCTTTGCCGGTAGATCAAGAGAGCTACAATGAAAAAGTAGCTGAGAAATCAGCGCATCAATTAGATGTGACGACATTTGAGAACGAATCTATAGAAGGGACGATCACTCAAGAAGAGGACGCTGTTTTAGTGACAAGCATTCCTTATTCTGTAGGGTGGTCAGCTGAGGTGAACGGGGAAGAAGTAGAGACCATAAAAGTCAATTATGGATTTATCGGGATTCCTTTAAAAGCAGGAACTTCTCAAGTAGCATTTTCTTACGAAACGCCGTTCTTAAAAATTGGCTTCGTTGTTAGTTTAATCGGTGTAGTATTATTTGCAGTTGAAAGTGTTAGAAGAAAAAAGAATAAGAAATAATAAAAGAAACCGATTCTTGAACTCGTTCAAGAATCGGTTTCTTTTTCTGCAAAATTAGTGTAGGTTATTTTTCCTTGAGCGTGCTGATGTGATGTACGTCATTGATAGCGATCACTTCATCAATTAATTGAGTCATCTCCATTTCCTCAGGTAAACCGATACTGTAATAATTTGAGTAATGAATTTCAGAGTCTTTGCTGTACTCTAAACTGTGTTCTTCACTAAAAACTTTTATATTATGAACTTCAAAGTAGCGGTTCAGCTCGATATGAGTATGTTTACCAATATATTTGATATTCACTAATCGGACATTTGGAGCTCCGAATAATCTTTTAATAATTCTCAATACGATGAGAACAGCTAACGTACTGATGATAGCTAGAAAATAATACCCCATCCCTACTGCGATACCAATACCGGCGATCGCCCAAATCGAAGCTGCTGTAGTCAGACCAGAAACATTTCGCTTAGTCACTATAATGGTCCCAGCGCCCAAAAAACCAATCCCGCTGACGATTTGAGCAGTCAGTCGAATAAAATCAGTAGTCAAGACTCCCTCTAAATCAGGATTAGCAATGACCATCCTAATGATGTCGTAACTGGCTTCTACTTGTACCATAGCAATGATAGCAGATCCTACAGAAACGAGCATATGAGTTCTTAAGCCGGCATTGTGCCCTTTTGCTTCACGTTCAAACCCAATAGCACTGCCGCAAATAATAGCCATACCAATTCGAACTAAAATTTCCAGATTACTCAATTCATACATAAAAAAACCCTCTCGTAAGTAAGGATATGCGCAAAACTATCATTGATTGATTATTTCGTCTTGTTTTTCATTTTAAATATACCTTTGAGGGTAAAAATTGTCAAAGAAAGAAACCGAGTAAGAATAAGGCTTAAACGCTAAGAAACACTCATAAATTTGATTGTTTTTGAATGGATTTGGTGGTAAAATGAAGAGTGCAGGAGGTGGCTTATGTTAACTGAAGAACGTTACCAATATATTTTGGATCAACTGACGCAACATGGGTTGGTGAAATCTCAAGAATTAATCAAAGAAATGAATTGTTCTGAATCTACGTTACGTCGAGATTTAGATGCTCTTGAAGAAAAAGGGATGCTGGTTCGAGTTCACGGGGGGGCTAAACGTCTCTATGAAATAGAACGAGAAATTCCCATTACCGAAAAAACATCCAAAAACATTCAAGAAAAAAAGGAAATAGCTGAATATGCATCTTCTCTTGTACAAGATGGAGATACAATCTTCTTAGATGCCGGAACAACTACATTGTATATGATTCCGTTTTTGAAACAGAAAAAAATTCGTATCGTGACAAATGCAGTGCAGCATGCTCACCTATTAGCAGATCAAGAAAATGAAGTGGTTTTAATCGGCGGAGTATTAAAAAACACCACTAAAGCTGTTATAGGAGCAGTAGGTTGTGCTCAGTTGAGCCAATACAATTTTAATAAAGCGTTTCTAGGGATAAATGGTGTAGATCTTGAATATGGTTTCACGACTCCTGATCCAGAAGAAGCGGCTATCAAGCAGCAAGCCATCAAAAATAGTGCAAAAGTATTTATTTTAACCGATAACAGCAAATTCAATACAGTAACCTTTGTCAAAGTAGAGGATATCGACGGGGCAACGATTTTGACAAACTCTCTGAACAAAAAAGAATTTGGTGCTTATTTTGAAGCAACTAAGATAATGGAGGTAAAACATGATTTACACAGTAACACTTAATCCATCGATTGATTACATTGTGCAACTTCCCACCGTTCAATTGGGGGAACTGAACCGCATGACAGGCGACATCAAGCTGCCAGGCGGAAAAGGTATCAATGTTTCGCGTGTATTAAACAACATTGGGCAAGAATCCACAGCGCTAGGTTTCATTGGAGGCTTCACAGGCCGATTCATTACGGATTGGCTGAAAAAAGAAGCTGTTGGGACAGATTTTGTTGAGATCGAACAAGATACACGAATCAATGTAAAAGTAAAAGCAGATATCGAAACAGAAATCAATGCAGCAGGACCAGCAGTCTCCGAAAAAGAGTCTGAACAATTATTGCAGCAAATGGATGCTTTAACTGCAGACGATATCGTTGTTTTATCAGGAAATAAACCGCCAACATTGCCAGAAGATTTTTACCAGCAAATGGTTAAAAAAATCTCAGCGGCTGGAGCAGATTTCGTGATTGATACTACTGGGAAAGAATTGATGAATGCAATCGGTTCTCGTCCGTTGTTGGTTAAACCAAACCATCACGAGTTGGCAGATTTGTTTGAAACAACTTTTGACTCTGTGGAAGACATCATTCCATACGGCAAGAAGTTGATTGAATTAGGTGCAAAATATGCGGTTATCTCTATGGCAGGTGACGGAGCATTGTTCTTTACTGAATCAGCGGCTTACCGAGCTACGGTACCTAAAGGACAAGTGAAGAATTCAGTTGGTGCTGGAGACTCTATGATCGCTGGATTTATCGGCGCATTAGTCAGCACTAAAGATCCATTAGAAGCTTTCAAAAAAAGTGTGGCAACAGGAAGCGCCACAGCATTTTCAGACGACTTAGCTACTAAAGAAGCTATCGAGGCATTAGTAGAACAAGTAGAAATCAAAAAGATTGATTAACCAAAACTTACAGGAGGATAAAAAAAGATGAAAATGAAAGACATTTTAATCAAAGATGTTATGATCATGGATCTAAAAGCTCAAACTAAAGAAGCTGCTATCGACGAAATGATCGCCAGCTTAAAAGAAAACAACCGTATTAGTGACGTAGAAACGTTTAAAGAAGGTATCTTGAATCGTGAGAGCCTTTCTTCAACAGGTCTTGGAGATGGGATCGCAATGCCGCATGCGAAAAACAAAGCGGTTAAGGAAGCAACAGTTTTATTTGCTAGAAGCAACTCAGGTATTGATTACAATTCTTTAGATGGTCAACCAGCTTTCTTGTTCTTTATGATTGCAGCTCCAGAAGGGGCTAACGATGTTCATTTGGACGCATTGGCGAACCTATCTCGCTTATTGATCCGTCCGGATTTTGTAGCATCATTAAAAAATGCTTCTACTGCTGATGAAGTTCAAGAATTGTTTACAGCAGCAGAAGAAGTGGAAGAAGAATCAAATACTGTAGAAGAAACTACAGCACCTGCTGCAGAAGAAAGACCTTATGTCGTAGCTGTAACAGCTTGTCCTACAGGGATTGCGCATACCTTTATGGCTGAAGATGCTTTGAAAAAGAAAGCAGCTGAAATGGGCGTAGACATCAAAGTAGAAACAAACGGAAGCGGCGGAATCAAAAACCGTCTGACAGCTCAAGACATCGAACGTTCTGTTGGTGTTATCGTAGCTGCGGACAAACAAGTTGAAATGGCTCGTTTTGACGGCAAACCAGTATTGCAACGTCCAGTAAGTGATGGAATCCGCAAAACAGAAGAATTGATCACAAAAGCGATCAACCAACAAGCACCAATTTTTTCAGCTGGCGATCGTAAAGCTGAAGCAAGTAATGACAACGAAGAAAAAGGTTCTGTATGGAACAAAGTTTATAAAGATTTGATGAACGGAATTTCTCACATGCTGCCATTTGTAGTCGGCGGCGGAATCTTAATGGGTCTTTCATTCTTATTTGAAAGCTGGTTAGGTAAAGAGAGTGAAATCTTCTTATTCTTGAACTCAATCGGAAGCCAAGCGTTTAATTTCTTGATTCCTATTCTAGCAGGTTACATTGCACTTAGTATTGCTGACCGCCCTGCATTGATGCCTGGTATGGTTGGTGGAGCGATGGCTGTTGCCAGCAACGCTGGATTCTTGGGTGGTTTAGCAGCTGGTTTCTTAGCAGGTTACTTAATGATCGGCTTGCAAAAAGGTTTGCGCAACTTGCCTAAATCGCTAGAAGGTATCAAATCAATCTTGTTGTTCCCAGTACTTGGTTTATTGCTGATTGGATTAATAATGTATTTCGTTGTTGGACCAATTTTTGGTACGATCAATGAAGCAATGATTACATTCTTAGAAAACCTTGGAACTGGAAATGCAGTTATTCTGGGAGCTCTATTAGGTGGAATGATGTCCATCGATATGGGTGGTCCATTCAATAAAGCTGCATACGCATTTTCTATCGGTATCTTTACGGATACAGGTGACGGAAGCTTGATGGCTGCTGTTATGGCCGGAGGAATGGTTCCGCCATTAGCTATCGCATTAGCAAGCACATTGTTCAAAAACAAATTCAATACAGACGAAAGAAAATCTGCTTTGTCTAATTACGTTATGGGAATTTCATTCATCACTGAAGGTGCGATTCCATTTGCCGCAGCTGATCCATTGCGCGTCATTGGTTCTTCAGTAGTCGGGTCTGCTATTGCAGGTGGATTGACTCAATTATGGAATGTCACTGTACCAGCACCACACGGTGGAGTATTCGTAGCTGGTCTTTCTAATCATGTTGGATTGTTCCTTCTAGCAATCTTAATCGGGATGGTTGTAGGGGCTGTTATCTTGGGACTATGGAGAAAACCAGTTGAAAGCAATGATTCAGGATTAGAACTAAAATAATCAACTAAAAAAAGTTGCTCCCGCATGAAGAGTTGATCTTCATAGGGGGCAACTTTTTTAGGTGTTTTCCAGTTTGGTGTGAAGGCGGAAATCGGCCATCAGCTCCTAGAAACAACTGCTCATGGCTGAAAAATAATTTAAAAAGGCCATGAGGACGATTTAGTACCGTCTCATGGCTGAACAATCATTTTTTTCGGTCATGACGCATCATATTTATTGATTCATGGCTGATAATGTGCTGATCTGCTTTAAAGAATAACGTAATAGATCAAGATTCCGGCGAAACCTGAAAGGATCATAACGTGAATCGGACCAAGCTTGGTTTTGCGCAAAATGGCCAAACCGATACTAAACAGGATTACTGAGATCCAGTTTAAGTCGCTGAAAGCAATAGGGAAGCTTTCTGCACCAAACATAGCCGTCAAGAAAATCGTCAATCCAGCAGAAGCAATCAGTGCCACTACAGCTGGACGCAACCCTTGAAGGATACCATCCATAAGAGGGATTCCTTTATATTTGTAATATACTGTAGCTAGTATGATCACTATGATGCAAGATGGGGCGATACATCCAAGAGTAGCAACAATTGAACCTGGAAGTCCGGCCACTTTTGTACCGACAAAAGTAGAAGTATTAATGGCTATCGGACCAGGAGTCATTTGAGAAATCGTAATGATGTCAACGAACTCTGTACTCGACAACCAATTGTTTTGGTGGATAACTTGTTCTTCGATCAAAGGCAAAGCAGCATATCCGCCGCCAAAACTGAATAAACCGACTTGGAAGAAACTCCAAAATAATTGTAAGTAAACCATGCTTTATGAGTCCCCCTTTTGGTTATGAGATCCTCGTAGTGATGTATAAGCACCTACAGCACCACAAATCAATAAAATAATGACAATGTTGATGTTTAATAAGATAGCGGCGATAAAAGCTAAAATCATCATGACGATGGGCAAAACTTGTTTGGCTTTAATGATTTTTGCAGCCATATCGATTACAACGCTCACAATAACGGCTGCAACTCCTGCCTGCATTCCTAAAAGGAGAGCACTGACCACTGGATTATCTCTAAAAGCTTGATAGAAATAAGAAATAATCGTAATGATGATCAGAGGAGGAAAGATAGTACCTATGACTGCTATCAAAGAACCTAAGATCCCAGCCATTCTGTACCCCACAATAATAGAGGTGTTTACGGCGATAGGGCCGGGAGCAGATTGACCTATTGCGACTAGATCCAGCATTTCCTCTTCATCGATCCATTGTAGTTCTTTAACGAACCGTTTTTGCATGAGGGGCACAATGACGTAACCTCCGCCAAATGTAAAAGCACTTAATGTAAAAGTAGAAAGAAATAATGTCCAATAAAATTTAATATCTTTTTCCATTTGAACCTCCTGTATAAATAATGACAATATGTACTTCATATATTATACCGTAAATGAGAAAAGGTTTCATTTCATGGAAGTTGAATTCCTTATATTTTATATAAATGAAAACAAAAACACCTCTCTTTCATTCCAAATATGATATGCTTAATTATGAGGAAAGATATCATTGAATGAACAAAAGTATGGTTTTATAACCAGGAAGTAAATTTTACAGTGATGAAACTTTAATTATATAAAGTAGGAGATCAAAAATGAATGTATTAGTGACGTGTAATGAGAATTATATCCCGCCCCTTAAAACCATGTTGTGGTCATTATTCAAATCCAACATGGGGGAACAGTTTACCATTTATTTTATGCACAATAATATGGCAGAGAATAGATTGGAAGAATTAGATTTATTCATGAAGAGAAATGGCCAAGAATTTTATCCAATTGATGGCAGTGATTTATTTGAAGAAGAGACTACAGTGAATCGTTATTACTCGATTGAAATGTATTATCGATTATTGGCGCCGTTTGTTTTGCCAGATGAAGTAGATCGGATTCTTTATTTGGATCCAGATATCATCAACTTAAACCCTGTTTCTGATTTCTACCATCAAGATTTCAAAGGGAATTTGTTTGTGACGACCACTCATGATTATTTGACGAAATGGATACAGCCAATCAATAATATTCGGTTAAATACATTGGAATCAAAAGGGTATTTCAATACGGGGATATTATTGATGAACTTGCCTGCCATTCGCTTGAGCAAAACAAAAGAAGACATCTTTTCTGGAATCGAACTGAATAAGAATCGATTACTGCTGCCAGATCAAGATGTTTTCAATCATCTATATTGGGACTCAATTTTAGAAGCGGATTGGAGAATCTATAATTTAGACCCGCGGTATTACTCAAAAGCCAATGTGGTTTTTCCAAAAGATTACAATTTGGAATGGGTAGAAGAAGAAGTGGTGTTTATCCACTATTGCGGCAAACAAAAGCCATGGAATAAAAAAGAGGCTTACAAATACAAGCTTGGTCATTATTATGATCAATATGAACAAGAACATCTACAAGGATTCCCTCAATCGTTAGATTTTGTCCTTGAAGAATAGCGGGAAACTCGTTAACCTATAGAAAATAGAGAAAGAAGGAAATTAGAATGTCAAAACATTATGATTACATTGCTATCGGCGGCGGTAGTGGAGGAATTGCTTCAATCAATCGTGCGGGTATGCACGGAGCTAAAGTAGCTATCGTAGAGGCTAATGAATTGGGCGGAACATGTGTCAACGTCGGTTGTGTACCTAAAAAAGTAATGTGGCATGGTGCTCAATTAATGGACGAAATGAAATTGTATGCTGAAGATTACGGAATCAGTTATTCAGACATGCAAGTAAACTATTCAAAATTGGTCTTGAATCGAGAAAAATACATCGACCGTCTGCATACAGTTTACAAAAAAGGATTGGACAGCAATGGGGTCGATTTGATCAAAGGATTCGCTAAGTTCGTAGACAACCATACGATTGAAGTAAACGGCGAACAATATACAGCTGATCACATTTTGATTGCAACAGGGGGCTATCCTGAAAGACCGAACATTCCAGGACAAGAATACGGTATAGATTCAGACGGTTTCTTCGCTTTAACAGAATTGCCAAAACGAGTGGCTATTATCGGAGCAGGATACATTGCTGTTGAATTGGCTGGTGTGACTCACGGACTAGGTGCAGATACTCATTTATTTGTGCGCAGAAATGCACCGCTTAGAACATTTGATTCAATCATCAGTGAAGGACTTGTAGAAACGATGGAAAGAGAAGGAGCGACTCTGCACACTCACTCTATTCCGAAAAAAGTAGAAAAAAATGAAGATGATAGTCTAACAATTTACTTTGAAGACGGTTCTTCTCACACTACAGATACGATTATCTGGGCTGTTGGCCGTAAACCAAATACTGCAAACTTGAATTTAGAAGCTACAGATGTTGAATTGAACCCAGAAGGCTATATCAAAGTAGATGAATACCAAAATACTAACGTAGACGGGATTCACTCTATTGGAGATGTAACTGGACGCATTGAGCTGACTCCAGTAGCTATTGCAGCTGGACGACGTTTGTCAGAGCGCTTGTTTAACGGAAAAACGAATGAAAAGTTAGACTATACGAACATCCCGTCTGTGATTTTCAGCCATCCGCCTATCGGAACGATTGGTTTTACAGAAGAAGAAGCCATCGAAAAATACGGTTCTGAAAATATCAAAATCTATCAAACAAAATTCACTTCGATGCACAGTGCAATCACGAAAAATCGTCAACGGACATATATGAAATTAGTCTGCTACGGTAAAGAGGAAAAAGTTATTGGATTGCATGGTTTAGGAAATGGAATGGATGAAATGCTTCAAGGTTTTGCAGTAGCGATTAAAATGGGTGCTACAAAAGCTGATTTTGACAATACAGTTGCCATTCATCCTACCGGAGCAGAAGAATTTGTAACAATGAGATAATAGAGCAAAAAGAACGGTTGAGTTTCAGCCGTTCTTTTTTGTGCACATAAACAATAGGTAAACACGAACATTAAACGGTTTTTTATTATTAATTATATGACTTTGTCTTGTCATTTTCCAAAATACCGGCTATAATGATGGAGCAAAAGGAAAATCTAATATAATTTAAGCGATATGGGCTTTGAAGTTTCTACTGAACACCGTAAAAGGTTCAACTATTAGAGAAATAAATAGAGCGTGTGATCAAGCTGATGATATGCAGCTTGATGTTTTAATTGTGGATCAGTTTTATGGTTCTTATTGTTTTTTTATTTTTTTCCACAAAGACACCAGTGTTTCTTTAAAGAGACTTTATGACCCTTTTTCTTACTTTATAAAAGAGCGAATACTTCTTTTGTAAACTATAAAAAAGGCAGGGTACTTATTCAATGGATAATTTTTTTAAGTTTAAAGAAAATAATACAACTATCTCAACAGAAATCATGGCAGGTTTGACAACTTTTTTTGCGATGTCTTATATCATATTTGTGAATCCCGCCATTCTTTCTATGACAGGAATGCCCACACAAGCAGTCTTTTTATCTACATTGATCGCAGCCGCAATTGGAACTTTAGTGATGGGGTTATTCGCTAATGTACCGTATGCTCAAGCACCTGGAATGGGATTGAATGCATTCTTTACATACACAGTTGTTTTTGCACTAGGTTTTACTTGGCAAGAAGCTTTAGCAATGGTCTTTATTTGCGGGATCTTTAATATCTTGATCACAGTAACAAAAGTCCGTAAAATGATCATCCATTCGATTCCTATGAGTTTGCAACATGCAATCAGCGGAGGAATCGGAGTATTCGTTGCTTACATCGGAATCAAAAATGCGGGATTCTTACAGTTTACTTCAGAACCAGGAAATATCCAAAGTATCAATAATGCTCCATTCGATGCCGCAGCTACCACTTACGAAGGCGGTATTACCAGCATAGTGAGTGGCGGAGGAATTGTTCCGGCATTAGTAAACTTTACTAATCCAGGGTCTCTTTTAGCTTTATTCGGGTTGATCATTACGGTTATTTTATTGGTATCAAAAGTGCGCGGAGCAATTTTGATTGGAATCGTAGCAACGACTATTCTAGGAATTCCGATGGGTATCGTAGATTTGTCAGGTATTTCAAATCCAGCAAATTCTTTAGGCAGTGCTTTTTCTGAATTGGGTGTTACTTTTGGAGCAGCTTTTGGATCAGAAGGTATGGCTTCTTTGTTTGGAGATGTATCTCGTCTGCCGTTAGTTTTGATGACGATTTTTGCATTCAGTTTATCTGATGTGTTCGATACGATTGGGACATTTATCGGTACTGGACGGAAAACTGGTATTTTCTCACAAGAAGATGAGTTGGCTTTGGATAACAGCACTGGGATCAAAACAAAAATGGACAAAGCATTATTTGCAGATGCGATCGCAACGTCTGTAGGGGCTGTTTTTGGAACATCTAATACCACAACATACGTTGAAAGTGCTGCTGGTATTGCAGCTGGCGGACGTACAGGCTTTACGAGTGTAGTTGTTGCAGGTATGTTCTTATTGACTAGTTTGTTCTCACCATTGGTAGCGATTGTTCCAGGACAAGCTACTGCACCGGCGTTGATTATGGTAGGGATTATGATGATGTCTTCTCTATTGGAAATCAACTGGGATGATTTAGAAGAAGCTATTCCTGCATTCTTCGCTTCTATTTTTATGGGTCTGGCTTACAGCATCTCTTATGGAATAGCAGCTGGTTTCATTTTTTACATCATTGTAAAACTAGCTAAGAGCAAAATAAAAGATGTTCATCCTGTATTAGGAGTATCTACAGCATTATTTGTCTTGAATTTCCTAATTCTGGCATTTATTTAAAACACTTATTTCACTAGGAGTCGAGGCAACTTAAAGTTGCTGCGGCTCCTTTTTTGTATTACGCACCTGATTCTTTGAATTACAAAAGATAAAAACATATAATGAAAGTGAAATGAAGAAAAGAGAAAGCGGGTGGTTAGTATGGAAAGAAAAGAACAACTAAAGGAACCATTTTTTGCTCAAGATATCTCCAAAGTTTTTCAAACGTTCGAAACGTCTGAAAAAGGTCTTACGACTGCAGAAGCAGAGAAAAGAATCGAATCTTATGGTCACAACCAGTTAAATGAGGAAAAGAAAAAAAGTATCTTGGTTAAGTTTTTTGAACAGTTTAAGGACTTTATGATTTTAGTCTTGATAGCAGCAGCTTTGATCTCGGCTTTTTTCGGTGATATAGCAGATGCTGTGATTATTTTAGCGGTAGTTATTTTGAACGCTGTATTAGGTGTTTTTCAAGAAGCGAAAGCGGAAGAAGCAATCGATTCATTGAAGAAAATGTCTTCACCTGAAGCACGTGTCCGGCGAGATGGTTCTGTCGTACATATCAAAAGTGAAGAATTGGTTCCAGGAGACATTGTGTTGCTGGAAGCTGGAGATGTAGTGCCGGCTGATATGCGTTTGTTCGAAAATGCATCGCTTAAAATTGAAGAGTCGGCATTAACAGGAGAATCTGTACCGGTTGATAAAGATATCGCTGTCGTTACTGACGAAAATGCAGGAGTCGGCGATCGGAAGAATATGGCGTTCATGAACAGCAATGTCACTTACGGACGCGGAGAAGGTGTGATTGTTGGAACAGGAATGGCGACAGAAGTAGGGAAAATCGCTGAAATGCTGGCATCATCTGAAGAAACAATGACACCATTACAACGCAACTTGAACCGTCTTGGGAAATATCTGACCATTGCGATCATTGCTATTGCTGTCCTGATGTTTATCGTTGGTTTATCAAATGGAAGAGATGTAGTAGAAATGCTGTTGACTTCGATTTCACTGGCTGTAGCAGCTATTCCTGAAGGATTGCCTGCCATCGTAACGATCATTCTTTCACTAGGAACACAAAAGATGGCAAAGAGAAAAGCTTTGGTCCGTAATTTGCCGGCTGTAGAAACACTGGGAAGTACAGATATTATTTGTTCAGATAAAACAGGTACGTTGACGATGAATCAAATGACAGTTGAAAAAGTCTATACGAACAATCAACTGCAAGATGCAGCTGACGTTGAAGTAAAAGATCTGCCTGTCATGAAAGTCATGATGTATGCGAATGATACGAATATTTCTGGAGAAGGAGAACTGATTGGTGATCCGACTGAAACGGCATTGATTCAATATGCTTTAGATAAAGATATCGATGTACAAGCTGCTTTAGCAAAAGAACCTCGTGAAGCAGAAGTTCCATTTGAATCAGAACGGAAATTGATGTCTACCATTCATAAAATGACTGATGGAATGTACTTTATAGCGACTAAGGGAGCACCAGACGAGTTGTTGAAACGATGTACTAAAATCGACATCAATGGCGAACTTCAAACATTGACTGATGAAGACCGTAAAGCTATTTTGGACAGCAACCATGATATGGCGACGCAAGCCTTGCGTGTATTGGCTATGGCTTACAAAATCGTCAGTGCTGTTCCAGACGAGGTAAACACGAACACTGTGGAAACAGAATTAGTGTATGCAGGAATGGTCGGGATGATCGATCCGGAAAGAGAAGAAGCGAAAGACTCTATTGCTGTTGCTAAAACGGCCGGTATTCGTTCGATCATGATCACGGGAGACCACAAAGATACAGCTTCTGCGATCGCTCAACGATTAGGCATCATTGAGGAAGGAGAAACAGATGCGGTTATCACCGGTGCAGAATTGGATCAAATCGATGATGCAACATTTGCGAAGACTGTGAAGAAATATTCTGTCTATGCTCGAGTATCTCCCGAACATAAAGTAAAAATTGTTAAAGCTTGGCAAAAAGCCGGCAAGATCGTAGCGATGACAGGGGATGGTGTAAATGATGCGCCAGCATTGAATACGGCTGATATCGGTGTCGGTATGGGGATCACAGGGACGGAAGTTTCTAAAGGAGCTAGTGACATGGTTTTAGCCGATGATAACTTCGCGACTATTGTAGTAGCGGTAGAAGAAGGACGGAAAGTATTTACCAACATTCAAAAAGCGATCCAATTTCTGTTGTCAGCCAACTTAGGAGAAGTGTTGACATTGTTTATTGCTACATTACTAGGATGGAGTGTATTATCTCCTGTGCATATTTTATGGATCAATTTAGTGACGGATACTTTCCCTGCAATCGCACTAGGATTGGAACCTGGCGAGAAAGATATTATGCAGGAAAAACCACGTGGAAAAGAAGCCACGTTCTTCTCGAATGGAGTCTTACCAAGCATCGTATATCAAGGAATATTAGAAGGTACGATCACATTGATGGTTTACTGGTGGGCAACGCATAACCCAGTTCATGCTGGAAACGAAGAATTGATCCACTTAGATGCATTGACGATGACATTTGCCACGTTAGGACTGCTTCAACTTTTCCATGCCTTTAACGTGAAATCAATCGAAAAATCGCTGTTTACCGTAGGACTATTTAAAAATAAAATGTTCAATTTGGCAATTGTCACTTCAGGAGTTCTTTTGGGAATGGTCATTTTGATTCCTGGATTGAACAGTTGGTTCAACGTGACGACATTGAACATGGAACAATGGTTAATTGTATTGGGAGCAGCTTTTTCAATCATCCCAATCGTTGAGATCATTAAGTTCTTTATCCGAAAATTCAGTAAGAAAAACAACAAATAAAGACATAACTGTTTTGCTTCACAAGTAAAAAGTATAAAAGACCAGCTTCTATTTTAAGAAGTTGGTCTTATTTGTCTGATTCGATTGCTTTTTCAGGCAAAAACAGTTACTATTTATAAGTCACTGAAATTTTTACTATTGAATTTCAGGACTGCCAGTCGGAAAGCTAGGCAGTCTGGGACCTTTAATCTTATGATATAACATTGCTTGCCAGTCATAGGGAAGCGGCCATTAAAGGGAGGATTTATATGACAGTAGTATCAATTATTTTAGTTTTATTATTATTTATCGCTGTTTTGTTTGGTTTATGGAAAATGCAAGCGAAACATGTGAAATTTTCAACTCGTGTTTTTACAGGTTTAGGAGCAGGGGTAGTATTTGGAGGACTGCTGCAGCTGATTTTTGGAGCTGACGGTGCAGTTACTACAGAAGCTATCAGCTGGATCAATATCGTAGGTCAAGGATATGTAAGATTCTTGCAAATGTTAATCATGCCATTGATCTTTGTTTCTATTATCGGAGCGTTCACTAAAATTGAAACGAACAAAAACTTAGGAAAAATCAGTACTTCAGTATTGACTACATTATTAGCGACAACAGCAGTCTCTGCTTTGATCGGTATGGGTAGTGTAATGTTGTTCAACTTAGACGGAGCTGAATTTGTCCAAGGAACAGCAGAAACAGAACGTATTGAACAAATCACAGAAACTTCAGCACAAGTTGCTGATTTATCTATTCCGGAACAAATTGTCAACTTTATTCCAAACAACTTTTTCGCAGATTTAGCTGATTCAAGAGATACAAGTACAATTGCAGTGGTTATCTTCTCAGCATTTGTCGGTATTGCTTACATGGGGATTTCTAGAAAAGACCCTGAAAATGCATCATTCTTCAAAAAAATCATGGATAGCTTATATACTATCGTTATGCGAATCGTAACATTAGTTTTACGTCTGTCACCTTATGGTATTTTTGCTTTAATGACAAAAATGTTAGCTACAAGTGATTTCAATGCATTAGTAAACTTAGGTGTTTTTGTAATTGCTTCTTATGCAGCAATCATCGTGATGTTCATCATCCACATGTTGATTTTGACTGGATTCAAAGTCAGCCCGATTGCTTATTTGAAAAAAGCATTGCCAGTATTGAGCTTTGCATTTACTTCTCGTTCAAGTGCAGGAGCTTTGCCATTAAATATTGAAACACAAACGAAAGCATTAGGTGTGGATAGTGCATCAGCAAACTTCTCTGGATCATTCGGATTGTCGATTGGTCAAAATGGATGTGCTGGTATCTACCCTGCAATGTTGGCAACGATTGTTGCACCAACTGTAGGAATCGACATCTTCAGTCCAGCTTACATTTTAACTTTGATGGCAGTTGTGACGATCAGTTCATTTGGAGTTGCTGGAGTCGGTGGAGGAGCAACATTTGCTGCTTTGATCGTTCTAGGAGCTATGGATCTGCCAATCGCAATCGTTGGATTGTTGATCTCTGTTGAACCAATCATCGATATGGCTCGTACAATGTTAAACGTAAATGACAGCATGATTGCTGGAGTAGTTTCATCTAGAGTCATCAAGACATTAGATGAAGACGTATTAAACAACGACGAAGCTATCGTAACTAGCGAATACTAATTTAAATCAAGCTGAGATGCCCAACAGGTATCTCAGCTT
>NZ_JAJIZP010000003.1:0-379062 GCF_020882875.1 Desemzia sp. C1
ACTTATGGACAGAAATTAAACCTAATAATTGACACATATGACTTAACTCAATTCGATGATAAGGAAGTTAATGGTAAAGATGATTTAGAAAAAATTAAAAATCTTTCATACGATGAAATTATTTCGACAACAAATATTAAAGACTATAACGCATATATTAATGGAGTTACTGATGGAATTTACACTGCACCTAAGGGAACAAAAAATTCTAGTGTAGTTGCATCATCTGCTGAATACTTTAATAAGGATGTTGTTGCTACTCAAGAAAGCAGAACAAAGAATGGTTCAACTTGGATAATGCTCTATTTAAATGGTGAGCAATTAGGTTGGATAGAAGAAAACGGGTTAAGCATTTATGATGAGATTAGTTCCTCGAAAGTAACTAATTATAAAGCTTTGATTAGTCGTTCTGGAGATACATTAAATACATCGCCATGGGGAACTAAAGGATACCAAACAGTAGATAGATCAGATAATTATATTGGGAAAGAAGTATCAGTATTAAAAGAGGCCGTTACAAGAAGAGCGACCTGGGCTTTAATAAGGTTACCAAATGGCAAACAATTGTGGATTGACAAAGCGGCTTTAGACGTAGAAAAAATTGAATCATCTAAAGCAATAAATTATAAAGCTTTAATTAGTCGATCTGGAGATACATTAAACACAGCACCATGGGGTACAGAAGGTTATCAAACAGTTGGTAAGTCTGATAAGTATGTTGGAAAAGAAGTAACAATTGTTAAAGAGGCCGTTACAAGAAGAGCAACTTGGGCTTTAGTGGATTTACCAGACGGTAAACAGTTATGGATTGATAAAAAAGGATTAAATATAGAAAAGATAGTATCCACAAAAGATGTCAAGTACAAGGGTATATTAAATAGAGCGGGTGATACCATAAATACAGTACCATGGGGTACAGAAGGTTATCAAACGGTCGCTAAATCCGATGATTACTTGGGACAAGAGGTTAATGTATTAAAAGAGGCAACAACAAGAAGAGCTGAATGGCTATTAATTTCTTTAAACGGAAGAAATTTGGGATGGATTGATGCAAAAGCTTTGAAAGTTTATGATTCTATTGACTTTACAAAAAATGTTAGTTATAAAGCTTTGATTAGTCGATCTGGAGATACATTAAATACAGAGCCATGGGGAACAAAAAATTTTAAAACTATTGGTAGATCGGAACAGTATTTGAATCAAGAAGTAACAGTATTAAGAGAAGCTGTTACTTATCGGGCAACCTGGGCTTTAGTGAAGTTGCCAAATGATAAACAAGTTTGGATAGACAAAGCAGCTTTAAATGTAGAAAAAATTGAATCCTCTAAATCTGTAAGCTATAAAGCTTTGTTTTCTCGGTCTGGAGATACATTAAACACAGCACCATGGGGAACTGAAGGATATGAAACAGTAGGTAGATCAGACGATTACCTAGGGAAAGAAATAACAGTGATAAAAGAAGCTGTTACAAGAAGAGCAACTTGGGCTTTAGTGAAATTGCCGAATGGTAGCCAAGTATGGGTTGATAAAAAAGGTTTAGATATTGAAAAAATAGAGTCCTCTAAGTCTACAAACTATAAAGCTGTATTTTCTCGGTCTGGAGATACATTAAACACAGCACCATGGGGAACTGAAGGATATAAAACAGTAGGTAGATCAGACGATTACATAGGGAAAGAAATAACAGTAATAAAAGAAGCTATTACAAGAAGAGCAACTTGGGTATTAGTGAAATTGCCGAATGGTAGCCAAGTATGGGTTGATAAAAAAGGTTTAGATATTGAAAAAATCATTTCAACTACTGCAGTTAACTATAAAGCTAGAATAGTAAGAGCTACTGATAGTATAAACACAGCGCCGTGGGGAACCGAAGGATACAAAACTACTGATTACTCTAACAAGTATTTTGGTGCTGAAGTAACAGTAAAAAAAGAAGCTAAAACTCGACGTGCAACATGGGCATTGATTGCTTTCAATGGTAAAGAACTAGGTTGGATCGATGAAGCTGCATTGAAAAAATTAGACCCAAATAAAAAGGTCGTTGTAATTGATGCAGGACATGGTGGATCAGATCCTGGAGCTCAAAGAGTTGGCGTTAGAGAAAAAGATCTTAATTTATCCGTTGCGAAAAAAGTTCAAAGCAAACTAAAAGCAGCTGGGTACGAAGTTATTATGACAAGAACTAATGATACTTTTATTGCCGTATCTGAAAGAGCAAGAATCGCAAACATATCGAATGCTGATATCTTTGTAAGTATTCATACTAATTCATTTAATGGAATTACTAGTGGTATTGAAACTTTCTCTTATGACTTAAAAGGAAATGCAAAAAATCCTTTAGTTGCGAATGATCGAAATAGAATGTTGAAGAGCAATACTTTATCAAGCAGCATTCAAAATTCACTGATTAGTAATACAGCAGCAAAAAGTAGAGGTGCTAAAAAGGCTAATTTCCATGTACTTCGGGAAACTGGTATGCCGGCAGTATTGACAGAGATTGGTTTTATTGACAACACTACTGAACGAAATAAATTAGTAACAAACAGTTACCAAGAAAAATTAGCAAATGGTATTACGAATGGGATCAAAGAGTATTTCAGATTAGTCAAATAAAGTAATCTTAAGAAGAAACAATAAGGTTTAATCTTATTGTTTCTTCTTTTTTTGTTAAGCCCAAACTATTTGTATGGTAAAATAGGGTTTGCTAGAAGAATATACTTCTCAATTGATTTAGTAAATGAAAGCGAGTAGATAAATTTGCGTAAAATAAAAGTGATGTCCATATTTGGGACGAGACCGGAAGCTATCAAGATGGCTCCGATTGTATTAGCATTGGAAAATCAATCCGATAAGTTCGAGTCTGTTGTCACAGTAACAGCTCAACATCGTGAAATGTTGGATCAAGTGTTATCTTTGTTTGACATCAAACCGGATTACGATTTGAATATCATGAAGAAACAACAATCGCTATCTGAAATTACAGCTAATGTATTATTGGGACTAGACCAAGTCATGAAAGAAGCAAAGCCAGATATCGTCTTGGTGCATGGAGATACAACAACAACTTTGGCAGCTGGGATGTCAGCTTTTTACAACCAAATAATGATTGGACACGTTGAGGCAGGATTACGTACGTGGAATAAAATGTCTCCATATCCAGAAGAAATGAATAGACAAGTGACAGATATCATGGCTGACCTTTACTTTGCTCCAACGGAACAAAGTAAAGAAAACTTATTAAAAGAAAACCAACCTTCAGATAAAATTTTTATTACAGGAAATACGGCTATTGATGCTCTTAAAGAAACTGTGAAAGAAGACTATACACACGAAGTATTAAGCAGGATCAAAAAAGACAGCCGCTTAATCTTAATGACTATGCATAGAAGAGAAAATCAAGGCGAACCTATGGCACGAGTTTTTAAAGCTATTCGAAAAGTAGTCGAAGAAGATGAAAGTATTGAGGTAGTCTATCCTGTTCATTTGAATCCAGTTGTTCAGGAGTTGGCTACTGAACTGTTAGGCAATCATAATCGTATCCATTTGATTGAACCGCTTGGTGTGATCGATTTTCACAATATAGCTGCTCGAAGCTACTTGATCATGACAGATTCAGGCGGTGTTCAGGAAGAAGCTCCTTCTCTAGGTGTACCTGTTTTAGTATTGCGTGATACGACAGAACGTCCTGAAGGTGTGGATGCAGGTACTTTGAGGTTGATAGGAACTGACGGAGCAGATGTTGAGCGCGCGTTAAGAGAGCTTTTAACGAATGAAGAAGTGTACCAATCTATGAGTTTGGCAAGTAATCCGTATGGAGACGGCGAGTCAGCTGAACGAATCCTTGAGGCAATAGCTTATTCGTTTGAACAAATAGAAGAGCGACCGCAAGATTTCTTAATCTGAAAGACAGGTAATTTGTTGTAAAATAGTCACAAATTTGTATAGATTACTTTTAAATAACATAGTATGATAGAAAAGAATTAGTTTTTATTTAAAAACGTCCAGACGTTGAAAGTAGGAGAAAAATGGATAACAATACACGTAGTCAAAGAAGACAACCTTCTCAAAAGAAAAAACCTTCCTTCATGAAAAAACTAGGATGCGGAATCGGAATCATCTTTATGATTTTATTACTAGCTGTCGGTGTTTTTGTGTTTAAAGTCTATAGCGATGTAACAAGTACAACAGATGAAATCTATCAAGATGTTGATAAAGAGGAACGACGTGAAGATCCAATCGAAGTAAAAAATAAAGAACCCTTTTCTGTCTTATTGCTAGGAGTAGATACGGGAGATTTAGGTCGTACGGAACAAGGAAGATCGGATACCATGATGGTCTTAACGGTCAACCCGAATACAAATCAAACGTCTATCGTAAGTATTCCAAGAGATACTTACACAGAAATCATTGGTCGAGGAACGATGGATAAAATCAATCACGCTTATGCATTTGGTGGAGCGTCTATGTCTGTCAATACTGTTCAAAATCTATTGGACATTCCAATCGATTACTATGTTGAAGTGAATATGCAAGGGGTCAAAGATATCGTGGATGCATTAGACGGAGTACAAGTTACACCGGCATTATCATTCAGTTATGATGGATACTCATTTGCAGAAGGACAGACTACTACTTTAGATGGTAATGCGGCTTTGGCTTACTCACGTATGCGTTACGATGATCCTAATGGAGACTACGGTCGTCAAGCTCGCCAAAGACAAATCATTATGGCATCTATGAACAAAGTGGCTTCTTTATCTTCCATTATGAACTACCAAGGTATTTTAGGAACGTTAGAAAATAATATGCAAACGAATCTTACTTTTGATAACATGCTCTCTATCTTTAATAACTATAGAGGAGCAGTATCAAATGTAGAGCAAATTCAATTAGAAGGTGCTGGAACGAAAATTGACGGTATCTACTACGCTATTGTGGATGATAGTGAATTAGCTGCAGTTTCGGGAGCTTTAAAAGAACAACTTGAAATCGAATAAATAATAAAAAATCTCATGATTGAATTCATGGGATTTTTTTGTGTTCTCTATTTCCTTTTGCTAGTATTGGTTTATCAGGTTGTCTAAGACAGGAGTGGATAAAATGGAACAAAAATGGGTAGTTTTTTATGTGTCTTCTCATGGTTTTGGGCATATGACGAGAAGTTTGGCGGTTATTGAAGAAATCATGAAACAAACATCTGACTATGTTTATTTAGTTTCTGGTGCGTACCAAAATGAGTTTGCCCGAAATTATTTAAAGAAATTTGCTGATCGTATGCAGTATAAAGATCTAAAAACAGATATCGGACTAGTAACTGTTCAAAATGGGTTAACGGTTGATGTGGAAGAAACCGAACAGCAATTGACTCCATTTGTAGCTAGTTGGGAAAATATTGTGGCAGAAGAAGTGGTGCAGTTAAAAGACATGTCTATCAAATGTGTTCTGACCGACATCACACCTATAGGAGCTTTAGTGGGAGAGAGATTGAAATTGAGAACCATAGGGTTGTCTAATTTCACTTGGGTAGAACAATATGAGTTTTTTCATATCCAACAGGAGATTATTGAGGCTTTTAAACAAGCTTATTCTCATTTAGATTTGTTTGGTGAGTATGCGTTGGCTTTATCCATGGAATCTGTTAATTGTCCTAGAAAGTCTATTGGATTTTTGTCTCGAGAATTGGATTGGAGTAAAATAAGTGATTTGAAACAACAGTATGGTCATAGTCTATTTATTTCTTGCGGCAAAGCGGTAAAGATAGATCATGTTCATGTTGAGAATTATTATGGGACTGTATTTACCACAAGCGGTATAACGGTTACTGGAAGTGATCGAATCATTGAGTTGCCAACAGATACGCAAGATACGCACAATTACCTTGCAGCGAGCGATCTAGTGATTACCAAAGCAGGTTGGGGAACAATTTCTGAGGCAATTACTTCAAGTAGAAAACTGGTATTGATTGAACGGGAAAGTGTTTTAGAAGACACTCACAATATTCAACAATTAAAAGAGGAACATTTGGCTATCTCAATAAAAGAAAGTGAGCTGGCTGCTTTGGATATTCCTCGGTTAGAAACACGAGCTGACCGGGATATTTCATTAGAGCGACTAAATCAGTATAGCAATCAACAAGATAAAGTCGTCGAGTTGCTGGGATTGAAGTAAACTTTTACTTGTCTCTGACTTCGTATAATTGTATCTTTTTCAGCAAAAACGTTATAGTAAGAGCATATTAAAGTGAAAAGGGGTCTTGATAATGGCACATTCTATAGACTATTCTTCAAAAGAGTATTTGGATAAGGTGGATGCTTGGTGGCGAGCGGCCAACTACCTTTCTGTAGGGCAGTTGTATTTGAAAGACAACCCGCTCTTACGAACACCTCTAAAAGCGAGTGATTTAAAATTCAACCCTATCGGACACTGGGGAACGATCCCGGGACAAAATATGATTTATGCTCATTTAAATAGAGTCATCAATAAATATGATCTCAATATGTTTTTTATTGAGGGACCTGGTCATGGTGGACAAGTAATGGTTTCCAATTCTTATTTAGATGGCAGTTATAGCGAAATTTATCCTAAAATCACTCAAGACGAAGCTGGTATGCAGAAACTGTTTAAACAATTTTCATTTCCAGGCGGAATCGGTTCTCATGCGGCACCTGAAACGCCAGGATCTATTCATGAAGGAGGAGAACTGGGGTATTCGTTGTCTCATGGAGTAGGAGCAATCTTAGATTATCCTGATGTGATTGCTGCTGTTACGATCGGGGATGGAGAAGCTGAAACTGGGGCTTTAGCCACTGCTTGGTTTTCAAATGTTTTTATCAACCCGGTGACTGATGGGGCAGTGCTTCCGATTTTGCATTTGAATGAATACAAAATTGCTAATCCTACTATTCTGTCTAGAAAGACAAATGAAGAATTGACGCAATATTTCAAAGGATTAGGGTGGGACCCGATTTTTGTAGAAGGATCTGATCCAGAAAAAGTGCATCCATTGATGGCTGAAAAAATGGATACAGCGATTGAAAAAATTCATTCAATACAAGAACAAGCACGGAAAAAAGACGCTGCGGAAGCAGAAATAGGTGTGTGGCCTGTATTGATCGTGCGTACGCCAAAAGGATGGACAGGACCAGAAGAATGGGAAACTGAACCAGTAGAAGGATCTTTCCGTTCGCACCAAGTTCCAATACCGGTAGATGCAGAACATACAGAGCATCTAGATGCACTAGTAAACTGGTTGCAATCGTATCGACCAGAAGAATTGTTTGATGCTAATGGCACAGTGCTGGATGACATCAAAGAGCTGGCTCCAAAAGGCAATCAACGAATGGCAGCCAACCCGATCACTAATGGGGGAATCGATCCTAAGCCATTAACGTTGCCTAATTGGAGAAATTATGCCATAGATATCAAAGTTCCTGGACAAGAGGATGCTCAAGACATGACTGAATTCGGAGGTTATGTACGAGACATCATTACAGCCAATCCAACTCATTTTCGGGCATTTAGTACAGATGAATTAAAATCTAATCGTTTGAATCGAGTATTCGAGGTAACCAATCGGCAATGGTTAGAAACAGTCAATGAACCGGAAGATGAATTCCAAGCCGCCAGCGGACGAGTGATTGATTCTCAGTTGTCAGAAAACCAAGCTGAAGGTTGGCTGGAAGGTTATACGTTGACTGGAAGACATGGTTTCTTTGTCAGCTATGAAGGCTTTTTGCGAGTTATCGATTCGATGTTGACCCAACATTTCAAATGGCTGCGTAAAGCGGATGAATTAAAATGGCGGAAAAAATATCCGTCTTTAAACATCATAGCTTCTTCGACCGTATTCCAACAAGATCATAATGGATATACTCACCAAGATCCTGGAATATTGACTCACTTAGCAGAGAAAAAAATGGAATACATTCGAGAATATTTGCCAGCAGATGCCAATACACTACTAGCAGTAATGGACAAAGCTTTTCAATCATCACAAAAAATCAATTTGATCGTATCCAGTAAGCATCCCAGACCTCAATTTTACAGCAAAGAAGAAGCAGAAGAATTGGTTGAGAAGGGATTGAAAATCATCGACTGGGCAAGTAATGATGATGGAGAACCAGACGTTGTCGTCGCTACCGCAGGAACGGAACCGAATTTAGAAGGGTTGGCTGCGGTGTCGATTTTAAGAGAACACTTTCCAGAATTGAAGATCCGCTTTATCAATGTTGTGGATTTATTGGTGTTGCGCAGTCAGAAAAAATCACCGCATGGATTAAGCGATAAAGCTTTTGATGAATACTTTACTAAGGACACACCGATTGTATTTGCTTTCCATGGTTATGAAGGGTTGATCCGCAATATGTTCTTTGACCATAACAATCGAAATCTGACGGTTCACGGCTATAGAGAAAATGGCGATGTGACGACTCCGTTTGATATGCGAGTCGTCAATAAGATGGACCGCTTTAATTTAGCCAAATCGATCGCTTCAGTTGGTTTGGGATGGAAGTCTGACGGATTCACGAAAGAGATGGATGATTTGCTGCAAAAACACTATGATTACATTCGCGAAGAAGGAAGAGATATCCCTGAAGTGACGGAATGGAAATGGAGTAATCAGTAAACAGCTAGTATCTATCCAGCACCAAGGAAAGCTCACAAATATCGTGAGCTTTTTTTGATGGACCGTTAAATTCTTCTTTACAGACTAGCTACTGAAGGATAAGTTCGATATAATAAACTGAAAAGCAAAGGTATCTGAGAGAACATGAAGGAGTGTTAGAAGAATGATTGATCTGCATTGCCATATTTTGCCAGGTGTTGATGATGGCGCTAAAACGATCGAAGATTCAATGGACATGGCCAGAACAGCTGTGGAAGAAGGAATCACCCATATATTGGCAACCCCTCATTATAAAAATGGACATTGGGATATTGAAAAAAAAGACCTTTTACCTTTAGTAGAAGAGGTGCAAGACGAATTAGATGCTAGAGGAATCCCCTTGACGGTTTTTCCTGGACAAGAAGTTCGAATCAATGGAGAACTTATGGAAGACATTGAGTTGGAAAAAGTTCAATTTATCGACGAAGGACAACAGTATGTGTTGATTGAATTTCCAACGCCATCTATACCGGCATATACGGAATCTTTATTTTTTAAATTGCAGCGTTCAGGCGTTACCCCGGTAATCGTTCATCCGGAACGGAATCATACAGTTTTGAAAGATCCGAATGTCCTGCTGCCGTTTATTGAACGTGGTGCGTTAGCTCAATTGACAGCGGCCAGTTATACAGGCGGCTTTGGAAAAGAGATTCAACAAGTCAGCAAAAAATTGATTGAAGCGAACTTGGTTCATTTCATTGCATCAGATGCACATAGTGTTTCTAAACGTTCGTTCCATATGAAAGCAGCTTTTGAAAAGTTAGAAAAAGAGTACGGTGCTCGTAAAGTAGAAGAGTATCATCAAGTAACAAAAGACTTGATTAATGGAGACGTAATCGTGCCTCCGACACCTACAAAAATCAAACGCAGCAAATTGTTTGGATTATTTTAATGATACAAAAAAGTAGAGGCGCATAATATGCCTCTATTTTTTTGTTTAATCTATTGTTACGCTCAGTGCGATACCTTTAGCGAAATCTTGTTTTTTAAGCAACTGTTTTGCATAGTCAGCAGCTTGGGTTTCATTTAAAGAAGTAGTGTCAAAGTGCAATTGGATGCCTTGTTTTTTAATGTATGTATAAGATGGATCTTCATTCTTCTCTAAAAGAGTGATGATTTCTTTTTGCATGAACGGACTAGTGACTTTTATCATTGTAAAACCTCCCTTTTATACGCTATTATTTTAACCGTTTACATTTTCGAAATCAATCTATTTTCAAAAATGGATTTTCCAGCAATTGTTATAGGATGCAACTTAAATGATAGAGAACACCCTATATGTTTTCTGACTAGGAAAAAAAGGCTAAATTTAGTATACTGAAGGAGTGCATAAGAAATACGGATAAATGATAAAGAAAATTTATTACTACTTAGGAGGAACGAAATGAAAAAAGTTAGAAAAGCGATCATACCAGCGGCAGGGTTGGGAACACGATTTTTACCTGCAACAAAAGCGATGGCAAAAGAAATGCTGCCAATCGTTGACAAACCGACTATCCAATTTATTGTAGAGGAAGCAATGGCTTCTGGAATCGAAGAAATCTTAGTGGTGACAGGTAAGAGCAAACGTTCTATCGAAGACCATTTTGATTCCAATATCGAATTGGAAGAAAATTTGAAAGAAAAAAACAAACTAGAATTATTGAAGTTAGTAGAAGAAACAACCAAAATCAAATTGCACTTTATCCGCCAGTCTTATCCCAAAGGTCTTGGAGATGCGGTCTTGCACGCGAAAGCTTTTGTAGGAGACGAGCCTTTTGTGGTCATGCTTGGGGATGACTTGATGGAAGATGACGTACCATTGACGAAACAATTGATTGATGAGTACAACAAGAACAAAGCTTCAAATATTGCCGTTATGGAAGTACCAAAAGAAGAAACATCTAAATACGGAATCATCAATCCTGAAAGACAAGTGGGCAAAAAATTATACAATGTCCGCAACTTTGTTGAAAAACCTAAACCAGAAGAAGCTCCAAGTAATTTAGCGATCATTGGTCGTTACTTATTGACACCGGAAATTTTCAATATACTAGAAACTCAAAAACCCGGTGCCGGAAATGAAATTCAATTAACGGATGCTATTGATAAACTAAATACGACTCAACGTGTGTTTGCTCGCGTCTTTACCGGTAAACGTTACGATGTAGGAGACAAATTCGGCTTTATGCAAACTAGTATCCAATACGGATTAACACATCCTGAAATAAAAGATTCTTTAAGTCAATACATTATCGATCTAGGAAAAGAACTAGAAGGCAAACCCAATAAAAGTAAATAACATATGAAAAAACAGCTGCTCTCATTATACTTTGAGCAGCTGTTTTTTTCATATTATTGTCGCACTTAGAAGGTTGCAGCTATGATATACTGCACGTAAGTTAAAGGACTAGGGTGTGGTAAAAATGAAAATAAAAGGGCGAGTCAAAATGATTTTACTCAGTGTAGGCTCAGTGCTATTCATCAGTGGGATTTTTCTATTTGTTGAAATGAGAAATAATCAAAAACAAGCCCGGTTGACGACTGAGTATATGACTTCAGATGTCTATCAACGCGAAAGCATCCGAGACCGTGCTGAATTTGTCACTCAAAGAGATGGAGAAATGGACATTGTAGTTTTAGGCAGCAGTGTAACGAAGGGGTTGGGTGCTACTGAAAGCCAACCGGTTTGGGGAGAGTTACTGGAGCGTCATTTGAACGCTCATAATAACATTCAAGTCTCTGTTCACAATTATGGATACAGTGGGTACAGTACGTCGGATTTGATTGAAAAGAATAAAATTTGGCCTGTGGTAGAAGCTGAACCGGATTTGATTATTTTTGAGTTGTGTTTAATCAACAATAATCGATACCCACAGAATCCATTGGTGCAGACTACAGCAGATATCCAGTGGATCATGGAGACCTTTACTAGAGAACTTCCGGATACGTTAGTCATCTTCACTACTGCGAATCCTACCATTTTTAATGATGTGTTACTGGCTGATGGAAAATTGACTTATGATCAGTACAATAAAGCTGTCAGTGCATTCATTGAAGAACAAAACTGGCCGTTAATTGACATTTATGAATTAATGATGCAGGAATTGAACAATCAGCATAAATCTGTTGAAGAGATTCTAACAGATCATGTCCATCCTAATGGAGATGGGTATCAGTTGTGGTACGATGTGATGCAAGAAAAATTATTTGTTCCTGTGAGCGGATTGTAGGAAAAAGTCATCAAGCGTATGTGTAAAATAGTTCTCGAGAGCCAATAATTTTACTGGAAAAAAGAAAGAAGGCACTTTATCATAAATGTATGCTTTGCAGGGCAAATACATAAATGAAAGAGGCCTTCTTATGGATAAGATTATATCAAAGGTTTATCAAATAATAAAGGATTCAAGCAACTTAATAGAAACAGAAGAAGCGATTCAAGGCTATATGTATGATGTGTTCGCTCAGTTAATGGGTCAGATTTTGTCGAACTTCAACGAAGTGATCAAAGAGGAAAAACAACGTGAAGGTTGGAAAGTAAAACGAGCAGATTGGAAAACGGTTCAATTTATTTTCGGTCCCGTTCGGTACCGGCGTACGCTAATGGTGGATACTAATAATCAGAACCATTATCCACTAGATGAATGGTTAGGCATTCGAAAATATCAACGCCATAGCCCACTAGTAGAAGTAAAAGTGTCAGAGTTGGTGAGTAAAGCTACTTATCGAGATACCGCAGCTATTCTAAACGAATGGACGGCCATTACGCTGAGTCATCAAACAGTCGGCAGTCTTCTTAAACGCGTTGGAGCAGCACAATCACGTGAGGATGAAGAAAATGTATTGGAACTAGAAGAAGCCACGGAGTTGCCCGAAGGAAAAAAGGTGGACTATTTTTACGCCGAAGCGGATGGGGTTTTTGTACGTGGGACAGAAAAGAAAAAAAGCTTAGAAGTTCGTCATGCCATCCTTTACGAAGGCTGGGAGAAAAACGGAAAGCGCGTTTCTTTAAAAGAACCTAAAGCCATCATGACGACTAAAAAAACCGCTGGTTTTTGGGCAGAAGTCCAAGCTTTTACAGCGAATCATTATGCCTTACAGCAAGCTCAAATCATTACCAATAGTGACGGTGGACAAGGGTATACCGCAGACAAATTCCAAGAAGCTTTTTCTCAATCGAACTATCCTGTTTTAAATCAACTAGACTCTTATCATGTCTTCCAAGGCTTAAACCGCGCGTTTGGATCGCAAACTAACGTTTTTAAACAGCATGTCCGTCAAGCATTAAAAACGCATGATTTAGATGAATTAACTATTTGGTTGGATACGTATGAAAGTACATTAGACGAGACACCGGCAGTGGAAAAATTGAATACGTTCAGAACATACGTATTACGGAATTGGGATCGGATTTTCGACTGGCGTGAAAAAGCAGAACAAGTGCCGAAGGACGCAAGAGGTTTAGGCGCAATGGAGTCGAATCAACGGCATATTTCTTTTCGAATGAAAAAACGTGGGATGCATTGGAGCGCAGAAGGCTGTGAAGCTATGGTAAAAGTAAAACAAGGCATGTTCAATCACACCTTACGCGAAGCCTATCTTCATCAGCAAAATAGAAGTACTCGGCAACAACGCAAGTTGAAACAAACGGTTCGTTTATCGTCGTTATTGCATGAGAAAACACGGCAATCAGTTGGTGCAAAGAATGGGACGATTCCATTATATGCCTCTCATTCATCGGCAATAGGACAATTAATCAAAAGTTTTCGTTAATTCCTGTCTTTTGGGAGAAGGTTCCTGGTTTTAGGAACGTTCTTCCAAAAGATGGGCCAGCAAGCGGCGGAGCCGTGCGGTAGCTGACAAGTGTACAAAAATAGAGTGCCTAAACTAGCGGAGTAATAGGACGCTCGAGAAAAACTTGACACAAACTCATCAAGCATATAAGTTGCGATTTCGACCGAATTTTTTTATTCTATTAATGTAGTAAAAATAGTGGACTAAAAAAACTTTTAGGAGGCTAATGATGAATCAAAAATTTGATGAATTGAAACAGAAGCTTAAAAGTGTTGATAAAGCGCAGATTGGTGACTTAATGAAAGATTTTGAACGAGCTAAAGAGGACGGCAAGATCAACGAAAAAGAGCGCCAAGAACTGATGGATGCAGCAAAAAACGCAATAGGTGAAAAAGATCATTCTAAAGGTTTTGGCCTCTAAATTGAATAAAAAACAAAACTTAGATTTGTCTGAATTCAGGCCCGTCTAAGTTTTTTTATGGTTGAAAATAAAATAATGTCTGCTCAGGGCGTTATTGTTTAGCAAACGAAAAGAATAACGTATAATATAATTAGGATAAAAATTATCATATTATAGAAAAGAGGAATTAGTATGACAAAAATTGGTTCATTTCTTAAAGGTGCTTTAATCGGTGCTGCAATAGGATTGTTATATGCTCCAAAATCAGGGAAAGAATTACGCGTAGAATTGATGCAAAAGAAAGAAGATGCAAGAGACAGAGCTATGGATTACACAAACATGGCAAAAGAAAAAGGCTCTGATTTGCAGCAGGTTGCAAAAGATACTTCAGACGACATCAAAGTAACGTTAAAAGCCGGCTTTGAAGATGTAAAAGGTCAAGTTCAAGAAACTGCTGGACAAGTGAAAAACGATGCTAGTACTGTAGTGGATACTGCAAAAGAAACAGCGGAAGAAGTAAAAGTAAAAGTTGAAGAAGGTAAAGTCGAAGCTGATCAAACAGCAGAAGTGGAAAAACCTTAAGTTTAACGGTTAGAAAATATTAGGGGTTTGAATGTCGAATAGAGGAATGAATGAGGGGAGGAAGTAAAGTGGGTCTTGCTATAGGAATCGTGTTGGTTCTCTTGGCTGCCGGTTTGATTTTTTTGAATTTAGATTCGATGGTAATGCTGAATTTAGGTTTCACAGAATTCAATCCGCCGTTATGGGCCATCATGACAGGTTTGTTAGTAGCTGGTTTGATTGCTGGTTGGTTGATCATGCTTTCAAAAGAAAAGAAGAGTAAAGAAAAATTGCATGAAAAAAATGAGAAGCTGAGAGATCACGAAGACAAAATTCGGATTGCTGATAAAACTAAAGAAGAAGCTGTTGATCAAACGAAAAAAGAAACACAATCAGAGTTGATCAGAAAAAATGCTGAAATTGAAGGATTAAAACAACAAGTTCATACTCTAGAACAAGAGCTGAACAAACAGTTTCCGAACAATACTGCTGAACTTTCAACTACATCATCAAAAACTTCGAAAACTCCTGTTACACAAACTGAAAAACATGTAAGAGAAGTACAAGTTGAGCCAGAAAACAAAAAAAACTAGATAGGTTTTTTCCAATGAGTACTTTAGTTCATAGACAAAAAGACAAAATAAAAAAGTGAGGCATATGCCTCACTTTTTTATTTGCCGTTATTTCTAAGGTCTGTTGGTTAAATCATCATCATTGTCTACAGTAACGTCACCTTGAGTATCCACATCTAAAACTTCTTTTCGTACAGTTTCTGAAACTTCTTTGGTTTCTTCTTTGGTTTCCTTATTAATGACAACTTCATCTGTCACAACAGGACGTTTGGTGACTTCAATTTGTTCTTCAGTGATTGGAATAGAGATTTCTTCATCGCCGATAGTTCCGTCAGCAGGTTCGTTTCCTGAAACAGGGCGTTTTTCAATCGTTACTTCTTCATGTCGAACAGGTACTTCTACTGTTTTCGTTTCTTCTGTGACATTTTTCTTAACATGTACTTCACCTGTTTGGACTTCATTGGTGTCTACATCTAATCTTTCTTCTTGAAGAGTAATTTTTTCTTCATCTGTTACAGAACGGTCAGTTGTTGGAACGGGATCAATCGTATGATCCACATCATTGTTTAAAGTGTCATCTGTTCCAAGATCTGGGGCAGGATCTACTATTCCATCACCTGGTAATGGAGAAATTCCTTCTCCTGGAACCGGAGTAGGATCTACGATTGGAGGAACTGCACTAGGGTTAGAAGTGTCTAACGTATCTCCTTCACTATAGGTAGTATCCACTGTAGTTCTATCAATATTAGGATTGTCTTCTACTAACACCACAATGTTCCCGTTGTTGATATCCTCTTTGTAGTTGTATAGAACATCTTCATCTCGATTATAGTCAGGAGAATCGTAGGATGACTCATCATAAGAGTCTACTGTAAAGACATCTTTTATTTTGTCCCACATCGACTTGTCGTCATTGCCAGTATCTCCATTAGACGTTTCATCATAATCTGTTGTAACCTCTACATCAGTATCGAGAGAAAGAGAATCTTTCACCGATTGATTGGTCACTAAAGTAATGTCATTTTCAGAATACCCTTGCGAAACTAGGACGTCAATTGCTTTCTGTGCTTCTTCTATAGATAGATAACTTCCTTCTACAAACTTGCTCAAAATGAATTTCCTCCTTTTATTTTGCTTGGTTTCTTGATACAAATTCATTGTACAAACTTTTGTCATATTTGGCTAATGATATGTTTATAGAGTAATTGAGTCAATTACGGAGATAGAGTAAGCCTTATCATACCAACAAATTAAACCAGTTTAGAAAAAATGAAGACAAATTATTTTTCACTATATGAAAATATTTCCTTAATTTAAATATTGACGAAAACATTTTCATGCAGTAGGATGAAATCAAGAAATGTATAAAAGCACTTACAAAATGGAGGGGTAAGAAATGAAAAACAAGTTTTTTGAACGGGCACAGCAATTTGGGAAATCTTTTATGTTGCCAATCGCTATTTTGCCTGCAGCAGGTTTATTGTTAGGTATTGGGGGAGCTTTATCTAATCCAAATACGATAGGGGCATATCCTATATTGGATGTAGCTTGGTTACAAAGTATTTTCACGATTATGAGCAGTGCAGGGAATATTGTGTTTGCCAACTTGCCGGTTATCTTTGCAGTCGGTCTAGCAATTGGTATGGCAAAATCTGATAAAGGTACTGCAGCATTAGCTTCATTGATTGGTTACTTGGTAATGAATGCTACAATGAATGCGATATTGGTGTTAACAGGTGATTTGGCTGCAGATAATTTGGCAGCTGCGGGACAAGGGATGACATTAGGGATTCAAACTTTAGAGTCTGGTGTTTTCGGTGGTATCGTAGTTGGTATTCTTGCAAGCTGGTTGCACAATCGTTACAATAAGATCGAATTGCCGCAATACTTAGGGTTCTTCGGTGGTTCTCGTTTTGTACCGATCGTGACTTCGTTTGCAGCTATTTTATTAGGTGTAGTCATGTACTTTGTATGGCCGCTATTCCAAAATGTGATTGCTGGAGTAGGAGATGTTGTCAATGCAACTGGTTATGTAGGAACGCTATTATATGGATTTATTTTACGCATGCTTGGACCACTTGGTTTGCACCACACTTTCTATCTGCCATTTTGGCAAACAGCTGTCGGCGGATCATTAGAAGTTGGTGGAGAAATTGTTCAAGGAACTCAAAACATTTTCTTTGCTCAATTAGGTGACCCAAGTACGACAGAATTTTTTGCAGGAACATCACGCTTTATGTCAGGTCGTTTCATTACCATGATGTTTGGATTGGTAGGGGCTGCATTTGCGATTTATAAAACAGCAAAACCCGAGAATAAAAAAGTTGTGGGTGGATTGATGTTGTCAGCAGCTTTAACTTCTTTCTTAACTGGGATCACTGAACCACTGGAATTCTCATTCCTGTTTGTAGCTCCAGTATTGTACGTTGTTCATGCTGCATTTGATGGCTTTGCTTTTATGTTTGCACATATTTTTGACATTACGATTGGACAAACGTTCTCTGGCGGTTTCATTGACTTTATTTTATTCGGAGTATTGCAAGGTAATGCTCGCACGAACTGGTTGTTAGTTCTTCCAATCGGAATAGCTTGGTTCTTCTTGTATTACTTTACATTCACATGCTTGATTCGCAAATTTAATTTCAAGACGCCAGGTAGAGAAGAGAAGTTAGCAGCAACACCTACAGGAAATACTGTAAAAGAAGGAAGAGCTGTAAATATCATTGAAGCATTAGGCAGAAAAGATAATTTAGTAGACGTAGATAACTGCGCCACTCGTTTACGTGTGACTGTAAAAGATGGTTCTTTAGTTAACAAAGAATCATTGAAAGCTACAGGCAGCAGTGGAGTGTTGGTAAAAGGAAATGGGATCCAAGTTGTGTACGGACCGCAAGTTTCTGTTATTAAAAATGAAGTGGAAGAAGTATTGGAGGAATATGAAGGATGAAAATGATTGATCAAGTAAAAGGTGGTTTGATCGTTTCTTGTCAAGCCTTGCCAGACGAACCATTGCACAGTTCTTACATTATGGGGCGTATGGCAGTAGCCGCTGAACAAGGCGGGGCAGTAGGGATTCGTGCTAATACAAGAGAAGATATTATTGAAATCAAGAAAAATACAGAGTTGCCGGTCATTGGAATCGTTAAACGCGACTATGACGATTCTCCAGTTTTCATCACAGCCACAATGAAAGAAATCGATGAGTTGATGGAATCTGGTTGTGAGATGATTGCTTTAGATGCAACCGATCGCATTCGTCCAAATGGGCAAACATTGCAAGAGTTCGTCTCTACAATACGTGAAAAGTATGGAGATATCCAATTGATGGCTGACTGTTCAACTGTTGAAGAAGTGTTTGAAGCTGAGAGACTGGGCTTTGATGTAGTTTCAACTACCTTAATGGGGTATACAGAAGCATCTAAAGGACACGACATTGCTGAAAATGATTTTGCACGACTAAAAGAAGTTTTAGCTCATGTAAAAGCACCCGTTATCGCAGAAGGAAATGTCAATACTCCTGCAAAAGCTAAACGTTGCTTAGAGTTAGGGGTAACTTCAGTGGTAGTCGGAAGTGCCATAACAAGACCACAACTTATCACAAAGACATTTGTAGAAGGTATGAAATAAAAAATGATTTAAATGTGAGCTCTCACTCTTGTGGGAGCTCTATTTTTTTGTGAGAGGAAATCTATTAGTCAAGTAATTCAGTGAGTCAGGTTCACTTGACTAATAGATCTATAAATTCAATTAAATAGAGTTTTTCACTGTTCATTCACTCAATAAAAGAAGTTCACCTATTTTGGGTGAACTTCTTTTATGTATTATTTTAATTTTAGTGCTTGAAGTGTTTTGTTTCTGTTGTCTAAGTAAACAGGATTCTTTAACAAAGAGTAACAAAGAATATCTAAAATAAAGATGATGGAGATCTGGCTATTAATGAAACGTTCATCTGTAATGTATTGATTTTCAGAAGTAAACAACACGCCATCCGAAATTTCTGTAAGAGGGGTATGGTTACGATTCGTTATCGTAAAGACGGGAGCTCCAACTTGATTTGCTGCCTTTCCGGCTTCAATGACCGACTGAGAAGTTCCTGAATTGGAGATGCCGATAAAGAGATCATTCTGATCTAGTAAAGAAGCGCTCATCAGCATTTTATGGGGATCTAAAGCTACGTCGGCATTCAACCCCATCCGGATCAATCGGCTTTTTAATTCCTCAGCGCTCAACCCGGAACTGCCTAGCCCGCAAATTAAAATTTTGTTAGCTTGATCAATGGTATTGACCAAAGCTCTTAATTGATGGATATCCATCAGTTCAGTAGAAGATTGGATCAATTGATTATAATAAGAAGCAATCGTTTCAGGAACTTCCAACTTTTCATTTTGCTCCGTATTTAATTCTTGAGCGACGAAAGTTTTGAACTCAGCAAAACTAGTGTAGCCGACCTTATGACAAAATCGAGAAATAGTCGAAATTGAGGAATCCGTTAATTTTGCGAGGTCTTTGATATTCCAATGCGTGATTTCTGGCAAATGTTTGGAAATAAATTCTGCTATATTGCGTTCTTTCTTAGACAGCAAAGAATAGTTTTGTGATATTCGATTGGAAAAGTTTAGATTCTGCATAAGTCATCCTCCAAAAAGTATAAATGTCTTTACTAATAGTATACCACTCTAAAAAGAAAAAATAAGTGATTCTTTACCAAAGCAAGTACTAGCTAAGAACTCTTTATATTTTGGGGACAAAGAAGCCAGGTAAGAAATAATTCTTACCTGGCTTTTCATTGAGTCGATTATTCTACTGTAACACTTTTAGCTAAGTTTCTTGGTTTATCCACGTCATTGCCGCGGTGTAAACTAGTATAGTAAGCAATCAATTGAGTCGGGATGACACTCACTAACGGAGTTAACAATTCATGAACTTTTGGCAATACATACGCATCTTCTGGCTGGTTTAATCCATCCATCGAAATGATCATGCTGTGTGCTCCGCGAGAAATAACTTCGTGCGCATTTCCACGAGTATGTCCCGCTGTTTTTTTGTCTGTGATGATAGAGATGACTGGAGTATTGTCTTCAATCAAAGCAATGGTTCCGTGTTTCAATTCTCCAGCAGCGAAACCTTCCGTTTGAACGTAAGAAACTTCTTTCAATTTCAATGAAGCTTCCATCACTAAGTAGTAGTCGATTCCGCGTCCAATGTAGAATGCATTACGGCTAGTGCTTAAATGAGTCAACGACAATTGTTCAAAGATTTCTTTGTCATCGATGACTGATTCAATAGCTGAAGCTATGATAGCTAATTCATGAGCAACATCCATTTCTACAGGTAAACCTTTTGCTTTTGCAGTCAATTCAGCTAAGATAGACATGACAGCGATTTGAGCTGTGTAAGCTTTTGTTGATGCTACAGCGATTTCCGGACCAGCATACAGTAATAATGTAAATTGAGCTTCACGAGAAAGAGTAGAGCCTGGCACATTTGTCAGTGTAAGAGACGGATAACCCATTTCATTTACTTGAACCAACACTTGACGGCTGTCGGCAGTTTCTCCACTTTGTGATAAGAAAATGAAGAATGGTTTTTCCGTCAATAATGGCATATTGTAACCAAATTCGCTTGATAAATGAACTTCAGTTGGGATATTGGTAGTTTTTTCAAGCAATTGTTTTCCAACCCAACCAGCATTGTAGCTTGTACCACAAGCAACGATATAAATGCGGTCGCTAGCTAGAATAGATTCTAAAATTTCTGGATCCATTTCTAGTTCGCCTTGTTCATTTTGGTAGTTTTGGATGATTTTACGCATAACAGCAGGCTGCTCATCAATTTCTTTAGCCATATAGTATGGGTAAGTACCTTTTCCTAAATCGTTTGCATCTAAGTGAGCTGTATAAGGAGCGCGGTCGATAATATCGCCAGCCAAGGTTTCGATTTGAATGCCTTCTTGTGATAATGTAGCTACTTCACCGTCCATCAGCTCGATGAATTGATTTGTTTCTCTAATCATAGCCATTGCATCACTACAAATAACATTGAACCCATCACCTGTACCTAACAATAGAGGACTCTTGTTTTTTGCTGCATAAATCACATCAGGATTTTCATTGTCCACTAAAGCAAGAGCGTAAGAACCTTTCAAAGCAACGATAGCCTTTTTGAAAGCATCCATCGTGTCTAATTCTTCAGACTCCGCAAACCAAGCAATCAATTGAACAATGATTTCAGTATCTGTATCACTGTGCAGTTCAACATCTTGCAAATAAGCGTCGCGAACTTCTGCAAAATTTTCAATTACTCCGTTGTGGACAATCGAAAAACGACCGCTGTTTGATTGATGAGGATGAGCATTGTCTACACTAGGTGCTCCATGAGTCGCCCAACGTGTATGGCCGATTCCTGAAAAAGCAGCAACTGATTGATCGACTTTATCGCGTAAAGCAGCGATACGTCCTTTTTCTTTGAATAAATGACCAGTTTGACTGTCATCCATTACATAGATTCCAGCTGAGTCATAACCACGATATTCTAAAGTATCTAAACCATGTAATAAAATTTCTTTTGCATCTTTATTTCCGATATACCCAACGATTCCGCACATTTGCTGTTCCAACTTTCTTTTTATGATTTTTTTTTATGAACTTTTCTAATGTAGTAGTTGTCAGACCTGTATCTAACCAAATACAATACTACGATAAATTGGTATAGACAATAAATTGGAGGCGAAACAACGAGAACAGTTACATAATACAGCACCAAAAAAGAGAAGTCAATCATTTATTTCTTTTTTATTTTAAATTGGTATAGACGTTTAATCGGAGAGGGGGAGTATTGTGCTTCTAGAGAGGGAATGTCTATCAGAATAACTAAAAAGTCCCTTGTTGATTTAACCTGAGTCAACGAGGGACTTTTTTGTTTTGTCAAAAAAACGACACATTTAGAGGGAGAAAAAAAGGCGAAAAAGGTTATCATTTTTCTCCTTTTTGAAAACGTGCTATACTCTATGCAAATTAAAAAACACACCTTTTTGATTTTACTCCAGTTTTAACCTCAGATTTTACCGCTTTTTCTCATCTAGATGGATCCAACATAAGTATCTTTTTCTATTAGTTCGTTTGTTTTGTTTTTTTGGTGCACTATTATTTTGTAAGAAAATACAGCAGTTTATTTGAGTTTGCCAAATCACAAAGAAAAGAGGTCTAATGCATGAAAGAAACGAGAAAAAGAATTGTCACAGAGATGCCTGAAAAGCAGGTCGCGGATGTTTATTTTGATGGACGTTACGGAGCATTGTACGAGGAAAAAGAACAAGCTTCTAACGAAGCTTGTTCTTTTTCCTCGTACAATGCTCCGTAACGTCCATCAAAATAAACATCCGCGACCTGCTTTTCAGGCATCTCTGTGACAATTCTTTTTCTCGTTTCTTTCATGCATTAGACCTCTTTTCTTTGTGATTTGGCAAACTCAAATAAACTGCTGTATTTTCTTACAAAATAATAGTGCACCAAAAAACAAAACAAACGAACTAATAGAAAAAGATACTTATGTTGGATCCATCTAGATGAGAAAAAGCGGTAAAATCTGAGGTTAAAACTGGAGTAAAATCAAAAAGGTGTGTTTTTTAATTTGCATAGAGTATAGCACGTTTTCAAAAAGGAGAAAAATGATAACCTTTTTCGCCTTTTTTTCTCCCTCTAAATGTGTCGTTTTTTTGACAAAACAAAAAAGTCCCTCGTTGACTCAGGTTAAATCAACAAGGGACTTTTTAGTTATTCTGATAGACATTCCCTCTCTAGAAGCACAATACTCCCCCTCTCCGATTAAACGTCTATACCAATTTAAAATAAAAAAGAAATAAATGATTGACTTCTCTTTTTTGGTGCTGTATTATGTAACTGTTCTCGTTGTTTCGCCTCCAATTTATTGTCTATACCAATTTATCGTAGTATTGTATTTGGTTAGATACAGGTCTGACAACTACTACATTAGAAAAGTTCATAAAAAAAAATCATAAAAAGAAAGTTGGAACAGCAAATGTGCGGAATCGTTGGGTATATCGGAAATAAAGATGCAAAAGAAATTTTATTACATGGTTTAGATACTTTAGAATATCGTGGTTATGACTCAGCTGGAATCTATGTAATGGATGACAGTCAAACTGGTCATTTATTCAAAGAAAAAGGACGTATCGCTGCTTTACGCGATAAAGTCGATCAATCAGTTGCTGCTTTTTCAGGAATCGGCCATACACGTTGGGCGACTCATGGAGCACCTAGTGTAGACAATGCTCATCCTCATCAATCAAACAGCGGTCGTTTTTCGATTGTCCACAACGGAGTAATTGAAAATTTTGCAGAAGTTCGCGACGCTTATTTGCAAGATGTTGAACTGCACAGTGATACAGATACTGAAATCATTGTTCAATTGATTGCTTGGTTTGCGGAGTCTGAAGAATTAGACACGATGGATGCTTTCAAAAAGGCTATCGTTGCTTTGAAAGGTTCTTACGCTCTTGCTTTAGTGGACAATGAAAATCCTGATGTGATTTATGCAGCAAAAAACAAGAGTCCTCTATTGTTAGGTACAGGTGATGGGTTCAATGTTATTTGTAGTGATGCAATGGCTATGATTAGAGAAACAAATCAATTCATCGAGCTGATGGACGGTGAAGTAGCTACATTATCACAAGAAGGCATTCAAATCGAAACCTTGGCTGGCGATATTATCGACCGCGCTCCTTATACAGCTCACTTAGATGCAAACGATTTAGGAAAAGGTACTTACCCATACTATATGGCTAAAGAAATTGATGAGCAGCCTGCTGTTATGCGTAAAATCATCCAAAACTACCAAAATGAACAAGGCGAACTAGAAATGGATCCAGAAATTTTAGAATCTATTCTAGCTAGCGACCGCATTTATATCGTTGCTTGTGGTACAAGCTACAATGCTGGTTGGGTTGGAAAACAATTGCTTGAAAAAACTACCAATATCCCAACTGAAGTTCATTTATCAAGCGAATTTGGTTACAATATGCCATTATTGACGGAAAAACCATTCTTCATTTTCTTATCACAAAGTGGAGAAACTGCCGACAGCCGTCAAGTGTTGGTTCAAGTAAATGAAATGGGTTATCCGTCTCTTACACTGACAAATGTGCCAGGCTCTACTCTTTCTCGTGAAGCTCAATTTACATTATTACTGTATGCTGGTCCGGAAATCGCTGTAGCATCAACAAAAGCTTACACAGCTCAAATCGCTGTCATGTCTATCTTAGCTGAATTGACTGCAAAAGCAAAAGGTTTACCTGTAGAAATGGATGTTGCTCATGAATTAGCTATCATAGCTTCAGCTATTGAATCAGTCATCGATGACAAAGAAATCTTTGAACAATTGTCGTTGACTCATTTAAGCACTAGCCGTAATGCATTCTACATTGGACGCGGAATCGACTACTACTTAGTGATGGAAGCTTCATTGAAATTGAAAGAAGTTTCTTACGTTCAAACGGAAGGTTTCGCTGCTGGAGAATTGAAACACGGAACCATTGCTTTGATTGAAGACAATACTCCAGTCATCTCTATCATCACAGACAAAAAAACAGCGGGACATACTCGTGGAAATGCGCACGAAGTTATTTCTCGCGGAGCACACAGCATGATCATTTCGATGGATGGATTAAACCAGCCAGAAGATGCGTATGTATTGCCAAAAGTTCATGAATTGTTAACTCCGTTAGTGAGTGTCATCCCGACTCAATTGATTGCTTACTATACTAGTTTACACCGCGGCAATGACGTGGATAAACCAAGAAACTTAGCTAAAAGTGTTACAGTAGAATAATCGACTCAATGAAAAGCCAGGTAAGAATTATTTCTTACCTGGCTTCTTTGTCCCCAAAATATAAAGAGTTCTTAGCTAGTACTTGCTTTGGTAAAGAATCACTTATTTTTTCTTTTTAGAGTGGTATACTATTAGTAAAGACATTTATACTTTTTGGAGGATGACTTATGCAGAATCTAAACTTTTCCAATCGAATATCACAAAACTATTCTTTGCTGTCTAAGAAAGAACGCAATATAGCAGAATTTATTTCCAAACATTTGCCAGAAATCACGCATTGGAATATCAAAGACCTCGCAAAATTAACGGATTCCTCAATTTCGACTATTTCTCGATTTTGTCATAAGGTCGGCTACACTAGTTTTGCTGAGTTCAAAACTTTCGTCGCTCAAGAATTAAATACGGAGCAAAATGAAAAGTTGGAAGTTCCTGAAACGATTGCTTCTTATTATAATCAATTGATCCAATCTTCTACTGAACTGATGGATATCCATCAATTAAGAGCTTTGGTCAATACCATTGATCAAGCTAACAAAATTTTAATTTGCGGGCTAGGCAGTTCCGGGTTGAGCGCTGAGGAATTAAAAAGCCGATTGATCCGGATGGGGTTGAATGCCGACGTAGCTTTAGATCCCCATAAAATGCTGATGAGCGCTTCTTTACTAGATCAGAATGATCTCTTTATCGGCATCTCCAATTCAGGAACTTCTCAGTCGGTCATTGAAGCCGGAAAGGCAGCAAATCAAGTTGGAGCTCCCGTCTTTACGATAACGAATCGTAACCATACCCCTCTTACAGAAATTTCGGATGGCGTGTTGTTTACTTCTGAAAATCAATACATTACAGATGAACGTTTCATTAATAGCCAGATCTCCATCATCTTTATTTTAGATATTCTTTGTTACTCTTTGTTAAAGAATCCTGTTTACTTAGACAACAGAAACAAAACACTTCAAGCACTAAAATTAAAATAATACATAAAAGAAGTTCACCCAAAATAGGTGAACTTCTTTTATTGAGTGAATGAACAGTGAAAAACTCTATTTAATTGAATTTATAGATCTATTAGTCAAGTGAACCTGACTCACTGAATTACTTGACTAATAGATTTCCTCTCACAAAAAAATAGAGCTCCCACAAGAGTGAGAGCTCACATTTAAATCATTTTTTATTTCATACCTTCTACAAATGTCTTTGTGATAAGTTGTGGTCTTGTTATGGCACTTCCGACTACCACTGAAGTTACCCCTAACTCTAAGCAACGTTTAGCTTTTGCAGGAGTATTGACATTTCCTTCTGCGATAACGGGTGCTTTTACATGAGCTAAAACTTCTTTTAGTCGTGCAAAATCATTTTCAGCAATGTCGTGTCCTTTAGATGCTTCTGTATACCCCATTAAGGTAGTTGAAACTACATCAAAGCCCAGTCTCTCAGCTTCAAACACTTCTTCAACAGTTGAACAGTCAGCCATCAATTGGATATCTCCATACTTTTCACGTATTGTAGAGACGAACTCTTGCAATGTTTGCCCATTTGGACGAATGCGATCGGTTGCATCTAAAGCAATCATCTCACAACCAGATTCCATCAACTCATCGATTTCTTTCATTGTGGCTGTGATGAAAACTGGAGAATCGTCATAGTCGCGTTTAACGATTCCAATGACCGGCAACTCTGTATTTTTCTTGATTTCAATAATATCTTCTCTTGTATTAGCACGAATCCCTACTGCCCCGCCTTGTTCAGCGGCTACTGCCATACGCCCCATAATGTAAGAACTGTGCAATGGTTCGTCTGGCAAGGCTTGACAAGAAACGATCAAACCACCTTTTACTTGATCAATCATTTTCATCCTTCATATTCCTCCAATACTTCTTCCACTTCATTTTTAATAACAGAAACTTGCGGTCCGTACACAACTTGGATCCCATTTCCTTTTACCAACACTCCACTGCTGCCTGTAGCTTTCAATGATTCTTTGTTAACTAAAGAACCATCTTTTACAGTCACACGTAAACGAGTGGCGCAGTTATCTACGTCTACTAAATTATCTTTTCTGCCTAATGCTTCAATGATATTTACAGCTCTTCCTTCTTTTACAGTATTTCCTGTAGGTGTTGCTGCTAACTTCTCTTCTCTACCTGGCGTCTTGAAATTAAATTTGCGAATCAAGCATGTGAATGTAAAGTAATACAAGAAGAACCAAGCTATTCCGATTGGAAGAACTAACAACCAGTTCGTGCGAGCATTACCTTGCAATACTCCGAATAAAATAAAGTCAATGAAACCGCCAGAGAACGTTTGTCCAATCGTAATGTCAAAAATATGTGCAAACATAAAAGCAAAGCCATCAAATGCAGCATGAACAACGTACAATACTGGAGCTACAAACAGGAATGAGAATTCCAGTGGTTCAGTGATCCCAGTTAAGAAAGAAGTTAAAGCTGCTGACAACATCAATCCACCCACAACTTTTTTATTCTCGGGTTTTGCTGTTTTATAAATCGCAAATGCAGCCCCTACCAATCCAAACATCATGGTAATGAAACGACCTGACATAAAGCGTGATGTTCCTGCAAAAAATTCTGTCGTACTTGGGTCACCTAATTGAGCAAAGAAAATGTTTTGAGTTCCTTGAACAATTTCTCCACCAACTTCTAATGATCCGCCGACAGCTGTTTGCCAAAATGGCAGATAGAAAGTGTGGTGCAAACCAAGTGGTCCAAGCATGCGTAAAATAAATCCATATAATAGCGTTCCTACATAACCAGTTGCATTGACAACATCTCCTACTCCAGCAATCACATTTTGGAATAGCGGCCATACAAAGTACATGACTACACCTAATAAAATAGCTGCAAACGAAGTCACGATCGGTACAAAACGAGAACCACCGAAGAACCCTAAGTATTGCGGCAATTCGATCTTATTGTAACGATTGTGCAACCAGCTTGCAAGAATACCAACTACGATACCACCGAAAACACCAGACTCTAAAGTTTGAATCCCTAATGTCATCCCTTGTCCCGCAGCTGCCAAATTATCTGCAGCCAAATCACCTGTTAACACCAATATCGCATTCATTGTAGCATTCATTACCAAGTAACCAATCAATGAAGCTAATGCTGCAGTACCTTTATCAGATTTTGCCATACCAATTGCTAGACCGACTGCAAAGATAACCGGCAAGTTGGCAAACACAATATTCCCTGCACTGCTCATAATCGTGAAAATACTTTGTAACCAAGCTACATCCAATATAGGATATGCCCCTATCGTATTTGGATTAGATAAAGCTCCCCCAATACCTAACAATAAACCTGCTGCAGGCAAAATAGCGATTGGCAACATAAAAGATTTCCCAAATTGCTGTGCCCGTTCAAAAAACTTGTTTTTCATTTCTTACCCCTCCATTTTGTAAGTGCTTTTATACATTTCTTGATTTCATCCTACTGCATGAAAATGTTTTCGTCAATATTTAAATTAAGGAAATATTTTCATATAGTGAAAAATAATTTGTCTTCATTTTTTCTAAACTGGTTTAATTTGTTGGTATGATAAGGCTTACTCTATCTCCGTAATTGACTCAATTACTCTATAAACATATCATTAGCCAAATATGACAAAAGTTTGTACAATGAATTTGTATCAAGAAACCAAGCAAAATAAAAGGAGGAAATTCATTTTGAGCAAGTTTGTAGAAGGAAGTTATCTATCTATAGAAGAAGCACAGAAAGCAATTGACGTCCTAGTTTCGCAAGGGTATTCTGAAAATGACATTACTTTAGTGACCAATCAATCGGTGAAAGATTCTCTTTCTCTCGATACTGATGTAGAGGTTACAACAGATTATGATGAAACGTCTAATGGAGATACTGGCAATGACGACAAGTCGATGTGGGACAAAATAAAAGATGTCTTTACAGTAGACTCTTATGATGAGTCATCCTACGATTCTCCTGACTATAATCGAGATGAAGATGTTCTATACAACTACAAAGAGGATATCAACAACGGGAACATTGTGGTGTTAGTAGAAGACAATCCTAATATTGATAGAACTACAGTGGATACTACCTATAGTGAAGGAGATACGTTAGACACTTCTAACCCTAGTGCAGTTCCTCCAATCGTAGATCCTACTCCGGTTCCAGGAGAAGGAATTTCTCCATTACCAGGTGATGGAATAGTAGATCCTGCCCCAGATCTTGGAACAGATGACACTTTAAACAATGATGTGGATCATACGATTGATCCCGTTCCAACAACTGACCGTTCTGTAACAGATGAAGAAAAAATTACTCTTCAAGAAGAAAGATTAGATGTAGACACCAATGAAGTCCAAACAGGTGAAGTACATGTTAAGAAAAATGTCACAGAAGAAACGAAAACAGTAGAAGTACCTGTTCGACATGAAGAAGTAACGATTGAAAAACGCCCTGTTTCAGGAAACGAACCTGCTGACGGAACTATCGGCGATGAAGAAATCTCTATTCCAATCACTGAAGAACAAATTGAAGTCACCAAACGTCCTGTTGTGACAGATGAAGTTGTCATTAATAAGGAAACCAAAGAAGAAACCAAAGAAGTTTCAGAAACTGTACGAAAAGAAGTTTTAGATGTGGATACTCAAGGTGACGTTACTGTAGACAATGATGATGATTTAACCAACAGACCTTAGAAATAACGGCAAATAAAAAAGTGAGGCATATGCCTCACTTTTTTATTTTGTCTTTTTGTCTATGAACTAAAGTACTCATTGGAAAAAACCTATCTAGTTTTTTTTGTTTTCTGGCTCAACTTGTACTTCTCTTACATGTTTTTCAGTTTGTGTAACAGGAGTTTTCGAAGTTTTTGATGATGTAGTTGAAAGTTCAGCAGTATTGTTCGGAAACTGTTTGTTCAGCTCTTGTTCTAGAGTATGAACTTGTTGTTTTAATCCTTCAATTTCAGCATTTTTTCTGATCAACTCTGATTGTGTTTCTTTTTTCGTTTGATCAACAGCTTCTTCTTTAGTTTTATCAGCAATCCGAATTTTGTCTTCGTGATCTCTCAGCTTCTCATTTTTTTCATGCAATTTTTCTTTACTCTTCTTTTCTTTTGAAAGCATGATCAACCAACCAGCAATCAAACCAGCTACTAACAAACCTGTCATGATGGCCCATAACGGCGGATTGAATTCTGTGAAACCTAAATTCAGCATTACCATCGAATCTAAATTCAAAAAAATCAAACCGGCAGCCAAGAGAACCAACACGATTCCTATAGCAAGACCCACTTTACTTCCTCCCCTCATTCATTCCTCTATTCGACATTCAAACCCCTAATATTTTCTAACCGTTAAACTTAAGGTTTTTCCACTTCTGCTGTTTGATCAGCTTCGACTTTACCTTCTTCAACTTTTACTTTTACTTCTTCCGCTGTTTCTTTTGCAGTATCCACTACAGTACTAGCATCGTTTTTCACTTGTCCAGCAGTTTCTTGAACTTGACCTTTTACATCTTCAAAGCCGGCTTTTAACGTTACTTTGATGTCGTCTGAAGTATCTTTTGCAACCTGCTGCAAATCAGAGCCTTTTTCTTTTGCCATGTTTGTGTAATCCATAGCTCTGTCTCTTGCATCTTCTTTCTTTTGCATCAATTCTACGCGTAATTCTTTCCCTGATTTTGGAGCATATAACAATCCTATTGCAGCACCGATTAAAGCACCTTTAAGAAATGAACCAATTTTTGTCATACTAATTCCTCTTTTCTATAATATGATAATTTTTATCCTAATTATATTATACGTTATTCTTTTCGTTTGCTAAACAATAACGCCCTGAGCAGACATTATTTTATTTTCAACCATAAAAAAACTTAGACGGGCCTGAATTCAGACAAATCTAAGTTTTGTTTTTTATTCAATTTAGAGGCCAAAACCTTTAGAATGATCTTTTTCACCTATTGCGTTTTTTGCTGCATCCATCAGTTCTTGGCGCTCTTTTTCGTTGATCTTGCCGTCCTCTTTAGCTCGTTCAAAATCTTTCATTAAGTCACCAATCTGCGCTTTATCAACACTTTTAAGCTTCTGTTTCAATTCATCAAATTTTTGATTCATCATTAGCCTCCTAAAAGTTTTTTAGTCCACTATTTTTACTACATTAATAGAATAAAAAAATTCGGTCGAAATCGCAACTTATATGCTTGATGAGTTTGTGTCAAGTTTTTCTCGAGCGTCCTATTACTCCGCTAGTTTAGGCACTCTATTTTTGTACACTTGTCAGCTACCGCACGGCTCCGCCGCTTGCTGGCCCATCTTTTGGAAGAACGTTCCTAAAACCAGGAACCTTCTCCCAAAAGACAGGAATTAACGAAAACTTTTGATTAATTGTCCTATTGCCGATGAATGAGAGGCATATAATGGAATCGTCCCATTCTTTGCACCAACTGATTGCCGTGTTTTCTCATGCAATAACGACGATAAACGAACCGTTTGTTTCAACTTGCGTTGTTGCCGAGTACTTCTATTTTGCTGATGAAGATAGGCTTCGCGTAAGGTGTGATTGAACATGCCTTGTTTTACTTTTACCATAGCTTCACAGCCTTCTGCGCTCCAATGCATCCCACGTTTTTTCATTCGAAAAGAAATATGCCGTTGATTCGACTCCATTGCGCCTAAACCTCTTGCGTCCTTCGGCACTTGTTCTGCTTTTTCACGCCAGTCGAAAATCCGATCCCAATTCCGTAATACGTATGTTCTGAACGTATTCAATTTTTCCACTGCCGGTGTCTCGTCTAATGTACTTTCATACGTATCCAACCAAATAGTTAATTCATCTAAATCATGCGTTTTTAATGCTTGACGGACATGCTGTTTAAAAACGTTAGTTTGCGATCCAAACGCGCGGTTTAAGCCTTGGAAGACATGATAAGAGTCTAGTTGATTTAAAACAGGATAGTTCGATTGAGAAAAAGCTTCTTGGAATTTGTCTGCGGTATACCCTTGTCCACCGTCACTATTGGTAATGATTTGAGCTTGCTGTAAGGCATAATGATTCGCTGTAAAAGCTTGGACTTCTGCCCAAAAACCAGCGGTTTTTTTAGTCGTCATGATGGCTTTAGGTTCTTTTAAAGAAACGCGCTTTCCGTTTTTCTCCCAGCCTTCGTAAAGGATGGCATGACGAACTTCTAAGCTTTTTTTCTTTTCTGTCCCACGTACAAAAACCCCATCCGCTTCGGCGTAAAAATAGTCCACCTTTTTTCCTTCGGGCAACTCCGTGGCTTCTTCTAGTTCCAATACATTTTCTTCATCCTCACGTGATTGTGCTGCTCCAACGCGTTTAAGAAGACTGCCGACTGTTTGATGACTCAGCGTAATGGCCGTCCATTCGTTTAGAATAGCTGCGGTATCTCGATAAGTAGCTTTACTCACCAACTCTGACACTTTTACTTCTACTAGTGGGCTATGGCGTTGATATTTTCGAATGCCTAACCATTCATCTAGTGGATAATGGTTCTGATTATTAGTATCCACCATTAGCGTACGCCGGTACCGAACGGGACCGAAAATAAATTGAACCGTTTTCCAATCTGCTCGTTTTACTTTCCAACCTTCACGTTGTTTTTCCTCTTTGATCACTTCGTTGAAGTTCGACAAAATCTGACCCATTAACTGAGCGAACACATCATACATATAGCCTTGAATCGCTTCTTCTGTTTCTATTAAGTTGCTTGAATCCTTTATTATTTGATAAACCTTTGATATAATCTTATCCATAAGAAGGCCTCTTTCATTTATGTATTTGCCCTGCAAAGCATACATTTATGATAAAGTGCCTTCTTTCTTTTTTCCAGTAAAATTATTGGCTCTCGAGAACTATTTTACACATACGCTTGATGACTTTTTCCTACAATCCGCTCACAGGAACAAATAATTTTTCTTGCATCACATCGTACCACAACTGATACCCATCTCCATTAGGATGGACATGATCTGTTAGAATCTCTTCAACAGATTTATGCTGATTGTTCAATTCCTGCATCATTAATTCATAAATGTCAATTAACGGCCAGTTTTGTTCTTCAATGAATGCACTGACAGCTTTATTGTACTGATCATAAGTCAATTTTCCATCAGCCAGTAACACATCATTAAAAATGGTAGGATTCGCAGTAGTGAAGATGACTAACGTATCCGGAAGTTCTCTAGTAAAGGTCTCCATGATCCACTGGATATCTGCTGTAGTCTGCACCAATGGATTCTGTGGGTATCGATTATTGTTGATTAAACACAACTCAAAAATAATCAAATCCGGTTCAGCTTCTACCACAGGCCAAATTTTATTCTTTTCAATCAAATCCGACGTACTGTACCCACTGTATCCATAATTGTGAACAGAGACTTGAATGTTATTATGAGCGTTCAAATGACGCTCCAGTAACTCTCCCCAAACCGGTTGGCTTTCAGTAGCACCCAACCCCTTCGTTACACTGCTGCCTAAAACTACAATGTCCATTTCTCCATCTCTTTGAGTGACAAATTCAGCACGGTCTCGGATGCTTTCGCGTTGATAGACATCTGAAGTCATATACTCAGTCGTCAACCGGGCTTGTTTTTGATTATTTCTCATTTCAACAAATAGAAAAATCCCACTGATGAATAGCACTGAGCCTACACTGAGTAAAATCATTTTGACTCGCCCTTTTATTTTCATTTTTACCACACCCTAGTCCTTTAACTTACGTGCAGTATATCATAGCTGCAACCTTCTAAGTGCGACAATAATATGAAAAAAACAGCTGCTCAAAGTATAATGAGAGCAGCTGTTTTTTCATATGTTATTTACTTTTATTGGGTTTGCCTTCTAGTTCTTTTCCTAGATCGATAATGTATTGACTTAAAGAATCTTTTATTTCAGGATGTGTTAATCCGTATTGGATACTAGTTTGCATAAAGCCGAATTTGTCTCCTACATCGTAACGTTTACCGGTAAAGACGCGAGCAAACACACGTTGAGTCGTATTTAGTTTATCAATAGCATCCGTTAATTGAATTTCATTTCCGGCACCGGGTTTTTGAGTTTCTAGTATATTGAAAATTTCCGGTGTCAATAAGTAACGACCAATGATCGCTAAATTACTTGGAGCTTCTTCTGGTTTAGGTTTTTCAACAAAGTTGCGGACATTGTATAATTTTTTGCCCACTTGTCTTTCAGGATTGATGATTCCGTATTTAGATGTTTCTTCTTTTGGTACTTCCATAACGGCAATATTTGAAGCTTTGTTCTTGTTGTACTCATCAATCAATTGTTTCGTCAATGGTACGTCATCTTCCATCAAGTCATCCCCAAGCATGACCACAAAAGGCTCGTCTCCTACAAAAGCTTTCGCGTGCAAGACCGCATCTCCAAGACCTTTGGGATAAGACTGGCGGATAAAGTGCAATTTGATTTTGGTTGTTTCTTCTACTAACTTCAATAATTCTAGTTTGTTTTTTTCTTTCAAATTTTCTTCCAATTCGATATTGGAATCAAAATGGTCTTCGATAGAACGTTTGCTCTTACCTGTCACCACTAAGATTTCTTCGATTCCAGAAGCCATTGCTTCCTCTACAATAAATTGGATAGTCGGTTTGTCAACGATTGGCAGCATTTCTTTTGCCATCGCTTTTGTTGCAGGTAAAAATCGTGTTCCCAACCCTGCCGCTGGTATGATCGCTTTTCTAACTTTTTTCATTTCGTTCCTCCTAAGTAGTAATAAATTTTCTTTATCATTTATCCGTATTTCTTATGCACTCCTTCAGTATACTAAATTTAGCCTTTTTTTCCTAGTCAGAAAACATATAGGGTGTTCTCTATCATTTAAGTTGCATCCTATAACAATTGCTGGAAAATCCATTTTTGAAAATAGATTGATTTCGAAAATGTAAACGGTTAAAATAATAGCGTATAAAAGGGAGGTTTTACAATGATAAAAGTCACTAGTCCGTTCATGCAAAAAGAAATCATCACTCTTTTAGAGAAGAATGAAGATCCATCTTATACATACATTAAAAAACAAGGCATCCAATTGCACTTTGACACTACTTCTTTAAATGAAACCCAAGCTGCTGACTATGCAAAACAGTTGCTTAAAAAACAAGATTTCGCTAAAGGTATCGCACTGAGCGTAACAATAGATTAAACAAAAAAATAGAGGCATATTATGCGCCTCTACTTTTTTGTATCATTAAAATAATCCAAACAATTTGCTGCGTTTGATTTTTGTAGGTGTCGGAGGCACGATTACGTCTCCATTAATCAAGTCTTTTGTTACTTGATGATACTCTTCTACTTTACGAGCACCGTACTCTTTTTCTAACTTTTCAAAAGCTGCTTTCATATGGAACGAACGTTTAGAAACACTATGTGCATCTGATGCAATGAAATGAACCAAGTTCGCTTCAATCAATTTTTTGCTGACTTGTTGAATCTCTTTTCCAAAGCCGCCTGTATAACTGGCCGCTGTCAATTGAGCTAACGCACCACGTTCAATAAACGGCAGCAGGACATTCGGATCTTTCAAAACTGTATGATTCCGTTCCGGATGAACGATTACCGGGGTAACGCCTGAACGCTGCAATTTAAAAAATAAAGATTCCGTATATGCCGGTATAGATGGCGTTGGAAATTCAATCAACACATACTGTTGTCCTTCGTCGATAAATTGAACTTTTTCCAACTCAATGTCTTCCATAAGTTCTCCATTGATTCGAACTTCTTGTCCAGGAAAAACCGTCAAGGGGATTCCTCTAGCATCTAATTCGTCTTGCACCTCTTCTACTAAAGGTAAAAGGTCTTTTTTTTCAATATCCCAATGTCCATTTTTATAATGAGGGGTTGCCAATATATGGGTGATTCCTTCTTCCACAGCTGTTCTGGCCATGTCCATTGAATCTTCGATCGTTTTAGCGCCATCATCAACACCTGGCAAAATATGGCAATGCAGATCAATCATTCTTCTAACACTCCTTCATGTTCTCTCAGATACCTTTGCTTTTCAGTTTATTATATCGAACTTATCCTTCAGTAGCTAGTCTGTAAAGAAGAATTTAACGGTCCATCAAAAAAAGCTCACGATATTTGTGAGCTTTCCTTGGTGCTGGATAGATACTAGCTGTTTACTGATTACTCCATTTCCATTCCGTCACTTCAGGGATATCTCTTCCTTCTTCGCGAATGTAATCATAGTGTTTTTGCAGCAAATCATCCATCTCTTTCGTGAATCCGTCAGACTTCCATCCCAAACCAACTGAAGCGATCGATTTGGCTAAATTAAAGCGGTCCATCTTATTGACGACTCGCATATCAAACGGAGTCGTCACATCGCCATTTTCTCTATAGCCGTGAACCGTCAGATTTCGATTGTTATGGTCAAAGAACATATTGCGGATCAACCCTTCATAACCATGGAAAGCAAATACAATCGGTGTGTCCTTAGTAAAGTATTCATCAAAAGCTTTATCGCTTAATCCATGCGGTGATTTTTTCTGACTGCGCAACACCAATAAATCCACAACATTGATAAAGCGGATCTTCAATTCTGGAAAGTGTTCTCTTAAAATCGACACCGCAGCCAACCCTTCTAAATTCGGTTCCGTTCCTGCGGTAGCGACGACAACGTCTGGTTCTCCATCATCATTACTTGCCCAGTCGATGATTTTCAATCCCTTCTCAACCAATTCTTCTGCTTCTTCTTTGCTGTAAAATTGAGGTCTGGGATGCTTACTGGATACGATCAAATTGATTTTTTGTGATGATTGAAAAGCTTTGTCCATTACTGCTAGTAGTGTATTGGCATCTGCTGGCAAATATTCTCGAATGTATTCCATTTTTTTCTCTGCTAAGTGAGTCAATATTCCAGGATCTTGGTGAGTATATCCATTATGATCTTGTTGGAATACGGTCGAAGAAGCTATGATGTTTAAAGACGGATATTTTTTCCGCCATTTTAATTCATCCGCTTTACGCAGCCATTTGAAATGTTGGGTCAACATCGAATCGATAACTCGCAAAAAGCCTTCATAGCTGACAAAGAAACCATGTCTTCCAGTCAACGTATAACCTTCCAGCCAACCTTCAGCTTGGTTTTCTGACAACTGAGAATCAATCACTCGTCCGCTGGCGGCTTGGAATTCATCTTCCGGTTCATTGACTGTTTCTAACCATTGCCGATTGGTTACCTCGAATACTCGATTCAAACGATTAGATTTTAATTCATCTGTACTAAATGCCCGAAAATGAGTTGGATTGGCTGTAATGATGTCTCGTACATAACCTCCGAATTCAGTCATGTCTTGAGCATCCTCTTGTCCAGGAACTTTGATATCTATGGCATAATTTCTCCAATTAGGCAACGTTAATGGCTTAGGATCGATTCCCCCATTAGTGATCGGGTTGGCTGCCATTCGTTGATTGCCTTTTGGAGCCAGCTCTTTGATGTCATCCAGCACTGTGCCATTAGCATCAAACAATTCTTCTGGTCGATACGATTGCAACCAGTTTACTAGTGCATCTAGATGCTCTGTATGTTCTGCATCTACCGGTATTGGAACTTGGTGCGAACGGAAAGATCCTTCTACTGGTTCAGTTTCCCATTCTTCTGGTCCTGTCCATCCTTTTGGCGTACGCACGATCAATACAGGCCACACACCTATTTCTGCTTCCGCAGCGTCTTTTTTCCGTGCTTGTTCTTGTATTGAATGAATTTTTTCAATCGCTGTATCCATTTTTTCAGCCATCAATGGATGCACTTTTTCTGGATCAGATCCTTCTACAAAAATCGGGTCCCACCCTAATCCTTTGAAATATTGCGTCAATTCTTCATTTGTCTTTCTAGACAGAATAGTAGGATTAGCAATTTTGTATTCATTCAAATGCAAAATCGGAAGCACTGCCCCATCAGTCACCGGGTTGATAAAAACATTTGAAAACCAAGCAGTGGCTAAAGCCCCAGTTTCAGCTTCTCCATCCCCGATCGTAACAGCAGCAATCACATCAGGATAATCTAAGATTGCTCCTACTCCATGAGACAACGAATACCCCAGTTCTCCTCCTTCATGAATAGATCCTGGCGTTTCAGGTGCCGCATGAGAACCGATTCCGCCTGGAAATGAAAATTGTTTAAACAGTTTCTGCATACCAGCTTCGTCTTGAGTGATTTTAGGATAAATTTCGCTATAACTGCCATCTAAATAAGAATTGGAAACCATTACTTGTCCACCATGACCAGGTCCCTCAATAAAAAACATATTGAGATCATATTTATTGATGACTCTATTTAAATGAGCATAAATCATATTTTGTCCCGGGATCGTTCCCCAGTGTCCGATAGGGTTGAATTTTAAATCACTCGCTTTTAGAGGTGTTCGTAAGAGCGGGTTGTCTTTCAAATACAACTGCCCTACAGAAAGGTAGTTGGCCGCTCGCCACCAAGCATCCACCTTATCCAAATACTCTTTTGAAGAATAGTCTATAGAATGTGCCATTATCAAGACCCCTTTTCACTTTAATATGCTCTTACTATAACGTTTTTGCTGAAAAAGATACAATTATACGAAGTCAGAGACAAGTAAAAGTTTACTTCAATCCCAGCAACTCGACGACTTTATCTTGTTGATTGCTATACTGATTTAGTCGCTCTAATGAAATATCCCGGTCAGCTCGTGTTTCTAACCGAGGAATATCCAAAGCAGCCAGCTCACTTTCTTTTATTGAGATAGCCAAATGTTCCTCTTTTAATTGTTGAATATTGTGAGTGTCTTCTAAAACACTTTCCCGTTCAATCAATACCAGTTTTCTACTTGAAGTAATTGCCTCAGAAATTGTTCCCCAACCTGCTTTGGTAATCACTAGATCGCTCGCTGCAAGGTAATTGTGCGTATCTTGCGTATCTGTTGGCAACTCAATGATTCGATCACTTCCAGTAACCGTTATACCGCTTGTGGTAAATACAGTCCCATAATAATTCTCAACATGAACATGATCTATCTTTACCGCTTTGCCGCAAGAAATAAATAGACTATGACCATACTGTTGTTTCAAATCACTTATTTTACTCCAATCCAATTCTCGAGACAAAAATCCAATAGACTTTCTAGGACAATTAACAGATTCCATGGATAAAGCCAACGCATACTCACCAAACAAATCTAAATGAGAATAAGCTTGTTTAAAAGCCTCAATAATCTCCTGTTGGATATGAAAAAACTCATATTGTTCTACCCAAGTGAAATTAGACAACCCTATGGTTCTCAATTTCAATCTCTCTCCCACTAAAGCTCCTATAGGTGTGATGTCGGTCAGAACACATTTGATAGACATGTCTTTTAACTGCACCACTTCTTCTGCCACAATATTTTCCCAACTAGCTACAAATGGAGTCAATTGCTGTTCGGTTTCTTCCACATCAACCGTTAACCCATTTTGAACAGTTACTAGTCCGATATCTGTTTTTAGATCTTTATACTGCATACGATCAGCAAATTTCTTTAAATAATTTCGGGCAAACTCATTTTGGTACGCACCAGAAACTAAATAAACATAGTCAGATGTTTGTTTCATGATTTCTTCAATAACCGCCAAACTTCTCGTCATATGCCCAAAACCATGAGAAGACACATAAAAAACTACCCATTTTTGTTCCATTTTATCCACTCCTGTCTTAGACAACCTGATAAACCAATACTAGCAAAAGGAAATAGAGAACACAAAAAAATCCCATGAATTCAATCATGAGATTTTTTATTATTTATTCGATTTCAAGTTGTTCTTTTAAAGCTCCCGAAACTGCAGCTAATTCACTATCATCCACAATAGCGTAGTAGATACCGTCAATTTTCGTTCCAGCACCTTCTAATTGAATTTGCTCTACATTTGATACTGCTCCTCTATAGTTATTAAAGATAGAGAGCATGTTATCAAAAGTAAGATTCGTTTGCATATTATTTTCTAACGTTCCTAAAATACCTTGGTAGTTCATAATGGAAGATAAAGAAGCCACTTTGTTCATAGATGCCATAATGATTTGTCTTTGGCGAGCTTGACGACCGTAGTCTCCATTAGGATCATCGTAACGCATACGTGAGTAAGCCAAAGCCGCATTACCATCTAAAGTAGTAGTCTGTCCTTCTGCAAATGAGTATCCATCATAACTGAATGATAATGCCGGTGTAACTTGTACTCCGTCTAATGCATCCACGATATCTTTGACCCCTTGCATATTCACTTCAACATAGTAATCGATTGGAATGTCCAATAGATTTTGAACAGTATTGACAGACATAGACGCTCCACCAAATGCATAAGCGTGATTGATTTTATCCATCGTTCCTCGACCAATGATTTCTGTGTAAGTATCTCTTGGAATACTTACGATAGACGTTTGATTTGTATTCGGGTTGACCGTTAAGACCATCATGGTATCCGATCTTCCTTGTTCCGTACGACCTAAATCTCCCGTATCTACTCCTAGCAATAAGACAGAAAAGGGTTCTTTATTTTTTACTTCGATTGGATCTTCACGTCGTTCCTCTTTATCAACATCTTGATAGATTTCATCTGTTGTACTTGTTACATCGCTATAGACTTTAAACACAAAAACACCGACAGCTAGTAATAAAATCATAAAGATGATTCCGATTCCGCATCCTAGTTTTTTCATGAAGGAAGGTTTTTTCTTTTGAGAAGGTTGTCTTCTTTGACTACGTGTATTGTTATCCATTTTTCTCCTACTTTCAACGTCTGGACGTTTTTAAATAAAAACTAATTCTTTTCTATCATACTATGTTATTTAAAAGTAATCTATACAAATTTGTGACTATTTTACAACAAATTACCTGTCTTTCAGATTAAGAAATCTTGCGGTCGCTCTTCTATTTGTTCAAACGAATAAGCTATTGCCTCAAGGATTCGTTCAGCTGACTCGCCGTCTCCATACGGATTACTTGCCAAACTCATAGATTGGTACACTTCTTCATTCGTTAAAAGCTCTCTTAACGCGCGCTCAACATCTGCTCCGTCAGTTCCTATCAACCTCAAAGTACCTGCATCCACACCTTCAGGACGTTCTGTCGTATCACGCAATACTAAAACAGGTACACCTAGAGAAGGAGCTTCTTCCTGAACACCGCCTGAATCTGTCATGATCAAGTAGCTTCGAGCAGCTATATTGTGAAAATCGATCACACCAAGCGGTTCAATCAAATGGATACGATTATGATTGCCTAACAGTTCAGTAGCCAACTCCTGAACAACTGGATTCAAATGAACAGGATAGACTACCTCAATACTTTCATCTTCTTCGACTACTTTTCGAATAGCTTTAAAAACTCGTGCCATAGGTTCGCCTTGATTTTCTCTTCTATGCATAGTCATTAAGATTAAGCGGCTGTCTTTTTTGATCCTGCTTAATACTTCGTGTGTATAGTCTTCTTTCACAGTTTCTTTAAGAGCATCAATAGCCGTATTTCCTGTAATAAAAATTTTATCTGAAGGTTGGTTTTCTTTTAATAAGTTTTCTTTACTTTGTTCCGTTGGAGCAAAGTAAAGGTCAGCCATGATATCTGTCACTTGTCTATTCATTTCTTCTGGATATGGAGACATTTTATTCCACGTACGTAATCCTGCCTCAACGTGTCCAATCATTATTTGGTTGTAAAAAGCTGACATCCCAGCTGCCAAAGTTGTTGTTGTATCTCCATGCACCAAGACGATATCTGGCTTTGCTTCTTTCATGACTTGGTCTAGTCCCAATAATACATTAGCTGTAATTTCAGATAGCGATTGTTGTTTCTTCATGATATTCAAATCGTAATCCGGTTTGATGTCAAACAAAGATAACACTTGATCCAACATTTCACGATGTTGAGCTGTTACTGTGACAACAGACTCGAACTTATCGGATTGATTTTCCAATGCTAATACAATCGGAGCCATCTTGATAGCTTCCGGTCTCGTCCCAAATATGGACATCACTTTTATTTTACGCAAATTTATCTACTCGCTTTCATTTACTAAATCAATTGAGAAGTATATTCTTCTAGCAAACCCTATTTTACCATACAAATAGTTTGGGCTTAACAAAAAAAGAAGAAACAATAAGATTAAACCTTATTGTTTCTTCTTAAGATTACTTTATTTGACTAATCTGAAATACTCTTTGATCCCATTCGTAATACCATTTGCTAATTTTTCTTGGTAACTGTTTGTTACTAATTTATTTCGTTCAGTAGTGTTGTCAATAAAACCAATCTCTGTCAATACTGCCGGCATACCAGTTTCCCGAAGTACATGGAAATTAGCCTTTTTAGCACCTCTACTTTTTGCTGCTGTATTACTAATCAGTGAATTTTGAATGCTGCTTGATAAAGTATTGCTCTTCAACATTCTATTTCGATCATTCGCAACTAAAGGATTTTTTGCATTTCCTTTTAAGTCATAAGAGAAAGTTTCAATACCACTAGTAATTCCATTAAATGAATTAGTATGAATACTTACAAAGATATCAGCATTCGATATGTTTGCGATTCTTGCTCTTTCAGATACGGCAATAAAAGTATCATTAGTTCTTGTCATAATAACTTCGTACCCAGCTGCTTTTAGTTTGCTTTGAACTTTTTTCGCAACGGATAAATTAAGATCTTTTTCTCTAACGCCAACTCTTTGAGCTCCAGGATCTGATCCACCATGTCCTGCATCAATTACAACGACCTTTTTATTTGGGTCTAATTTTTTCAATGCAGCTTCATCGATCCAACCTAGTTCTTTACCATTGAAAGCAATCAATGCCCATGTTGCACGTCGAGTTTTAGCTTCTTTTTTTACTGTTACTTCAGCACCAAAATACTTGTTAGAGTAATCAGTAGTTTTGTATCCTTCGGTTCCCCACGGCGCTGTGTTTATACTATCAGTAGCTCTTACTATTCTAGCTTTATAGTTAACTGCAGTAGTTGAAATGATTTTTTCAATATCTAAACCTTTTTTATCAACCCATACTTGGCTACCATTCGGCAATTTCACTAATACCCAAGTTGCTCTTCTTGTAATAGCTTCTTTTATTACTGTTATTTCTTTCCCTATGTAATCGTCTGATCTACCTACTGTTTTATATCCTTCAGTTCCCCATGGTGCTGTGTTTAATGTATCTCCAGACCGAGAAAATACAGCTTTATAGTTTGTAGACTTAGAGGACTCTATTTTTTCAATATCTAAACCTTTTTTATCAACCCATACTTGGCTACCATTCGGCAATTTCACTAAAGCCCAAGTTGCTCTTCTTGTAACAGCTTCTTTTATCACTGTTATTTCTTTCCCTAGGTAATCGTCTGATCTACCTACTGTTTCATATCCTTCAGTTCCCCATGGTGCTGTGTTTAATGTATCTCCAGACCGAGAAAACAAAGCTTTATAGCTTACAGATTTAGAGGATTCAATTTTTTCTACATTTAAAGCTGCTTTGTCTATCCAAACTTGTTTATCATTTGGCAACTTCACTAAAGCCCAGGTTGCCCGATAAGTAACAGCTTCTCTTAATACTGTTACTTCTTGATTCAAATACTGTTCCGATCTACCAATAGTTTTAAAATTTTTTGTTCCCCATGGCTCTGTATTTAATGTATCTCCAGATCGACTAATCAAAGCTTTATAACTAACATTTTTTGTAAAGTCAATAGAATCATAAACTTTCAAAGCTTTTGCATCAATCCATCCCAAATTTCTTCCGTTTAAAGAAATTAATAGCCATTCAGCTCTTCTTGTTGTTGCCTCTTTTAATACATTAACCTCTTGTCCCAAGTAATCATCGGATTTAGCGACCGTTTGATAACCTTCTGTACCCCATGGTACTGTATTTATGGTATCACCCGCTCTATTTAATATACCCTTGTACTTGACATCTTTTGTGGATACTATCTTTTCTATATTTAATCCTTTTTTATCAATCCATAACTGTTTACCGTCTGGTAAATCCACTAAAGCCCAAGTTGCTCTTCTTGTAACGGCCTCTTTAACAATTGTTACTTCTTTTCCAACATACTTATCAGACTTACCAACTGTTTGATAACCTTCTGTACCCCATGGTGCTGTGTTTAATGTATCTCCAGATCGACTAATTAAAGCTTTATAATTTATTGCTTTAGATGATTCAATTTTTTCTACGTCTAAAGCCGCTTTGTCAATCCACAATTGTTTGCCATTTGGTAACCTTATTAAAGCCCAGGTCGCTCTTCTTGTAACGGCCTCTTTTAATACTGATACTTCTTTCCCAATATAATTATCTGATCTATCTACTGTTTGGTATCCTTTAGTTCCCCATGGCGATGTATTTAATGTATCTCCAGAACGACTAATCAAAGCTTTATAATTAGTTACTTTCGAGGAACTAATCTCATCATAAATGCTTAACCCGTTTTCTTCTATCCAACCTAATTGCTCACCATTTAAATAGAGCATTATCCAAGTTGAACCATTCTTTGTTCTGCTTTCTTGAGTAGCAACAACATCCTTATTAAAGTATTCAGCAGATGATGCAACTACACTAGAATTTTTTGTTCCCTTAGGTGCAGTGTAAATTCCATCAGTAACTCCATTAATATATGCGTTATAGTCTTTAATATTTGTTGTCGAAATAATTTCATCGTATGAAAGATTTTTAATTTTTTCTAAATCATCTTTACCATTAACTTCCTTATCATCGAATTGAGTTAAGTCATATGTGTCAATTATTAGGTTTAATTTCTGTCCATAAGTGGGGTCTGTCGCGTAACGTCCAGTCAACCAATTTGTTGAATCTTTATAAGATTTTGTATTTTCTTTCCAAGTACCATTATAATAAGTTTTGTTCCAATCGGTCCCATAGCGTAATTTCTTAGCGTTATCAACAAAAGCTTCTTTATAACTAGGATACTTTTTAAAATCCGCTTTAATCGTAATCCAACCTTTTTTTGATCATACTCTTTAGTATATTTAGAAAAATATTGTCCATTATATTGTCCTTTTATACCAAACAAATTATGGTTAGGTGTATACGCGAGTATGCTGGTTCCCCAAGCACTTTCTAAAGCGGCTTGAGCAATCATCACAGATGGATATAAATTGTATTCATTCGCTATAGTAATAGCGTATGAAGATACTGCGTTTATAAATGCTTCTGTTTTTGACAATGATCTAGCTCTTATAATAAACGTTGTCGCATTATTTTTTTCAGTTTCCATCATTTGAATTGCTTTTTCTCTTACATCTTCAGCAGAAAAGACCTCTTCATTATTTTCAAATTCTGTTTCTGAAGAATCTCCTGCTTTATTCTCAGTTTGTATTTGTGCAGGAGCGTCTTCTCTGTCATTTTCCTCATCGATATGTACTGATTCTTCTTGTTCATCTTCAATAGCTGGTTCAACAGAATCCTTTAATTCCTTATTTTGATGTTCTTCGATGTTGTTATCAATATTTAAAGCTTCGTATTCAGAAGCAACAACAGTAAGTGAACCAACCAATGGATTCAATAAACTTGAAACCATTATTACAGCTACAACCTTTTTAACAATTTTTCTTGACACTTTCAATTAATTATTCCTCCTAAGTTTTCTTGGACTATTTTAGTATAGCTTAAATATATAAGCAATTCTATAGACAGAATTTGTCATTTATATAAAAACCGTCTTAAAAACGCAATAAATAAAATACAACGCTATAGTTGTTTATGGCAAGATAAAAATACATAAGAGGAGGTGCGGACATAATCTTGGACAACTATAAGTCAGGAGAATGTCCATGTACTCTTACGAAGAAAGAATGAAAGCTGTAAAACTTTACATCAAATACGAACACTCTTTGGCGTCAGTCATTCATGAATTAGGCTATCCTTCTTCAAAAGCTTTATACAAATGGTTTAAGGAATATGAAGAGAATGGTGATCTTTCTAAGACTTCAAAAAGAAAACGTGAATTTACGCAAGAAGAAAAGCAGTTTGCTGTTAATCACTATATCGAATACGGTCGCAATTATTCTAGAACTGTTCGCATGTTGGGTTATCCAGATAGAAACATTCTTAGCGATTGGTGTAAAGAACTTGCACCTGAAGCTCGTAAAATCAGGCGAAGTAAGTTAAACTATTCTCAAGAGCAGAAAAAAGAGGCCGTTATCCATCTTGTGAGCCGAGAAACCTCTGTCCACAAAATTGCTGAGCGCCTGCAGGTCACCCGTAAAACGCTCTATGATTGGAAAGAGGAGCTCATCGGAGAGGAGCTTCCACCTAATATGACGAATATGCCTGATAGCCCTCAACTAGAAGGGTTGAAAAATGAAGTTGATGTTTTAAAACAAGAAGTTTATCGACTACGAATGGAAAAAGATATCTTGGAAAAGTCTGCCGAACTTGTAAAAAAGAATGGGGCATCAATCCAAAACATTTCTCCAACAAGGAAAAAACAAGAGTGATTGATGCATTAAAAACCTTTTATCCATTGGCACTTTTACTAGAGAATTTGGATTTAGTTAAGAGTAGTTATTATTACCACAGAAGTCAGGCTAAGCTTCCGGATAAATATGCTGATCTAAGGGTAATGCTTAAAGATATTTTTATTGAAAGTCGTCGTACGTATGGCTATCGTCGTATGCATGACGTTCTAAAAAAGCAAAATATTGTTGTTTCCGAGAAAGTTGTTAGACGGCTTATGAAGGAAGAAAAACTCATTGTTCATTCAGTAACTAAAAAGAAATATAGTTCATATGCAGGTGAAATTACTCCCGCGACACCTAACCTTATTCAACGAAATTTCAAAGCTGAAGCACCTGACAAAAAGTGGTTGACAGACATTACAGAATTTCGTATTCCCGCCGGAAAAGTCTATCTATCGCCCATTATCGATTGTTTTGACGGGGCCTTAGTTAGTTGGACTATCAGTACACAACCAAATGCGGAGCTCGTTAATAGTATGTTTGATCAGGCACTTGATACACTCGCTGATAATTCAAAGCCAATCATACACTCTGATCGCGGAGCTCACTACAGATGGCCAGGTTGGATTGAAAGGATTAAAACCAACGGTTTGACACAGTCCATGTCTAAAAAAGGATGTTCACCGGATAACTCGGCTTGCGAAGGGTTTTTCGGTAGACTTAAAAATGAGTTCTTCTATGGCTTTAAATGGGACAATATTTCAATTGACGCATTCATTGAACTACTTGATGATTACCTGCATTGGTACAATAACAAAAGAATAAAATTGTCTCTAGGCGGTCTCAGTCCGATTGATTACAGAAAGAAACTAGGTTTAATTGCTTGAAAAAGTCCAAAAAAACATCCGCACCTCCTGTTGTGTAGAAAAGTCTTGCAAAATACAATAGTAACTTTTAATAAATTTAGGTAGCTTTGGTGTTTATAAAATCAAACTTTTTCCATTTAACTTTTCAAGTAATGATGAATTTGTTTCCAAATATATAAGAATGTTCTAGAAGAATGTAAATATTTAAAATTATTATTTTATAGTTTTAAAGCATAAAGATATATCCTGTTACCTTTCAATATTAGATAAAACAAAAAGTAAAAAAATACACTTTCTATGGGGTTGCATTAAGCAATCATAGAAAGTGTTCAAAATACTAACTTTGTAAAAAAAATAACTAAAGGAAAACTAAAAACTTATTTTTTTTTGTAAATAAAATAATCCTCATTGCTAAATATTAATTTATAGTTATTTATAACATACTTATAAAACTTCAATTCTACATCTTTTTTATCTTTATTATTAAAGTTCGAATCTAAAACTATTAACTTAGTATCCGCATTAGTAATCTCTGCAATAAAATCTTGGCCTATTAACTGATTTTTATTTAAATCTATAGCTGGAAGATTAAAATATTTAGTTGATGATAACCGGTCGCTTAATAAGTATAGTTGACCACCTTTACGATGAATATAAATTTTATCATCATTCTTTGTATTTTCTTTTATTACTTTTGCCAACTCTAAAGATGCTTCATTTTTATTTTTATTGTTTAAAATATTTTGTTCTTTTTCATTTATACCATCTTTATGATTAACTGTAGCTATATTGGTAGTGTATATCATTTCATAAATATCATTTAACTGATAAACGTACATTACAGGCAAAATAATTATAAACAAAAAAATTATTTTTAATTGCGACATATTCTTTTTCAATTCTTTCAGAATAAAAATAATTGGTAAAGACATCGTTGGTATCATCGCCATCAAATAATGTTTATAGTCTCTACCAGACATCACACTAGTATAAAAAGAGAGCATCGTAAATAGAATAGCTCCTATAGAAAATATCTTTTCATTTTTAGTATAATTTTTCCAATTATATACAGTGAGAGCAAGAAGTACAGAAAACAGCGCTATTATATGGTGACTAGATATTGTTGTATACAAAACACGGATGGCTTCATTCTTTTCTGCAGAACTATCTAGATACATAAAATTAAAGACTAATGATTGAAAAACACCGGCCTCTAAAGCTCCTTTACTATATAAATATAGACTAATAGGTATTATTACTGCTAATACGCCACTTAAAAATAGCAACGTTACTTTTAACAAATCCTTATATTCTTTATTTTGTACAAAATCAATTAATATTATTAAACAGAACACTACCCACAAAGAAACAATGTTTGCTCTTAATAAAAATACTATTGAAAAAGATATTCCTAAAAAAAGAATTTCGTACCAGACAATCTTTTTATTAAACTTGTAAAATTTTATAAACACGTATAGACTATATGCAATAAAAGGCAAAGCATACTCTTCTGTTAAATTTCCACCTTCTAGAAAAAAAACAAGGACTATTGCTTCAACTATTAGAGGTATTAGAGACTCGTAGTTCTGCAACCAAAGTTTACTTAACCAATAAGTGAATACAAAAAATAAAAACAAACTCAGAAACTCAATCATATATACACCAGTAAAATTAGCAGTTGACAATAAAACTCCTATATAATTTAATATAAAGATAATCGGACCTTTATGATCAAATATTTCAGTATACATAATCTTTCCGTTATTCATTGCGTAACCAAAATACGTAAACATGCTTGAATCGTGTCTAGCTAATACTTCAGAAAAAGGATTAGACACCAATGTCAAAGAAATAATGAACGTTAATATGACTATAACAATATAAGGAACAATTTTTTTCGTTTTTTCTATTACTCGAATCAACTGAGGACTCTCCTTTAAGTAAAATCTTATCTTATATTTTCTTTACTGTATCTTGTTCAGTTTCCTTAATAACGTAGATTGGTCTATTTTTAGACTCAAGGAACATTTTACCTATATATTTGCCCAGTATACCTAAACAAAATAGTTGTAATCCGCCTAAACCTAATATTATAACTACCAATGAGGTCCAACCAGATGTCGGATCATCAAAAATCAAAGTTCTTACAGCAACAACAACCGCTATGACAATTGATGCCACAAAAGAAAATAACCCAATTAGAGATGAAAGAGATAGGGGAGCATCAGAAAAAGCAACAATTCCATCCAATGAATATTTCATTAGTCCCCAAAAAGACCATGTAGTTTCACCCGCTGCTCTGTTTTTATTTTCATATTCTAAATATTTTGTATCGAATCCAACCCAACTAAAAATTCCTTTTGAAAATCGATTATACTCTTTCATTTCTAACACTGCATCAACCATTTGTCTACTCATCAAGCGATAATCTCTCGCTCCATCCACGATTTCAACATCAGAAATTCGATTTATAATTTTATAAAACTGCTTTGCGAAGAATGAGCGAATAATTGGTTCTCCTTTTCGAGTTACTCTTCTAGTTCCTACACAATCATAAGTTTCTGTTTTAATAATGTCATACATTTTAGGTAATAAATCTGGTGGATCTTGTAAATCGGCATCCATTACAACTACATAATTTCCTGCGGCTTTTTCTAATCCTGCAAAAATAGCTGCTTCTTTCCCAAAATTTCTTGAAAAAGATGTATATCTTACTTGTTCGTTCATACTTGCTAACTTGCGTAATAAATTTAAAGTATTATCTTTTGAACCATCATTAATAAACAAATATTCAATATCAGCACTGTTGACGTCAAGTAGAAATCGGCAATTTATGCTAATTAATTTTCCACACATTCTGCTTGATAAGTTTCGGCACTTTTTTGTTACGTAAACATGCTTTGACGGTTCTTCATTCGATAACTCTCATCATTCATTTGAACAACCTCTACGCGATGAAGGAGACGGTCTAGTATAGCCGTCGCAATCCCCTCATCTCCCAGTAGTTCTCCCCACTGATCTGGACTTTTGTTGGAAGTGAGAATAATTGAACTTCGTTCATATAAGTGATTGATTAAGTGAAAAAATTGGTTCGCTTCTCGTTGATCCATAGCCATATACATCAAATCGTCAATAATAATTAAATCAGCTTTCTTAATTCGACCTAATGCCAATTGAGATTTTCGAGTATACTCGCTTGTTTTCAGTATTGTCATCAGTTCTCCCATTGGGAGAAACATCACTTGATATCCTTTTTCAATAGCTTCTAATCCCATTCCTATTGCCAAATGCGTTTTTCCTACACCAGGGGGACCAAGCAGGATAAGGTTATATTGCTGTTCAAGCCAATTCATTTCTTTTAGCTGTTTCATTTGGCGCTCTGTGAGGCTTGTTTGTTCACTTAATTCATAAGCCTCAAGTGTTTTATGATAAGGGAATTTAGCCCATTTTAATCGCTTTACTTTGTTTTTCTCTTCGCGTTTAGTCAATTCAAAAGTAAGTAGATGATCTAAAAATTCATGGTACGTCCAAGACTGTTGTTCTGCTTCTCGCATAAGAGTGGGAAGCTCTAGCGATACTTCAGCTAAACGAAGTTGCTTAAAGGCTAGCTGAAGAGGTTCGAGACCTGTGCTCATCTTGTTTCACCTCCTAAAAGTTTTGTGTACTCGTTAATGGAGCGAGTCGAAACTGTGATAGGTGGAGTAGAGGGATTCAGAGAAGTCAGAGGCTCTTCTAGTGTCGTTTGGCGAATAGTAGGCGGTTTTTGACTAGCTATGTATGCCGCGACATCTCGGAAGTCATTCGCACTCCATAATTTTTCTACAATACATTTTTCTAAAGTGGTTTCTCGTACTTCAGGAAAGTCTTGAATGGCTTTTTCCAAGACAAGAAACTGGTCTCGAGCGTATCTCTTATGACTGGCAATGACTTTGTCAATAAAAAAAGCGGCTCTTTGCTCATCCTCAAATAAATGAATCATAGCTTCTCGATACTTTTTGATGGTCTTTGAACGATCTCTTCCATGGTTCCTTTTCTTAATCAATTTCCCTTTCTCCAACGAAATCGAGTGTCTAGTAATTTCTTCTCCACTAAGGTCATTTAAAATCACTAATTCTTGGTCATGAACACTCAAGATAACTTCATTAGAACCAACGGTTTGATAGGTTCCTAGAGGAACTGAATAACGATTTCCTTTGAAGCGAATCGTATTGTCTTTCCCGATTTTTGCTGTTATACTGGCATCAAAAGAAATTTCTTTGCTTTTAAGAGGAGAGACTGGTTTCAAGTGTGCTTTTTCCAGAAGGAACACTGAATCGGGTCTCTTTTTTGTCGTTCCATGCACTTTGTGATTTCCTGTTCGGTCTAACCATGCCCGACATTTCTCGTTCCAATCATCCAGTCCGTTGTACCGTCTATTTTTTGCGAAGTTCGTTTTTACATAACCGACTACACGCTCAATTTTTCCTTTTGTTTCAGGATCCGCTGCTCGGCATAAGTAAACTTCAAACCCACGGGTTTGTTGGTATGACTTAAATTCATGCGTTAATAACAGATCGCCAGCATTTTCATGGACGGCAATGATGTTGTCTTGATCATACATAATTTCTTTTGTTATACCGCCAAAAAAACGAAAAGCTTGTTCATGACAACGGATCGCATCGGTTGTTTTAAATGGACGATCTAACCACTCTACATATTTGTAGCGGCTATGACCCAACACAAAACAGATAAAGTATAACTTTACTTTTTCATTAGTCACTGTTTCTTGCCATATCTCGCCCCAATCCACTTGGATTTGCTCTCCCATCTCTACTTCAGGAATAGCCTCATATTGACGGACTTGTTTCTGTTTCGGTAAAGAGTACCGGTCTCTCAAGTCGGTTACGAAGGACCGTACGGTACTGGATCCAATATTCAGTTTGGGATACTCTTCTAATAACCAGTCTTCCACTTGTGCTGCAGATAAGTCGGGGTGTTCTTTTAACCAATCCACAATAGTCGTTTCATAGTGGTCCAACTTTTTTTTCCTATTTTGAAGAGAGTGGGTCCACTGGACCATGTCTTCAAAATCCATAGTTAAGTATTTCCTGACAGTATCTCTATGAACCCCAACCTTTCTTTCAATCTGGCTTTTATTGAATCCTAATCGATTCAATCGGTGTATCTCATAGTATAAGTTCATTTTTGTTTTGTTCACCTTTCATCCTCCAATTCAAGTTATACCATTCTAGTATAATCGAACTGGGTGTTTTTCTGAATAAAAAGTGCCGAAACTAATCAAGCAATAATTGTTGATTCTAGTTTAGCATTCACAAGCACTTTCTAAATTGTCTTTTACAGCTTCAACTTCCCTATAAAACAGCTCTAGTACTTCCTCCTCGTTATAGCAAGGTATAACAATTGAAATTAAATCTTTAGTCAACTTTATCATATCCAATCTGTTTTTGACTTTTTAATTTTCGTACCTCTTACTTATACAAATAAGTATTCCTTAATTTGAAAGTATAGTTTGATTAATATAGCTTGTGTTTAACTTTCAACAAAATAGATTAAGGACTTTATAAAGCCCCTAATCTTTTTTTAAAATTACTATTTATTCTTCAATTGCTTTGTAGAATGTATTCATAGCCATGTCATTATAGACTTTATAATTAAATCTTTCTCTCATCATACTATTTTTGTTGTTACTATTATAATTATTCATGCCTTCTAATAATCCTTCCACACTATCATTTACAAGTTGACCATATTTCCCATTTTCCAAAACAACTTGATTAGCAACAATATTTGTTGCAATAATATCCATGTCTAAAGTCATCGCTTCTAGCAATACCATAGACTGTCCTTCATAATGAGATGATAATATGAAACAATCACATTTACGTAAAAATTCAAATGGTCTATCTTGTTGACCCAACAAAAAAACGACTTCTTTTAAGTTGAGTTGATCAATTAGATCTTCTAAATCTTTACGCAATCCACCTTCTCCAATTAAAAACAATCGACTATTAGGATGTGTTTGATTGAATAAGGCAAATGCCTTTATTAAGTTATCCTGACCTTTTTCTGGTGAGAGTCTGCCCATGGTAACAAAGTTTATATTATCTGAGGAAATATAAGAAAAGATATCTGCTTCTTCAGTTGTTAAAGTTGAAGTAATGTTAGTCAAAGCTTTATGACTAATCCATCCAGTAACTTTATTTTTTTCAGAAATATGATAAAATCTCCCTTTGCTAGTTTTCATTTCGCGATCAAGTTCTACAATTTTATTTTCAAGGACCTCATATCCTTTTATTGGATTTAAAAGATTTGTTTCCACAGGAGAAGACCATATCTTATGCTTATTGTTTAATTTCACTTTTGCCTTTGAATTAATCTCTTTTTCAGAAATCACTTTATCTATAGAATCTACTTCAACAGCATTACGATTAATCCAACCAAGTTTTTCTCCATCTAAATAAAGGAAAAAGTATATATTTTCTTTAGTGATTACTCTCTGTGTTATTTCTACTTCTTTATTTAGAAAATTTATTTCGTTTTCTATTTTTTCAGATTTAGGATTAGATGGCAGACCACTTAATATAGAGTAATCTTTTAAGTTAATAATTTTACCTGTTTTACTTACATAAGAATAACGCAAAGGTCGCTTTTCAAACAAATCTATAATAGTTTTATATTTTTTAAGATCTTTTTTGATTAACTTATTTTTTTTCTTTTGAAACTCGGTCGAACCGATTTCATTACGATCTGCGATTGTTCTCAGTGCTCCACTATGAATCCATCCGAGAGGAGTATTATTTATAGATATATGACTATATATGCCTCTTAACGTCCGAGCTTCACTATCGACTGAAACACTCATACCTTTATACTGACTACTAAAAGATACCCGAGATGTATTATATACATTATAAGGCTTATTCCATATTGGTTTTCCTTTAGGATTTGTAATTATAGATAACTTTTCTACCTTTTCTTTTGCTAAAATTTTATCAGGAAGTAAGGTAAAAGCTCTTTTGTCTAACCAACCAACAATAGTATGATCAATGCTAAATTTATAAAAGGACCCTTCCTCTGTTTCGTATTCCCAGGAAATTTGGACTTCTTTATTAAGAAATTCATCTGCATTTGCCACTACTTTTAAAAAGTCATCTTTTATAGGCTTATTCCATACTTTTAAGTCTACTGGTGCACTTATAACAGCGTGTCGCATGTAACTATTGTTCACATAGTTTTTTTCTAATTCAACCCTCGATGAATTATTAGTATCTATAGATTCATTGCCTAAAATTTTATTTACGTTTAGAGAGTTCATTACAAAATCAAATTTCTCTTCGGGGGCATACTGGCTTAATTTCACTTTATTAACTTCCATTGTCCCTTCAGATACACTAACTAACTTGTCATAACGTTTATATACTGAAAAAATACCTCGTAAATTAACACGATGTGGTCTTTTTCCATTAACTGTTCTTTCACTATCAGCTAACATGTCACTATGAAGATAGCAAATTTTTTTAGAAGCATTGGAAGCTAATAAATATTTGGTCCAATATAGACTATAGCCACTAAAATCAATAGCAATATCAAATTTTGTATTTCCAAATAGTCTCCTAAACTCTCTTTGATAAGCAGTAGCTGGATATATTTTCTCCAACCTAGGACTACTTGCGCCTCTATTGTGTATCATCTTATCATTGTAAATTTCATTTAATGTAAAAACTGGAATTCCATCTCTAAATAAAAAATGCACTCTTTTATCTACTTTATTAATATTATTAATAACTTCAGCTTTTTTAGGTATTCCCATAAAGCAAACCACTTCATACTTATCATAGTCAATATTATCTAATAAGTTAATGCAGGAAGAAGTTATACCGTTATTCATTAACCCTCCAGGATACATTAAAATCTTTTTCTTTTTTTTATCAAGATCATCAATAATTTTAATTTTATTTCTATTTTTGTTTTTGTTAAATAGTTGATTTATTAATCTTTCAGTTACATTTCCATCATCGTAATTTAAAAATTGTTTTTTAAATCTTTCATACTTATCTCGATGTTTATTTTGACTTTCATTAATCTTGTTAATTTCTTCTTTCAATTCAAAAATATTATATAAAATAGGTCCTGGTAATTCGCTAAAATCAAAATAACTCCCTCTATCTTTAGAATAGCTTTCAGCATCCCACATATAAAATAGTATAGGTCTTCCAGTTACTATATAATCAAAAAATATACTGGAATAATCAGTAATTAGAACATCAACTATACTCAATAATTCATTTGTATCTACAATATCAGGTACTAAAATGTTATTAATTTCTTGATACTGTTTGGCTTGAGTGTAAAGAAAAGGATGAACTTTTAATAGTAATTTGTAGTCTTCACCTATACCTTTTTGTAATTGATTCATATCTGCTATTATTTGCTGCATATCATTTTGGGCTTGACTTATTGTAGTACCTTTCCAAGTTGGAGCATACAATATAATTTTTTTGCTTTTATCAATGTTCATACCATAACTTATTAATTTTTGTTTTATCACTTCAGGTTTGCTATTTAATGTTAAATCGATTCTAGGGTACCCATCTTCAATTATTTTACCAGAATATATTCCATCTAACTTAAAACTACTTTTATACATATTAGTAGTATGCGCATTCGGACTTATCAAATAATTAGCGCTTAAAAAGTTACGCACTACATTTCTGGAGCCAGCTGGATTACCTGGAATTTCATATCCCATTTTTTTCAAAGGTGTTCCATGCCATGTATTAATGTAGATTTGTTCTTCTTTCGGAATAACATATGATTGGAAAGTTGAGTTGTTAATCAAATATTTTGATGTAGATAAAGCTTTTAAATAATCCGTACTATTCCGTTTTACAAAACAAACATTATCGTACTCTTTATATTGATTGATAACTGGATTCATCTCTTCAAAATTTTGTATGGACCAAATATGCTTGTATTCCTTATACTCTGGAGAACCAATTAAATACTTGAAAATAGCATACGGATTATCTGTCATGCTTTTGCCGTCTCTACTTTCATATAGAATCGTATTGTCTTCTATTTCAAGATTTTGGTACATTTTTGCGTATTTGTCATTTCTATTATACGCAGGTTTAGTAATAACATTTTGAATCGGTTGTCTTACAAAATTAACTTTTCTTTTTAATATTTTTTTTATTTTTGTACTATTCAAAATTATCCTCCTATACTCGTATTTAATCTTAAATTATTTTTAAGAGTATTATAAAAATAATTTTTCGAAACCTTCAAGTCCATTTAGCTGCTTGTAGTTAACTTATTTTTGCACTTCATCACTTAATTATTGACTGATGACATGCAGTCCTATTGTCAATGTTATGTGAACCAAACAACCACAGCCTCTCTTCTTTTAAAGGACTATAACAATAGAGTCATGTGGCGCTTGATTATTTAAGATTATTCTAGGATAATCATTAGTCCATTATCAAGTTCCTAGGCCTTGAGCTTTGTTTATAGCAATCATTTACTCGCCTTTTAGGAAATAAAAAACGAATCAATTAATTTCGGCTGTTCTCCACTCGTTCACATCATAACTACAAAACTTTGAATAGTCATGTACCTTACAATTTTGATTTTAACATTTTGATTGATAATGGTTTACTTCATTATAAAATCTATTAAGATATTTTCATTTAATTGTATCTATTATCTTTTTGGCAGCATGTCCATTTTCCCATTCACAAAATTTTTCATAAAATTTTTCTTGTTTTTCTAATGTCTCTATGAAAATCTCCTCTATAATATAGGTGGATATTTTTTTAAGAAACTTTTTTTCTTCTGTAACAAACGGTCCTGGTGCATCTTGTTCTAAATCAAAATAGAATCCTCTTAGATTATCACGATAATGCTCATAATCATAAGCATAGAACAACATCGGTCTCTTAAGATTAGCGTAATCAAAAAATACCGATGAATAATCAGTAACCAGTAAGTCTGAAACTAAATATAAATCACTGATGTCTACATTCGTTGAAAAATTAAATACGTTAGGATGAGTCGAAAGCTCATCTAAGCTTTCAGCCACTAGATAGTGCGCTCTAAATATGAAAACAGCATCATCGCCGAGCACATCAATCAACTGGTTCATATCAAATGGAACATGAAATTTATACTTACCTTTAGAAATATAGTAATCATCGCGCCAAGTTGGTGCATAAAGAATAACTTTTTTATCTAATGGTAATCCTAAACGCTCTTTGATGGCTCTAATATCTTCGGGGTTATTCTTTTGGTATAAAACATCATTTCGAGGGTATCCACTTTCAATAAACGTTTTTTCAAAAGCGAAACAAGATTTAAAGATTTCTTTAGAATATTGATTTGGTGCCACCAGATAATCCCATTTTTGAGTTTCGGCTAAGAAATTCTTTTTGTAATTTTCTAAACTCGACCCAGGCATACCAAAAGTATCCATGTCTAATGCTAATTTTTTCAGTGGAGTCCCATGCCACGTTTGAACGTATTTTGTTTCTTTCCGTTTTGGCAACCATTGCGGCATACGTGCATTAATAATCCAAAACTCAGCTCTAGCCATGTAATACAACCAGCGAAGAGAAAAACGATACAATACGTTGACGTCTTCCTCCCCCACTACATTACGGTCGCGGTAACGAATACTCCAAAATAATTTATGTTCAGCATTATCTTGTTTTTTCAAATAATCATAAACAGCTTTGGGATTATCATCGAATCGCCCACCATATTGTGATTCAAAAATATATACTCCTCGTTTGATCGGTAGTAATTTAAAAATATTAAAAACAAGAGTTAAGACGAAAGTAATTATTTTTTGCTTCATTATTTACTAAAACTCTCTTTCAATGTCTTCTTCAATTTTTTTGCTGATTTTGTCTACTTCAGCTTTGATTTGTTTCAAGTCTTCTTTTATTTTAGAAGTAGATATACCTTCTGTTCGCGGCAAATACACTACTTGGCAATATTCTTTCAGGAAATCGAATTTTCCTTCCCAATCGTCTCCCATAACAAATACATCAATATCATATTTTTGTACATCTCGTATTTTTTGATCCCAATCATTTTCTGGAATAACCTCATCTACACATGACAATGCTTCTAAAATTAGTTTGCGATCTTCCCATGATGTGTAAGCTTTTTTCCCTTTAATAGCGTTGAACTCATCTGTAGAGACAGCTACTGTTAAGTGATCCCCCAAGGCAGCTGCTCGTTGTAATAATAATATATGCCCTTTGTGTAATAGATCGAATGTTCCATAAGTTAATACTTTTCTCATCATTGTTCCCTCCAATTTTTCTGTTTGATACTATAATCAATTTAAATAAAGTCTACAAAACGGGCTCTGAACTTCATGTGTAGATGTGTACCTAATATCAAAATAATAGAAATAATTCCCCAGAAAATCAATGCTAAGGTTGGTTTTTCCCAGAACCATTCTCTTGAAAGAAAAGTATCTCTAAACCCGTCTATAAAATAATACACAGGGTTAATCTGGAAAATTCTAACTAACCAGTCAGGGAAACTACGCGTTTCAATATCCCAGATAGGACCTGAAACATAGAAAAGTAATCTTAAAATCGATTGCAGCATAATATGGTAATCACGAACCAAAATAGTGATGGTTGAATCTAAAATCCCCATAGCAAACAAAAAGGCTATCATACAAATAAAATAGTAAATATATTGTAACCAGTAAATCGTAGGATAAACACCAAAAATAAACATAACGACTATAAGGATGGCCATCATCCACCAGTAAGAAACAATATTACTGGCCATATTGATTGATGGCAACACACTGACCGGGAATTTCATTTTAGAAACCATTCCCACTTTATTGTATATACTGTTTGAACCACCTAAGAGACTAGAGTTTACAAAAAACCAAACAATAATCCCGATCAACATCCATACAATGAAAGGGACTCCCTCAACGTTTCGTCCACCGTTAACACCTAAACCGAAGACAAGATAGTAAATCCCGATTTGGATTAAAGGATTTAAAAATTGCCACATCAAGCCTAGATAGTGGCTTTGATAAGTTGCTTTTTCTTCATACTTTGATACACGTCTTATAATTCCAACGTTATCAATTTGTTCTTTTATAATAAGCATAACATTTTTCATGTTGAATCTCCTTATTCATATAGATACTACAATAATTGTTGGACATGCTCTATAAGATGTTTGATAGCATATCCATCATTGTACGTATTCCATTTATCATTAAATTCTACAAAATCATTATAGGTTTCTTTTTTTATTTGAACGATCAACTCATCCATCGTTTGCACGATTTCTCCAGGTGCCCATTCTTTGAAATCTTTTTGCAGTCCTGTTATTTGATCGTATTCTTCTAAGTCGTAGCAATAAAACAATATATTCTTGGCATTATCGAGCAAGGTAAAATCAAAAGGTACGGAGGAATAATCCGTAATCAAAATATCCGTAACTACTAGTAAATCTTCAATTTTATGCTGACTTAAATCCCCATAAAAAAATTCTTTGTACTCATTTGCAATAGGCCTACTCAAAACATGAGGATGCTTTTTCATTAGAACAGCATATTCATTTCCTAAAGCTTGATATAATCGACGAACATCGAAGGGATAGTCGTCTTCTAATCCATATCGATAAGTAGGAGCGTACAAAATAATTTTTTTATCTTTTAACTCCGGGTACTGGTCAAAGAAAAACTCTCTTTTTTCATCCATTAATACTTTATTGAAGTAAATATCTGTTCTAGGATTCCCCAACGGTTTTATGCTGCTTTTACTTGCACCGTAACTTTTTTGAAAGACTCTCCCCATCATTTCTGAACCTACAATGTACTCGTTAAAGCGTTTGTAGACTTGTTTAAAGCGAAGGTGATCGAAAAAGCTTCTCTTCAAGGCCGTAGGATCTTCTAAACCAAATCGTTTGATGGCTCCATTCGCATGCCAGATTTGAATGATCATTGTTTCCTTGCTTGGATACAACCCTGCTAAAAATGGGAAGTAATTGTCACATAGGATGATCTTTGCTTGCATAAGAATAGGCACTGCTTTTCGTAGAAAATCTATTGAAGAAGAGATAGGTATCAGACTAACTCCTGCTTCTTTAAATTTTATTGCCTCTTCTTCGCAATTTTTTTCAAAAAGAATGACGATCTCAATGGTTGGGTTTTCTGTGATTAAAGCCTCTAGAAAACCATTATCATTTTTCGGAAAACTCATTAAATAAACAATTCTTTTTTTGACTGGTAAAGGCTTAGAAAGAAGAGAGAAGAACCTAATCAACCATACGTATATTATTTTTTTGATTTGTTCCAACTTTCTCCTTCTTTCTATATAGTCTCTATTTATGTTAAATGTCTGCCACGGTTGTTTCTGCTAATTTTATATCTTCATCAACAAAAGCAACTGCTGCTTCTTGTGTCTGCTCAGTTTCTGATTGAGCACCAAACAATACACTGCTTAGTGAGTTGCCGCTTAAGTGCACCCCAATTAGAAACCCAGTGGCTAATGTTATACCTAGTAACGTCAAGCGTGTTGACAATTTCATACGATCGGTTACTTTTTCTTCTTCAAATTGAGTATTCAAATCTTTTAATTTATTGCTGTCTGTTGTTTGTTCTTCTTGTTTTTTAAAGTATGCACGAACATCAAAGTCTTTCTGGTCTTGTTTGTGTTTGTTTTGATACGCTTTTTTGTCTTTTGCACTTTTTTTCTTAAAGTCATCGCTAAATTTTTTGTATTCAGCAGCTACTTCTTCCGCAGGTCCTGCCATACGAACTTCACCATAATGCATCCACACAATTTTATCACACAACTTTTTGACTTGATTCAATGAATGACTAACAAAGAAAATGGTCTTTCCTTGCGCTTTGAATTCTAGCATTTTGTCTACACACTTTTGATAAAAAGTCTCATCACCAACTGATAGGGCTTCATCGATAATCAAAATATCCGGATCCGTATGAACTGCAATGGCAAATCCAAGACGCGACTTCATACCGCTTGAATAACTCTTTACCGGTTGATTAATAAAATCTCCAATTTCAGCAAAATCAATGATATCATCGATGGTTGCATCAATTTCTTGGTTTGTTTTACCTGTCATCAATGATTTTAATCGAATATTTTCCAATCCAGTCAATTGATTTTTCAAACCAGCAGAGATAGCAATAATAGAAGTATCTCCATTAACTTCTACTTTTCCAGTCGTTGGCGGTATGATTCCTGCAATGATGTTGGACAGGGTTGATTTACCTGAACCATTCACACCTATCAACCCAACTGTCTCGCCATCGTATACATCTAAAGTAACTCCTCTTAGAGCCCAAAACGTAGGAATATCTTTTCTAGAAAACTTAAACAGCGCTTTAACTTTATCTGACTTTTGCTTATATAAATCATATTGTTTTGTAACATTCTCAATACGTACTTTTAATTTGTTTTCCAACATGTTTCACCTATTCTTTGATTGATAAATTTCTTCAAACTTGTGAATCTTTTGAACTAACCTATACATAGTAGTATAGATTTTCTTTGTTTTCAACTTTTGATAATCTATGAGATTATAGCATAGAATCATTTAAATTTTTTCTATTATTAATCAAAATTAAGATTTGTTAAGAAAAAAGTGATAGTTTGTTCAACTACTGTTTATTATAGCTGATTTCAAAAAAAATAAAATAGCTCAAAAAGACAGCCTGAAAATAATTTCCAGGCTGTCTCGAGTAATGATTTATTATTAATCTTTTGAATGTGCTTCAGATTTTGGATCACGATTCATTAAAGCTACAATAGTTTCTCTAACATCTGCATTATTGTATAAGACATCATAGATAGCTTCAGTGATCGGCATTTCGATATTTTTTTCTCTCGCTAATTCATACGCAGCTACAACCGTCGAAGCTCCTTCAACAACCATCCCCATACTTCCTAATACTTCGTCTAAAGAATGACCTTTTCCAATCATATTGCCCGCTTGCCAGTTTCTCGAATGAATACTCGTACACGTAACAATTAAATCACCAACTCCACTTAGCCCGATGAACGTAAGTGGATCAGCTCCAAAGGCTATTCCCAAGCGGCTTATCTCAGCTAAACCTCTAGTGATCAAAGCAGCTTTAGCATTATCTCCGTATCCCAGACCCGCTAAAGCACCCGCTCCTAAAGCAATGATGTTTTTAAGGGCTGCGCCATACTCTACACCCACAATATCTTTGTTTGTGTAAATTCTCATGTAATCATTCATAAATAGTTGCTGAACTTTCTCAGCAGCATCCATGTCAGATGAGGCTGCTGTGATAGTCGTTAAGTCATTTACAGCAAGTTCCTCTGCATGACTAGGGCCGGATAAAGCTACAACCCCCGCTCTTTTGTTTTCTGGAATTTCTTCTTCTAAGATAGTAGAAATTCGTTTGTGCGTTTGTTGTTCCAAACCTTTACTAGCTGTCACTAAAATAACTTTATCTGTCAGCAATTCCGCAACTTGCTTAGCTACCATACGGGTAACTTTTGTCGGTACAACAAATAATACCACTTGTGCGCCTTCTAAAGCTTCTTTTAAATGAGTAGTTCCTTTGATATTTTTTGATATAACCAATTCGGGTAAAAAAGTCTTATTTGTGTGTTGTTCATTAATTTCTTTGATTTGCTCTTCTACGTTACTGTATAAAATCGGCTCATGTCCATTTTCTTCCAGCACTTTAGCTAGAGCGGTTCCCCAAGAACCTGCCCCAATGACAGCAATTTTTGTTTTCATCGTTTAATCTCTCCATTCATTAACTGCTTTCTTTAATTATCCACTCTATAGTACCATAAAACGATTACATTCTGAACTCTCTGCTTTTTCTTACTAGATTGGAAAAGCATTTTTTTTAGTCTTTTGATTCATTTTTCTTGTTAACACTATTGTATTTTAATGGTATAGTGTTAGAGAAATAACACATTTTACTGGATAGATAGGACAGAAATAACTTATGACAGATACATCAGTAAATATATTAGGCGTCGAATTTATTAACAAAACAAAACAAGAATTTGTTTTTGAGATTTTATCTCGGATTGAAAAACAAGAAAAAACTTTTGCAGTAACTGCAAATCCTGAAATCGTCATGTACGCTCGAAACCATTCCTCTTATATGAAGATTTTAGAACACGCTCATATGGTAATTCCAGATGGAATTGGTATTGTAAAAGGTGCTCAGATTCTGGGCAAACCTTTGAAAGAACGAGTCCCAGGTTATGAACTTTTGCTGGAGTTGTTGGCAGAAGCAGATAAAAAAGCGTTAAAAGTCTACTTTTTAGGTGCTAAGGAATCAGTTGTCACAAAGGCAGTTAGTAACGTTGCTACTCAATACCCGAATATTGATATTGTTGGGTATCGTGACGGTTACTTTGATCTTAAGGATGAAAAAGTTTTGGAAGAAGTTAAGCAAAAAAATCCTGATATGGTTTTTGCAGCTTTAGGTTTCCCTAAACAAGAACTTTGGATCAGCCAGTATCTTGAAATAGCAGATAAAGGTTTCTTAATGGGTGTTGGTGGAAGTTTCGATGTGTTATCGGGAACATCTCAACGCGCACCTGAATTCTATTTAAAACACAATTTAGAGTGGTTTTACAGGCTGATTAAACAGCCCACCAGATTCAAACGGATGCTGGCTTTGCCAAAATTCGTGATAGCAGTATGCTTACAAAAAATCAAACATTGATTTAAACCAACTTTTAAAACCAGAAAGAAGGATGAATATGTCAATTTTAGTTACAGGCGGAGCCGGGTATATTGGCAGCCATACAGTGGTAGAATTATTAAATGCAGGTTATGAAGTAGTTATTGCAGACGATTATTCAAACAGCAAACCAGAAGTTTTAAACCGTATCACAGAAATCACTGGTAAAAGCTTTAAATTTTATGAAGTTAATATTTTGGATAAAGAAGCTCTTGAAACTGTCTTTAAAGAAAACAAATTAGAGGCCGTTATTCATTTTGCGGGTTATAAAGCAGTTGGTGAATCCGTTGCTGAACCTTTGAAGTACTACCACAATAACTTGACAGGTACTTTTGTGCTGTGTGAATTAATGGCACAATACAATGTGAAGAAAATAGTTTTCAGTTCTTCAGCAACGGTTTATGGCATGAACAATGTGTCTCCTCTTACAGAAGACTTGCCATTAAGTACAACCAATCCATACGGAACAACTAAAATGATGATTGAACAAATACTGCAAGATGTCTATGCATCTGATAATAAATGGAGTATTGCTTTATTACGTTACTTCAACCCTATCGGTGCTCATGAAAGTGGACGTATTGGTGAAGATCCAAACGGTATTCCGAATAACTTGATGCCATACATCACTCAAGTAGCCGTTGGTAAAAGAGAACATCTAAGTGTATTTGGGGATGACTACGACACTCCAGACGGTACTGGTGTGCGTGACTATATTCACGTCGTTGACTTAGCTAAAGGTCATTTAAAAGCCGTAAACAAGGTTCTAGAAACGGAACAAATCGAAGCATACAATTTAGGTACTGGCGTTGGATACAGTGTATTAGATGTCGTTAACAATTTTGAAAAAGCTACTGGTCAAAAAGTGCCATACGAAATCGTTGATAGACGACCTGGTGATATAGGCACTTGTTTCGCAGATGCATCAAAAGCAGCTAAAGAATTGGACTGGAAAGCAAAATTCACTTTAGAGGAAATGTGCCGCGATTCTTGGAAATGGCAAGAAAACAATCCAAATGGATACACTGATTAAATCAAACAAAAAATGCTCTATTCCAATAAACATAGGAATAGAGCATTTTTTTATTTTATGGCAACATTTTTCCACCGCTTAGGTAAAGTTTATACCACTCTTCTCTGCTTAAAGAAACTTCTGTTGCTTTTGTGATCGCTTTGATACGATCTGGGTTCATTGTACCAACTATCGGCTGCATCTTCGCTGGATGACGCAATAACCAAGCGATCGCAATGGCTTCACGAGCCATTCCTTTTTCTTTAGCCATTTCATCAACCACTTTGTTCAGTTCAAGATAGTCGGGATGGTCAAAGAACAATCCTTTTTTCCCATTTCCTGATTGGAATGGAGACCATGGTTGAATCGTCATATCGTTTATTCGGCTGTAATCAATTAATTGTCCCTCATGCAAGACAGATCCGGCTTCCATTCGGTTCACATTCAATCCGGCATCAATCATCGGCGTATGAGTCAAGCTCAATTGTAATTGATTTATGATCAATGGCTGATTAACAAATTTTTTCAGCAATTCAATTTGCAAAGGATTGTGGTTGCTGACTCCAAATGTTCTTACTTTTCCAGATTTTTCCAACTCATCAAATGCTTCTGCCACTTCTTCTGGTTCTATTAGTGCATCTGGTCGGTGAAGCAGTAAGGTATCGACATAATCCGTTTGTAAACGAGTCAAACTTTCTTCTACTGATTGGATGATGTGCTCTTTTGAAAAATCATACATGATTCCTGGCACGATTCCTGTCTTCGTTTGTAAAATGACTGAATCGCGAGAAATACCCAGCTTTTTAAACGCTTGACCGAATATCGTTTCTGAGGCGCCTTTACCATATATATCCGCATGGTCAAAGTGATCGATACCTTCACTGATAGCTGTTTCGATGACCGTTTTTGCTTCTTCTACAGATAAAGCATTCATGCGCATGACTCCCAAAGAAATCTGAGAAGCCATTAACTCTGACTGTCCTATACTGATTTTGTTCACATTAGTTCCTCCACTCTATTGTTGAAATCGTTTTCCGATTTAGTATATCATTCTTTTTTTAAAAATAGTCAACCGAAACCGTTATAAAATCCATTTTTTTAATCCCGGTACTTTTGACATCATTTTTACAACGATGTAACCCAGTATCGCTACTATTCCTGTTAGCAATGGTACCGATAAAATCGGATTTAAAAGTTGTGTAGTGATGTTCAATTGGTTCAGTAAAAAGATGATTAATACATGGCTCAAATAAACTCCAAATGAGATATCCGAACATTCTTTGATCCATTTTTGTGCTCTTTTAGAGAATGTGCGGTGATTGAAGGTCTCTTTAAACCATAGAAATACAGCTAAACTAGTAATCATCACATTAGGCGTCAAGTATTCATATAACCACCCCACTGGTCTCCCTGCCTCTATAGATAAAAGTCCGGTTCCTAAAAACGTCGTTAACAATCCGATCACTCCTAGAGCGTAAATCCATTTTTTCACTCTTGGTGTCACTCCATACCGATGAAGGTAACTTCCAGCAAAAAAGTAACCAACATACCCGAAAGTAATGTCTAAATTGATCCAATCGTCTGCCATGGTGACCGTTGAACCAATCGGGAATTGTCGAATCGTAGGGATTAGAAATCCTAATACAAAACAATACAACATGATATACTGCATGAGTTTTTTCTCTTCTGAAATTTTACGGAGTATAGGCGTCATAATATAGAGTTCTACGATCCGGAATAAAAACCATAAATGAAAGTGACCTTCAATAAATCGGTTCATCGTTTCGTCCATTTGATCCATAGAAAATGAATTAAATGGGTAAAATGCCATAAAAATAGCATAGAAAGATGACCAAAAAAGGAAGACCCTCACGATACGCCAAATATTTTTTCGGTATAACTTACGAATACCGATTTCTTTTTTCGGGTCGAGAAAAAAGATTCCGCTGATCATGACGAATAATGGAACGCAGATTCGAGCCACAGAGTCATAGGCATTGATGATTTGCCACTCAGCTGAATTAGGTTGGTACCAATCAAAATTGCTGGAAGAAATATGTACTACGATAACTAAAAAAATAGATACCACTCGTATCAAATCAACATACCATAATCTGTTTTTCATAAGCTGCCCCTTTTTTTGATGATACTTTATTATACCAAAAGTCTGCTAAAAACTAATCAATATGACTTTTTGAATATTGAGACAAGACTTATGGTTTATTTTAGCTCCAGACTCTAAAAAGCAAAACAGGCAAGAAAGAGAAAAATCTCTTTCTTGCCTGTCCTTATCTACTATTCAACTAAATTATTGGTCGCCTTGAGAAGTTAAAATTCTCGGACCATCTTTTGTGATCGCTAATGTGTGTTCAAACTGACAGCTGATTCCACCATCTTGAGTACGAGCAGTCCAGCCATTATCGTCCATTTTAGACTTCCATGTTCCTGTATTGATCATCGGTTCAATCGTAATGACCATTCCTTCTTTCAAACGAAGGCCTTTACCTGGATCTCCGTAGTGAGGAACAGATGGAGCTTCATGAAGAGTTGGTCCAACACCATGTCCAATAAATTCACGTACAACTGAAAACCCTTCTGGTTCTACATAAGATTGAATCGCATGTCCAATATCTCCAATACGATTGCCTACTTGTGCTTGTTCGATTCCTTTGTATAAAGCGGTACGAGTTACTTCCATCAATTTATCTAATTCTGGAGTCGATTTCCCGACTACATAGCTCCAGCAAGAATCACTTAAAGCACCCTTTAAATTGATAACAGTGTCGACTTTAATCAAGTCTCCATCTTTTAGTTTTTCTTTGCGCGGGAAACCATGACAGATTTCATCATTGATACTCACACAAGTAGCGTATTCATACCCTTCAAACCCAATCTGTTCAGGAATGGCTCCATTGTCAACGATGTATTTATGACAGAACTCTTCAATATCCCAGCTTGTAATTCCTGGCTTGATAAAATCACGCAATGCGATATGCATATTGGCCAACAATGTACCTGATTCGTCCATTGCATCAATTTCGCGTTTTGACTTTAATGTAATCACTCTTATTCCTCTTTTCTATTTTTTGCACTATACCATTCTTATCTATTATAACGCATTTTTGAAGGTTGTGAAGAGAAAGTCTTCTTTCTCATTCTCCTACAACAACATGAAACCCTCAACATCCTTATTCTAAAGCCTAGTAGATCTCAGTATTTAAATTGACAAACGACATCTCCACCATGTCAAATCGATGACGTACTTTAGAAAATTCCAATGGTGTTCCACTCGAAGTGAACATCACTTTCGTCACTTCCAGTACAGGTTCATCGTCTTCACATTGCAAAAATTCTTTATCTAATTCATCCGGCTGAGCTGCCCGAATAGTCTGGCGATTTTCACCAAATACGATACCCAGCTCATTTCTGATGTAATCATACATGGATTTTTGCAACACATCATTTGTCACGCCTGGTACAAGCGACAAAGGCAATATGGAATGTTCCAAAGAATAAGGCTGCTTATTTAAAATACGCAGCCGCTCGATTTCATAGACCGGGTCTTCTTTTTTCAACAACAACTGCTCACACTCTTCTTCAGTTGGAAAGCGTACATCAAATTTGATGGTTTTGTTCTCCAAATTCATGCTGTCATCTACTTGAGCGGTCAATCCAACGTTTTGACCGATGCGAATACTCGATTCCGCTAATTGAAAAGCGTTTTGTTTAATATATGTTCCAGAACCTTGGATAGTGTACACTAATCCTGCGACAGTCAGCAAGTCTAGAGCTTTTTTTATTGTCACACGACTTGTGTGGAACTCTTTTGCTAATGATGTTTGATCAGGCATTCGTTTTTCAAGGGGATACGACCCGTTTTTGATTCGCTTACGAATTTCATTTGCTACTTCTTTGTATTTGACCATTTCATTCACCTAACTTCATGAGATAACTGCTTTTTTAGTATAGCATGAATTTGTATAAGTTTAAACGACAGTGTTTTGATTTGTATAGACAAATTCAAACACTCCGCTTAGCCATTTGCCTTTTGTATTCCCTGTTGCATCTCTTCTTTCTAGATAAAGGAACGCAAATTTTTATAGAGGATTGTAGCCCCTCCTACACAAAAAAGCAAGAGTTGAAAGATTTCTCTCAACTCTTGCTGGGGGTAAACGAGTGTCTACTTGTACTCTGGAACGTCTGGTACTTCTAATCGACTACTTGAGATCACGTCTTTATACCAAAAACCTGATTTTTTCAGCGAACGAGCTCGATTGTTTTCCAAATCGATCCGCACTAAACCATAACGATTTTTGAAAGCATTCATTGGCGACACACAGTCGGTAAAGGCCCACAGCATATATCCACGGCAGTTCGATCCTGCTTCATAAGCATCTAATAAGCAACTCATGTGTTCAGTAATGTACTCAATGCGGTAGTCGTCTTGAACGACACCGTCCTCATTCATGAATAAGTGTTCATTCTCGATCCCCATACCGTTTTCTGTCAAAATCCACGGAATGTTTCCATACTCTTCTTTCAAACGCATTCCCATATCGTAAACGATTTGCGGGTAAATTTCCCATCCTCTGGATTTGTTCATTCGACGGCCTGGCAGCTCAAATGAATCGAAGTAATAAGCTGGATGGAATGGTGTGTTTTCATTCCATTTATGTTTAGGCGCTTGGACACGATGTGGGAAATACAAATTGACTCCTAAATAATCTACTGTATTTTCACGGATAATGTCCAATTCTTCTTGTGTGTAATCAAAAGTGATGTCATGTTCGGCCATTTTTAAAAATAGTTCTTCCGGATAAGCTCCTTTGACCAATGGATCTAAGAAAACACGGTTATAAAATAAATCATACATCTCAGCAGCTTTTTTATCTGCTTGAGAAGAAGAACGCGGATAAGTGACCTCAGGATTCAATACAATACCGATTTCGCCGTCGTAGTTTTTTCGATGATATAGTTCTACTACTTTTGTAGTTGCGAGAACTTTATGATGGTTCCATTGCATCCATTTTTTCGTATTTTGTTCATGAGGGTAACGGATCGCATCTAGATAGACGCGGGTTTGGATAACGATCGGCTCATTGAAGGTAAACCACTGTTTGACACGATCAGCATACCGTTCAAATACAATCTCCGCATATCCAACGAACAGCTCCACTACTTTTTTAGAACTCCATCCATCATACTTTTCTTGCAAGGCAGTCGGCAACTCATAATGCTCCAGACAAAGAATTGGTTCTACACCGGCTTCAAGAAGAGCATCAATGACATCATCTATATGTTGAGCATAATCTTCATCCACTTCCAATGTTTCATAGTCGGTAAAGAAACGAGCCCAATTGATCGACGTACGGTAATGCGTAAGGCCGATTTCTTTCATATAAGCTACATCTTCTCCGTAGCGTTCATAAAAATTGGTAGCTACTCCTGGTCCATAACCTTCATGCCAGACATGACGCTCATTTTTATACCATGTATCCAAATAAGAATCTTGTCCTTCTTTTTTCCCTTTCCATCCTTCTGTCTGCCACGCTGAAGAGGCAGCTCCGATAATAAAATTCTCTGGTATTGTTTTAAACACAAAATCTCTCCTTTAGTTTTGTTCTTGCGGTACTTCTTCTACTTCATCGACTCTTTTAGTCACATTTGATGCTTTGACAAATGGCAAGTAAACCAATGTGGCAACTGCGATACAAATCAATTGTGTCGCTACAGCCCCAAGACTTCCAGCTGTTGCCAAGTAAGCACTGATGATTGGCGGAGTTGTCCATGGAATCATAACTACAGCTGGACCGGCAAACCCGATAGCTGTTGCAAAGTAACCAATTACCCCTGTTATTAATGGTGTGATAATAAATGGAATCGCCATGACCGGGTTCAGCATGATCGGCAATCCAAAAATCATTGGTTCATTGATATTAAAAATTCCTGGAGCAAAAGATAATTTAGAGATTGAACGGTAATCTTCCCGTTTGCTGACGATGAAAATAGCGATCAACAGACCAAAAGTTACTCCTGATCCCCCCACGCTCATATAAATATCCCAAAAAGGCATGTTGATGATGTTAGGAATCGCTTCTCCCGCTTCAAATGCTGCAGTATTTTCTGCGATGGCAGCTAATAGAATCGGTTCGCGAATCGGTTTGATGATTTGATTTCCATGAATACCGATTACCCAAAAGACTTGCGATACAAACATCAACAATAATATTCCCGGCAATCCTGATACTAGATTAGATAATGGTTCTTGAACGATCGTGTAAATGATATCGTAAAGGGTCATACCTGTCAGAGACAACACCGCAAAACCTAGTGCAGAAATAATGGTGATTGTTAAAATCGTAGGAACCAATGCTGAAAAACTCGCTGACACATTAGAAGGCACTGAATCAGGCATGTGAATATTCAACTTATCTTGTCTCTGCAACCAGCTAAACAATTCGATAGATAAAATAGCTACAAACATGCCTAAAAATAATCCTGAACTGTTGGTATATTGTTTAGCGATCACATCTACCACTTCTACAGGCGATTCATTGACCAATGTTTCAATCGTTTTCGGGATAATGGTTATGTAACTGATAACCGCCAATAACCCTGGGAAAAATCCTTTTAACTGGTTTAATTTCCCCAACTCCATACCGATCAAAAATACCGCACTAATCGTTAAAAAGTTCAATGTAGCATAACTGATCGAGTCCGTTATCGGTTTTAAATTTTCTAGAAAACCGAACCCATTGATAGCTGCTAAACCACTTGTAGTTCCAAACACCATATTTGAGATCAAGGTTGCAAATGCACCGGTAATGATGACCGGTAATAACATCGTAAAAGCATTCTTGATGGCGATGATGTATTTGTAACTGTTGACTTTTGCTGCGAAATTACCTAACATACAGACCCATTTACTTTCTTCCATTTTGTCTTTCCTCCTTTTTTTGACACCATTATTGTTACCCCTTCCAATTGAATTGTAAAGCTTTATGATAAAATTGTATTTACAAATTTAACGTAAATAAAAAAATCCTTATTAAGAGAGGTTTTCTCCTAACAAGGACCGTTAGTTTGACTAGTTTTTGCTTTCTCCATACAACCACTCCATACTGTCTTTGATGGTTGTATTCCAAAAATCCCAATCATGTTTCCCGGGTGCTTCTATATATTTATGCTGATAGCCGTGTGTCATCAAAAACTGATGCAACTTTTTATTTTCTTGGAAAATATCGTCTTCTGTTCCGCATGCCAAATACAAGTCCGGTTTTTTCTCTGGTTGTTCCAATGCGTTTAAAACCAACGACTCAATATCCATCTCATCAGGCATCTTTTCAGCTCTGTCTGTTTGGACTATGGCTTGAAGCCTTTGATAAATAGGATAAGCAGCATCAAAATGCTCCTTTGAACTTTTGGTCAGGACTTTGTTTGACAAAGCTATGATCGTACCGAACGTCTCCAAGTAGCTGAGCCCATTTCTTAAAGCCCCGTATCCTCCCATCGACAGACCTCCTATAGCTGTATCTTCTTTTTTCGTCGACAAATGAAACAATTTCCTTGTTTCCTGTACCAACTCTTCCCCTATATAAGCACCATAATTATCCCCATTGGGATGATCAGCGTAAAAACTGTTTTGCCCATCCGGCATAATGACAGCCACATGATACTTGATAGCTAATTCCGCTATACGCGTATTATGCAGCCAATCTTCATGATTTCCGTCCCATCCATTCAATAAATATAACGTCTTTAGAGGTTTGCCTTCCTCTTCATTTTCTATTTTAGCTTCATAAATAGATCGTGTACTCGTTGGAATGACTGCCGTAAAACTAACTTTTCGAAACAATTCACGCGATTGAAATGATCCTGATAGAATGGCCATTCAGCTCTCTCCTTTAACGGTTTGTTTTTCTAATTGTTGTTCCACAAAATAAAAAGCTCCTAAGATACCTGCATTATTTAAATATTTACAGGGTTCGATCACTGTATAAAAATCTGTGATCCATCGTTCATCAACCTGAGACAGTTGTCGTTCGATCCTCGGCAACAACTCTGGATTCGCACTGACTCCTCCTCCAATCAAGATTTTTTCTGGATTGAAGGTACATGCCAGATTATATATCCCTACACACACCCACTGTACCCATCCTTGAATCATTTCTTCTACTTCAGGATCCAACTTAGCCGTTTCAAATACTTCTTCACCGGTGACGACCGCCGGAGCAGGTATCTTCATGTGCTTTTTATATTCTTCTACTAATATGCGTGTCGAAAAAATATCGTGCATAGTGTGCTGTGGTCTTTTTTGATAATCGATTCTAGAATGTCCGAATTCTCCAGCTTTGAAAGATGCTCCTCGATACAAACTGCCGTTCAAATAAAAAGCAGTTCCGATACCCGTACCGATCGTCATCACAATAAAGTTGTCCAATCCTTGAGCATTTCCCGAGTACCGCTCTGCTAACGCTGCGCATCTTGCATCATTTTCTATGTAAATCGGGAACGAAATTTTCTCGCTCAGCACATCAATGATATTTTTGTGGTCTAGATAAGCTAACGCACCGGCTCTTTCAGCATATCCCGTTTGGGGATTGATGTAACCTGGCATACTGATACCAACCGCCGTTATTTCATCTGTTGCAGCGTATTCTTCTACGACTTCCGCAATCACTTTTTGAAATGTAGTAAGGTCGTAAGGCGTAGTGATTTTTCCTTGATGGGCAATTCCTTTATTTTGGGAAACTAATGCATACTTGATAGCTGTTCCTCCAATATCAAAACAAACTGCATTCATTTGATCGTAACCTCCTTAGTGAAAAAACTATCCGTCTGAGGTTTTCAGACAGATAGTTTTTCAAATATTAAGCTTCTACACTACTAGTAGTATCTTGTGCGTTATCCATTTCTTCCATTTTTACAGCTGCTTTATTAGTTGCTAAAACAAATGGCATGTATGTCAAAACAGATACTCCTAAACATAAGAACCCAACAGCTAATGCTCCCCAGCTACCGCCTGTTCCTAAGAACGGGATCAGCGGACCTGGAGTTGTCCAAGGTACTGAATAACCTATTGGAGGTATGATTTCACTCACAATAAAGAAATATCCTATCAAAATGTTGATGATCGGAGTCAATACAAAAGGAATGATCATGATTGGGTTCAATACGATTGGAAGTCCAAATACTACTGGCTCATTGATGTTGAATAGACCAGGAGCAAAAGATAATTTAGCAATGTTGCGGTAATCTTTACGTTTTGACACTAAGAACACAGCAATCAACAATCCAAGAGTCATTCCGCTACCACCGTAGTTCGCAAAACCATCGTTCATAGAACCCCAGTTGATTGGATAAGGAACGCCCCATGTTGTTCCTTTTTCAGCAATATAGTTCAAGTTTTCAATTCCCATCGGTGAGAAGATAGGATCACGAATCGCTGCGATGGTATTTGGTCCATGAATTCCCAACACCCATAACATGTTAGAAACTAGTGCTAAAATGATAACCGCAAATACGTTTCCACCAATATTTGTTAGTGGTGCTTGAATTAATGAGTAAATCAATTGATTGATTCCATCTGGGAAGAATAAAGTCACTACATAATTGATCACTGAGAAAAGCATCAAGATCAAAATGATCGGAATCAATACAGAGAACGAACGGGCTACAGCTGGAGGTACTTGCTCCGGCATTTTGATTTTTAAGCGTTTATTTAAAGACAAACGGCTGAAAATTTCCCCAACTAACAATCCGACGATCATAGCAACAAATAATCCTTGAGCGCCTATGTATTGTGTAGCTAAGTAGTTCGCACCTTCAACATTTTGATATGGCGGATACAGAATAAAGAATGTTGAAATCGCTGTCAATCCACCTAATAAAGAATCTTGCTTATATGTTTCAGTTAAGTTTCTTGCGATCATGAAGACGATGAAGATAGATAAGACATCATTCGTTCCACGGACAACGGGTGAAAAAATATTTTGTGCTTCGGCTAAGTTGGGAAAAATACTTTCTAAATTCAATAATGAAGCGATGAATCCGTCTGGGGATAATACAGCAAAATTGAGTAATAGGATCAATGATCCTGCCATTGTTAATGGAAAAGCTAGAATAAATGCATCACGTACAGCTCCGATGTGTCTTTGGCTGTTTAACTTAATTGATAAGGGCACTAAGGTTTTTTCTAATGCGCCTTCAAATTTGTCCATAAAGCTCATGTGGTTTCCCTCCAATAAGTAACAATATAATTCCTATCCCTTTAAAGAAAATCTTTTCTGCGGTATGTCGAATGAACACTGACTCTAAACTTGTTGCCCCCCTTCGATCAGTGAGGCTAAAAGCCCCACTGAAGAGCGAAGAAATGATTTTTAATCTGTTACTCCATTGTTTTCAATGACTTTTTTATACCAGTAATAGCTGTCTTTTTTGTAGCGTTTCAGTTCTTTTTCGTCGTTCTCTTCTCGATCGACATAAACAAAACCGTAACGTTTTTGGTAGCCGTTCAGCCAGCTCAATAAGTCTGTATAGCTCCAAGTACAATAACCTAATACTTCTACTCCATCGGAGATCGTTTCTTGGATTGCTTGTACATGGGCTTTTAGATAGTCAATTCGATATGTATCATGGATTGAACCATCTTCTTCCAATGTATCGTATTCTCCTAAACCATTTTCCGTGATCAATATAGGCAATTCGTAGCGGCTGTCAATTCGGCGCATACCAATCCGCAATCCAGTTGGATCAATATCCCAATCCCAGTTCGTTTTCTCTACAAAAGGATTATCTGTTCCTTTGTAAAGTCCAGGTACTCCACCCGCTTCAGTCGAACCTTTTTCTCCGGTCGTATTCATTTTACCTTCAGAAACACCATCTAACGGATTGTGTTCTACAGTTGAACTGCGGTAATAGTTTAAGCCCATAAAATCCGGTTTTCCTTCTGCTAATAAAGCGTAATCTCCCTCTTCGATCGTAGGCGCTAAATTATTTTCTTCTAACCATTTCATTGCCAGCTTTGGATATTTCCCAAACACATAAACATCCATCCAAAAATGGGCATTAAAGGTTTCGTTGTTATCTGCAGCTAATTGATTTTCTGGTTTAGAATCTAACGCATAAGTTGGTCCATAAGCAAAGCTTGGTCCGATTTTTCCTTTGATCTCCAGTTCTCTAAACGCTTTGATCACTGAAGCATTTGCCAAGTTGGCAATATGATTGGCTTCATAAAAACGTTTTGGATCTTTGACACCTGGTGGATGACTGCCCATCATATACCCATGTGATGTAAAAACATTTTGCTCATTCAACGTTACCCAATAGTTTACTTTCCCATTGAAACGTTCAAATAAAATTGTAGAGTAACGAGTGAAATCTTCAATCACTTGGCGAGATTCCCACCCATTATATTTGTCTTGCAGAGCTTGTGGGATATCCCAATGATACAATGTAACGATTGGTTCAATGTTATGAGCCAGCAATTCATCAATCAGGTTTTCGTAGTATTGAAGTCCTGCTTCGTTTACTTCTCCATCTCCATCCGGAATCACTCGACTCCATGCAACAGAAAAACGGTACGCTTTCAAGCCTTGTTCAGCCATCAACTGAACATCTTCCTTATAGCGATGGTAGTGATCTACTGCTACCTCTCCTGTGGTTTCTTTAAATGTTTTACCTGGGATTTTTACAAATTCATCCCAAACAGACAATCCTTTACCGTCTTCTTCCATCGCACCCTCTACTTGATAGGCTGCAGAAGCAGATCCCCATAGAAAGTCTTCAGGAAAAGGGACTAATTTTTTGTGTTCCATTTCCTCACCTCAATTTTTCATTTATTACACTTTTTATTGTAACCGTTTTTACAAATAAAACAATCTGTTTTTAATTTTATGGATGCGGTTTCATTTAATTGGAACATGTTTCGCATTTGAAACACAGTGTTTCAAATGCGGTTTTGCCTTTTTGCGTAGTTTTTTCGTGCCAAAGTTTCAACTAAATAGGCTACAGGAACTTGAGAAGTAATATTGACCGTTTTATTGATCGTTTCTGGGGTTAAATGATACGCCAGATTTACATCGGAATGTTTTGCTAATGTATTTCCAGAAGTATTTGTGATACTAATGATCTTGCTTCCCCGTTCGATCAATATCTCCGTTTGTTCCAATATTTGTTCTGTTTCTCCAGAGACCGACAAAATAATTGCCACCGAATCTGTAAAGTCTTCTCTAGAGTGCCCTAGCGGATAAAAAGGATCTTTTACAAAGAATGTCCGCTGCCCTAGATTAAAAAACTGTCTGGATCCATATTCCGCTAAAATACCTGAGGTTCCAATCCCTAGAAAAATCACTAGTCCCGCAGTATGAATCATTTCTACCGCTTTATCTAACTGCTTATTGTAGTCATTGCTCAATGTGCGATTGAAAAACTCATCCACGATTTCTTTCGTATCAAAAACAGCTTGTTGCTCTACTTGTTTGTGTTGATTTCGAATCTCCAGCTTAAACTCTGCGAAACTTTCATACCCGCTTTTTTTCATCAAGCGGATAACAGACGCCGGTGAAAAGTGTGCTGCTTCCGCTAAGTCGCGAACACGCATATAATAGACCGTATCTTTATGCTGCATAATATAGTCGTAAAGCACTCTCTCAGTTTCAGTAAATGAATGGATCGTATCTAAATTAAACACGCTCTTTCCCCCTAGCGCTCAAAGTTGATTTCCTTTTCATCTTAGCATAATTTTGCTCTTATTATACGTTATTTTTAACGCCTTATTATGAACATTTTTTTACTTATGCAACTACTAGATTATGCGCTTTATCCCTTCATTCATTTCTTCTAAGATTCCTATTGGTACTGGAAGATAAAATTTGATATACTAGCTTGAGAAACTATACACAAAGGGATGAAAACAGAATGGTTAAAGCCTTGATCGTATATGCAAGTTTAACAGGAAATACAGCTCAATGCGTGGATATTGTTGAAGAAGCCTTAACAGACTTGGATGTAGATGTTGAAGTTGTAGAAAGCATGCAAGCTGATCCTCATGACTTTCTAGATGTAGATTTGTGCTTGGTCGCTACTTATACTTACGGGACAGATGCCAACTTGCCGGATGAGATCGAGGACTTCTATGAAGAGTTGTCAGAGGTAGATTTAACAGGAAAAATTTTTGGGACGTTTGGTTCAGGAGATACCTTTTATGAAAAATTTTGCCAGTCTGTGGATGATTTTACAGAACAATTCAAATCTGTTGGTGCTGTAGAAGGCGCAGAAAGTGTCAAAGTAGATCTGGATCCGGAAGAAGAAGACATCAATAAATTAGTAGCCTTCAGCAAATCATTAGTTGAAAAAGCTGCTGCAAACTAAAAAACTCAACGTCATCAGGACGTTGAGTTTTTTAGTTTTTAGCCTATTGGACAAGTTTTAAGCTGGTTTGGAATGCTTGGTTTAAATATTGGATCAAATCTTCTTCATGAAGCGGAACTAGTTCTTGAGCAATAAATGAAGCTCCTCCGTGTACACTGGACCAAAATAAACCGAAGACTTTTTCTTTTTCTTTTTCCGTCAACTCTTTTGTTTCAGATACTTCATTAAATGAATCAAGCACTACATCACGTGAAATAGTGTAGACTTTTTTTGCATCTAAGCGGTTCTCCAAGTACAACGCTTTAAAGAAAGTAGATTCCTCTTTTGCAAAATACAAATAGTTGAGTGCGTCATTCAATACTGGATGTTCTGTTCTTTCTTGAGTATAGATCGTTTCTGTCAAATGAGCTTTTATTCTGATAATCAATTCTCTTTTTAGATCATTCATGTTTTTGAATTCCAAGTAAATAGGTTGTGTAGAACAGTTCATTTCTTTTGCAATATTACGAGCAGTAAACCCGTCAAACCCTTCTTTTCTGACAACTTCATATGCAGTGTCTAAAATACTAGACTTCATAATCGTTTTTTTCCTTGCCATCTTCCTCACCTCTAAATTCTTTCTTTTCTCAAGGAATAGTTATAGTCTCAGCTACAGTATTACCTCTTGGTTATAGTATCCATACAAAAAATTCTTAAACGACTTAGAAAGGTACACAAACTTTATGCTGTTCATTTAGCATAAAAATACATTTTGATTAGTTCTTCTTTCTGAAACGGTTAAGAAATTTACCAACGTTTTTTTCAATTTTTTCCTCTACTCTTTAGCAGACAATCATTATTGTATCACTTGTATAGTAATAAAGACAAGATGCATATTAATATAACGGCAATTTTTATATAAAGCAACCTCTATCTTATGCACAATAATTATACCATAGGTTATTTATGTAATAATATCAGAACGCCTTTAGATTTAGCAACTGTTCCAGCTTCAGATTTTTTTATCAGGCAAATTGTTTTTTCTTATTTTCTTATGCTATGATAGAAAGGTGAATTATTGCAGTAAAATCGTGTGTTATCTAAGATGAGGAGGATTTTAAAAATGGTATTACCAAATTTTGAAGAAAATTTACAAAAATATGCTCGTGCAATCGTTGAAGTTGGTGTCAATGTATCAAAGAGTCATACAGTTGTTCTATCTATCGACGTAGACCAAGCACCACTAGCACGTATGATCACTAAAGAAGCTTACGCTCTAGGAGCTACTGAAGTGATTGTCAAATGGGCGGACGACATCATTAATCGCGAGGTTATGACACACACTCCGGTGGAACGTTTGACAGATATCCCGCAATACAAAATTGACGAGTCATTAGATCATATTGAAAAAGGCGCAAGCCGCATCAGCGTTCGTTCTTCTGATCCGGATGCTCTATCAGGAATCGATGCAGAGAAAATTGCTGCTTACCAATCAGCAGTGGGTAAAGCAATGATTGAACAAAGAAAAGCTACTCAAGCAAACAAAGTAAGCTGGTTAGTAGCTGCAGCTTCAGGTGCTAAATGGGCTGCTAAAGTTTTCCCTGAACTAGAAACAACTGAAGAACAAGTTGACGCTTTATGGGATGCTATCTTTAAAGCTGTTCATATTTATGATGAAGATCCTATCGCAACTTGGAAAGAAAAAGACGTTACGCTGGAAACAAAAGCTGAAGAATTGAACGCGCAACAATTCACTGCTTTACACTATACGGCTCCTGGTACTGACTTAACTGTCGGGTTGCCTGCTGGTCACCGTTGGGAAGGTGCTGGAAGCTTGAACGCTCGCGGCGAACGCTTCATGGCGAACATGCCGACTGAAGAAGTGTTTACTGCTCCAGATGCTAACCGTGTTGATGGTGTAGTGCGCAGTACTAAACCGTTAAGTTACGCAGGAACAACTATCTTAGACATGGAATTCACTTTCAAAGATGGTAAAGTTGTAGAAGTTACTGCAGCTCAAGGAGAAGAAACGTTAAAACGTTTGATCGAAACCGATGAAGGAGCTGCTCGTTTAGGTGAAGTAGCATTAGTTCCTAACCAATCTCCTATTTCTCAATCTGGTTTGACTTTCTTCAATACGCTATTTGACGAAAATGCTTCAAACCACTTAGCTTTAGGTTCAGGTTATGCGTTCAACATCGTTGGCGGAACTGAAATGTCTGAAGAAGAATTAGCAGCAGCCGGATTAAACCGCTCTACTGTTCATGTGGACTTTATGATTGGTTCAAAAGATATGAATATCGATGGAATCAAAGCAGACGGTTCAACAGTTCCTGTTTTCCGTAATGGTGAGTGGGCATAATTTAAACCATCAGATCCAACTAAGTAAAATACCAGCCGAGAAATATTATCTCGGCTGGTATTTTTTGCTCGTTAATCAAACTCTTCGTATTCATTTGGATGTTGTCCTTCAACCAAACCGTCTAACCCTTTGTCCAATCCGTCGATCTTCTTCATTTCTTCCGCGCTTAAAACAAAATCGAAAATATCTATATTTTCTCTTTGATGCTTATTGCTGGAAGCTTTAGGAATGGACAAAATTTGTTCTTGATAATTCCACCGCAAAATGATTTGCCCAACAGATTTCTTGTGCTTTTCAGCTAGTGAAGCAATAGTTTCATTTTCTAACAAATCATTGATTTCCCGGCCAAATGGACTCCAGGCTTCTGTTAAAATACCGTGTTCTTTGTTGTACTCTATAACACGTTTGTTTGTAAAATATGGATGACGCTCGATTTGATTGGAAGCCGGAGTTACACCTGTTTCCTCAATGATGCGGTCTAAATGTTCCGGCAGGAAATTAGATACTCCGATGGAACGAATCAAGCCGAATTTTTGTGCATCTACAAGTGCTTGCCATGCTTCTACATATTGATCTTGTTTAGGCAATGGCCAGTGAATCAAATATTTGTCAAAATAGTCGATGCCTATACGATACAAAGATTCTTGGATCATTTGAATCGCGTCTTCGTATTTATGTTTAGCACCAGGTAATTTTGAGCTGACTAAAATTTGATCACGCGGTACGGAACTTCGGCGAATAGCTTCTCCAACCATTCCTTCATTATTGTAATTCGTGGATGTATCGATCAACCGATACCCATTATCCAGAGCATCTAAGACCTCATTTACTCCCTTAGCTCCTTTTATCCCGACCGTTCCCAGTCCAATAACCGGTACTTCTTGACCGTCATTCAGTGTATATGTTGGAATAGATTTATTCATTGTCTTCATTCCCTTCAATGTGTTTACTGCTCTATCTTAGCAGTCATCAAAACACCTTGTAAAACAATATGAATGGCTTACGAACTCATTAACAATCAGTAATTTTCGACCACTCGGCTGAACTGACGATTTAAATTTTCCATGTTGACAAATCGGGCTTCTCGAATCAGTTCTTTTCCTTCTACAAACAGTAACAATGCCGGTACGCTAAAAACTGTAAAATCTCCAGCTACTTCTGGAATTTGATCTGCATCTGCTTGGATAGACTGGATGCGTGGATAATTCTTGAGAATATCTTGTACTTGAGGCCGAACTGCATGGCAAACGCTGCAATCTTCTCTTGAAATATACACAAAAGCCAATTGATTCTCTTCAATAAATCGTCTTACTTCTTCAATGGATGTTGCTTGCTTAAAAGCAGTCATTCTATCCCTCTTTTCTATTTTCATCTACTTATTTTATATAGTATAACATGGTTTCAGTCTTGTGATAAAAATTTCCAACATGCTGGTCTATGCTTTAGTTATGCATATGAATACAGAATCTAAGCTTATTTTCGCCTTTTTTTACTTTCCTTGATTTAAAAATATCCACTTTATTCATTTTTTTCATTGTGAACCTTCTCTTAAATGGTATAATAAAATTCTGTACAATTATATTTTTTTTAGGAAGGGAAAGTTATACATATGTCCATTTCATCAAAAGGTAGTTATACTATCACTGTAGACGCAAAAGAGAAAAAAGTCTTTCTTTTTGTATCTGGTAAAGCAGAACTGGAGGCAGTTCAACGATTCTTCAATGATTACAGTCAAACTGTCAGCGACATTAAAACATCTGTATACGAATTAGTGGTAGATTGCAAAGAAATGCAAGTAGAGACACCTGATATGCTGGAGCAACTAGCAGCTAGTTTTAATTTATACAAAGAAACAGGTTTTAAAGAAATTACATTTGAAGTTAATAGTGCTATTTTAAAAATGCAAATTAATCGCATAGTGCGTCAAGTTAATTTAACCAACGCGAACGTTGTTGAAGTGTAAATAATCGTTTTTTGAAGTAAGGGAGCCATTTTCCCTTACTTTTTTTATGAGAAATAATCCACTTAATTGAATTGATACAATAGAAAGGACTGTCTTTAGTGACACATATTAAACTAACAGAAATTGCTTTATACCACCCTGCTCATACCGTGGAAAACGACTATTTTATTGACCACTTTGCTGAAAAAGGAAAAGATATTCAAAATCTATTGGTGCACCTTGGAAGACAGACCCGTTATCGCATAAAGGATTCTGGAGAAACCGGCGTCACGATGGCTGTTAAAGCTAGTAGAGAAGTTTTGCGAAAAGCTGACCTAACTGGTGAAGATATCGATTTATTGATTTACTCTACTCAAGTTCCTGAACATAGTCTTCCGATGAATGCTTTGTTTGTGCATCAAGCCATCAAAGGAAAAAACCGGATGTTGGATTATGACTTAAATGCGAACTGCGCTGGAATGACGATGGCCGTAGAGCAAGCTTCCAGAACTATGCTCTCCAATCCTCGTATAAAGAGAGCTCTAGTCGTTGGTGCAGACCATTTTTCTCCTATTTTAGATCCAGAAGATGAAGTTGCTTATCCTTTCTTTGGCGATCTGTCTGTTGCAGTCATTTTAGAAAAAACAGATGAAGAGACAGGTTTTATAGATGCCATCCATTATATGGACAGTACTGATCCAACCAATATGATGTTCCCAGCAGAAGGTCTAACTCAATTAGTTGCTGGAAACTCTCATGCTTACATGAAGACTCGTCCGTTTGATGATTCTGAAATGTATCCTCATGTCTATGACTCTATTCGAGAACTTTTGGATCAATACGATTTATCTCCAAGTGATGTGAAATGCTGCTTTTCGCAAAGTAATAAAGCTAATCTGGATATGATTCAAGAAGAAATAGGTTTTTCAAATGACCAAATGATTTTTGTAGGCGATCAGTTCGGCTATCCTGGCACCAGCAGTCCATTTTTGGCTCTACATGAAGGGATTCAAACGGAAAAAATCAAACGCGGTGATCACGTTCTCTTCTGGACGATCGGAACAGGTTATGAATTTATTACCATGTTATACAAATATTGATTTGTTTCTAACAAGCTATTGTCATTAGACCTAGCTTGTTTTTTTGTGAAGGTAAAATGGACTGACATCATAATTCTCTCAAAATCACTAGACAACTTTTTAGAATCATGAGAAAATAATTTTATCCATGTGGTCCTATAGCTCAGTTGGATAGAGCAAACGTTTCCTGTACGCAACGTTTTACTACAAAGTAAACTTGAAAAAGTTTATAAAAAGTAAGAGCCGCTTGGCTTAACTGTTATTACGATATTGTGCAAAATGAAAAAAGCACACTCAAGTCAACCGCTTGAGAAATACCTTGATCTCCGATTGGCAAGACTTAAAAATAGTTGGGTATTGTCAAAAGTTCGGTAAAGTCGGCGAAAAGCATCTGCCCAGTAGTCGGAGGGCTATAAATTAAATAAGGTGAGAATGTGTTTTGACACTGACGAACTTTCGAACGTACGGATGTTTCTTCACTCGATGAATTAAAGCACGGTGGACTGTCTAGGAAAACACAAACTGTTATTAAGGATTTGACCTTAATAGTTTTTGATTGAATGGTTGTGGATCAAAAACGCTGAAACATTTATAGAAAGCACCTAAGTTTAATGGTAAAGCTAGTAATAACGGAACGTTGGAAGCAACTAAGAACTGTTAACTCCTATTTGAGGGTTCTAAACGACAGGATAATGGTCGTTGAATAGTTATGGCAGCAGCTGTGTAGTACCAATGAACCTGGGATAACAACCAGCGGAGGGAAGATGGCAAGTCAGTCGAGTATTTCGTTGAAGCATAATGCATTTATTTCCAGTATCATAGATTCATTTTGTCTTTGTGCAAATGAGATGTGTTTTACATTCATAAGAGTTCTTCTCTCTTCAACGAAATTCTGATTGATGGAACGCCTTGTGCGATGAAAGTCGCCTGCAAGGTGTGGACTGGGGGAAAACAAGTATTCTGAGCAAGTCATGTTGCAGAAGAACGTTACCTATCAGTATAAACGTTAGGTCGGGAGTTCGAACCTCTCTAGGGCCGTTACAAGTTTAAAAAGAGATAAAACTAGGCTTTAAAATCTCTTTGTATCAACTATTTTTAGTAAACAACTCGCATAAGGTGATAAATCATTTCGGGTTCATTTCGGGTTAGCAGTCAGAAAAGTTGTTTTCTCATTTTGGGTTGGCCAATTTGGCTTATATATAGAACATTCAAAAAGAACAATCGTTAACTACGGTTGTTCTTTTTAAATGTTCTTCATTATTTTGATTTTGCGTATATTAAAAATAAAAAGGACTGATCAAATGAACCGTCTGATTTATAGCATAAATTTAAATGGTGTCATATTAAAAATTGAAGAAAACAACTCGACATATTATTTTAAAATAGATTTTGAAAAGCATGTTTTTATATTTTTTAATGCATCTTTAAGCGAATCTTTGGATATGATGCAATATATCATGAATCAAATTTGAACAACGAAAAAAAGCCCCTACCATTTTTAGGTAGAGGCTTTTTGACTTATCTCATTTTGTTTAATAACTGTAAGTTCTGTGCAGCTGTTCCTTTATAATTTTTAATACCATACTTAGCAGCTAGCTTTTTGCGATTTGCAGGACTAGAATCCACTTTGATTGATTTTAAATAATCAACGAGAGAGTTACCTTTATAGCTTGATTTTTGTTTACCAGAAGTTGCAGGTTTAGGATTGAAGGTTCCAGCATTTAATCGACGTTGTAATTCTTTAATCATTGCAGAAGGTTCCCAAATTTCTCCGTCAACTGGCGTACTAAGGTATCTTTGTAAAGCTGAAATAGTCTCTTTACCTAACCAACCATCAATAGTAACTCCTAACAACCTTTGTAATTCTTTAATCATTGTAGAAGGTTTCGAAATCACTCCATCTGCTGGCGTTCCTAACGCTTTTTGCCACGCACGGATTGTTAATCTTCCCAGTAATCCATCCACAACTAACTTACCATCATCAACTTTAGCTGGCACGGTTTCAATATGTTCAGGATTGTCAGTTGGCTGATTGTTTGCTTTAATCTTCAACGTGTCGCCGATAACGATCGTATCTGATTTGATGTTGTTCCATTCCTTAATCTGATCGACTGTAGCATTATATTGTTTGGATAATCCCCATAACGTATCACCAGCTACTACTTTATGAACAAATTCTTTGCCAATAAACGTTCCAGATGGAGCACTGACTACCGATTGTCCTGTTAATTGACTATGATATTTTTTCCATAGAGTCCATTTGCCATCTCTGTTCATAAACTGAGGACAATTTTTTCCGCTAGCATCATAATGTCTAACGACTCTCGAAGCTGGTACGTTGTGTTCTTTCATGAGTTTTTGTGTAAGCCATGCTGCGTTTGAAATAGTGTTAGGGTGAAAACTACCGTCTTTTTCAGCACACATCTCGATACCAATTGTATTGTGATTATTGATTAAATCTCCAATATCGTGTTGATCCCCTGCTTTATCATCACCAATATGCCATGATACTTTACCAGGTGGAACTACCTCATAAATGTCATTTTTATCTACAAAATAACCAGCTGAAGCACCTCTAAAAGTATTGTAAAAATAATTTGCATTACTTTTAGCTGTTTGCCCTTTTACTCCTGTATCATGATCTACAAGATACTTTACATTTATTTTCTTGTTTGTGAAGTTTACCAATGTATGTTTTTTGATAATGTTTGGCATTAAATATCATCCTTTCTAGGTTCTGTATAGTTCAAAGCTTGAATACTATCCGATAGACCTTTAGTGGTTGGGTCGATTACGGCATTATACAGAGATACGAGAATTGTTCCTAAAACGTATGGGTTGCTAACAGCATCAATGAGCAGTTCCCATAAAATAGCCCAGGATGTAATGTCCTGAGCTGTGATACCTGCATAAGTTAGTATTGGGATAAAGATGGCCATGAACAATTGTGCAATAAATTGCGGGTTCTTAAACCTGATTTTCCAGTTAATTTTCATTCAACTTCTCCTCTTTTCATTCTTTTTTTGAACCCATCGACCAATTCTTTCAAGTGGTCAATGTAGTTATCTTTCTTTTGGACGATAATTTTCAATTCATTGATTTGGAATTTCAAATCTTGGATAATGCTGTTGAGCGTAATTTCATTTTTATCTTTTTTGTCATTTTCTTCTTCGAGATCTTTGACTTTTTTATCTAAACGTTCGATTTCCTCACGAGCGCGGGCCAATAGATTCAATTCATGCTCTTTTTGTTTGCTTTTGTATGTAAGAAAAGCAGAAACTAAAGACCCGGCTCCGCCTGTACCGATAAAAATACCTAGAATCACTTCCCAGTTCATGCACTGTAATCCCCCTTTAACGACACCCTGAAACAACCTATCATGATCGGAAGTATAAAAATATACGACGGATCTGGATAACCGGTGCCGAATGAGAATGTTAATGCTACAAAAAATAGGCCACTCCACATGCCGCTTAACGACCAGATGCCTAGTTTTTTTAGTGTTCTATTGTGGCTAATCAATCCAACTAGCTTTAAGCAACCTAAAAACACTAATATTAACCCGATTACGTTTTCAGGCATCTTGTTTAGGTAAGGTTCAGCATTGTTAATGAAATAACCGTCAATTATAAAAATGAATTCCCCATACAAAATGCTTACGCCAGCGATTAAAGCACCCCAGAAATCGCCGGGCCTTTTACTTGATGCGTTTTGCAGATCTTGCTTCAATTTTCGATTTACCATTTATTCACTTCCTTTCTTGACAGAAAATCCTTTGTTAATCATTTCTGCGAAATACACCATCTTGAGATAATTTATTTTTGAGTAGATGTGCATCAGTCTGATCCAGCATACCTTTATAGCTCATAACCGCTTGATGCACTCGAGGGACATCAATCTCATTTCTACCGTATTGTTTTTGTAAATATTTTAGATGAGTTTTCATGCGTCTTACAGTTGATTTACGTAGTTTCTTATGTGTAAACCATATTCTAAAACCGACGAATTCAATTCCTAAAGCAATTGGACGTATGCAGGTTTTATTATTCGTCTGCAAACTAAGCTTTTCGTCCAAGAAAGAAATGATTTCCTCTTTCCATTGATTCAATTCCTGCTTGTCGTTAGATAATAAAACGAAATCGTCCATATACCTTATGTAATAACGAGCCTTTAATTCATTCTTTACGAACTTATCCAATTCATTTAAATAGATATTCGCAAATAACTGGCTTGTCAAATTACCGATCGGCATACCCTTATCACCTTCTCTAACATTTGTGTCTGTCAGGGAAGAAGCTACGGGAAGGCCAAATTCCGTGCTTTCGGAATTTATGAGTAATCTCAAAAGAGAAAGAAGTTCTTCGTCTTTTGTTTTATTCTCAATGATGTTAATTAATATTTCATGATCAACTCGGTAAAAATACTTTGAAATATCCATCTTTAAGTAATACCATTTACCTGGTTTCTTATTCACGATTCGTAGCCATTCTTGAAGCTTATTAGCTGCTGAGTGAGTACCTCTACCGACGCGGCATGCATACGAATGATCGTAATACTGTTTTTCGAACAAGGGGTTCAATACTCTGTAAATAGCCCACTGAACTACTCTGTCTTTAAAAGGTAGCGCCATAATCATACGTTGTTTAGGTTCGTACACGAAAAATTCTCGGTATTTACCAACTTCATATGTATGGAAAATCAATTCATTTTGAATTTCAATTAAGTTTTCTTCTAAATTTGCAGAGAACCGCAATACTTCTTCGCGATATCTTTTGCCTTTTCGGGCTGCTAGATATGCTTGGTACAAATTATCGAAACTGCATATTTCGTTATAAAGATCTCCGATACGTTTTATAACTTCATCCCCTTGGGGTTAGTGATGTTTTGCAACGTTCGTTGGCTACTAGCTGCATGCATCCGTACATTGATTTTCCGCTTCGTTCTCAAGCGTGGATATAAATCCCTTTACTCTCTTTTGAGCTGGATGAAACCCCTTAAGGTTGCAACTTCTGTCGATGAAGATTGAAAGTAGAGCGGACCGGAAGCCGATGTTCGTATTCACATTCGAACGAGTGTTGTTGCCGTTCAGAGAAAAGACACCAGCGTTAGACGTGTTGTTCCAATTGCCACCACGATAAGCCAGACGTATATGACCTATACCCAATTTATTATTTATTTCATTGTTTTCATCCAACCACCTAGCATACGGCCGATTTCGTTTAACATTTTTGCCCAATTCTCGTATTTGCTTAACGGCAAATACTTCAAACTTTTATCAGCTGATAACCTGATAAAAGTACGAAGAACTTCAAGCTCTACATCCATTTGTTGAGCTGTGGTCTTTTTGTGATATTTTTTATTCGCTTCAATCACTAACCTTAATAAGCGATACATAGACTGCTTGATATCTGCTGCCATTGCATACTTTTCTGACTTCGGAAAATGCTTTAGACATTGATTCCCGTAAAGAATCATGTCATAGACCTTTTGTAATATTTTAAAATCGTTCAAGAGACACCTCACTTGACTTAGAGTGAAAAAACATAAAAATAAAAGCGCCCGCTATCGCGGACACTTCAGAGATTCAGTGCTACAGATTTCAGTTATTCAACAAAAGCGGACCGGAAGCCGATGTTCGTAGTCACATTCGAACGAGTGCTGTAGCCGTTCAGAGAAAAGACACCAGCGTTAGACGTGCTGTGCCAATAGCCACCACGATAAGCCAGACGTTCCCCGGATGAATCTGTGTAGAATCTGTCTCCACCTAAGTTAGTTCCTGCTGGAAATAGTCCTAAAGACTTTAAAATTTCTGGAACAGTAGTAATGCTCGCGTCTTTTGCCATAGATTCAAATTCAACATTCCCTTGTCCCGTTGTACCTGATTGTGTCGTTACCAATTTAGAAGTGTTATCGAATTTAAGAGTACCTGAAGTGCCTGGAGCCACTAATGCTCCTGTAGTATCGATAGCCTTCCATAATGTACTAGAAGCCGTTTGATTCGTTCCGGTAACAGCTGCATTATTATCAGGAATAACTTGAATTTCACCTTCGTTAGTCCGGTAGCCTCCTACCCATTCCCAAACATTTCCGTTTAAATCATAAATGCCGGAACCATCTCCATTATGTGACCAAGTAACAGGTCCGGATCCAGTTGCGATTCTAGCAGTTCTGTTACCCTCGCTATACGAAGCAGCACCTGTTTCGTGACTAGCAGAATGATCAGAACCGTAGTTATTATTTCCGCGTGGCAAGAATCCGTTTTTTAAACACCACAAAGCAATGGCTGCCCACTCTGCATTCGTCATTAAATGCCATCCTTGCCCCTTGTTCTCAGAAAAAGCTTTTGCTTGATCAAAGTTGACTGCAACTTTAGGGTCCTGCATTGGCAAAGAGTAAGCACGATCATCAATCACAACGTTTTGATATTTTGAAATATAGATAAAATCTTTTTCAACACCATTCACAATAAAAGCTGGATGTGTGCTCTGAGACCCACCCGTAATCACATCACTTACTTTAAATTTCGGGATTTTTACCATGACAGACGGCATTCCTCTGTCGTCAAATAAAACGGTATTGTTTGGCATAGACGCCTCTACTGCTAATTTTAATGCATCGAAATTACTCATATTAATCTAACCCCCATAAATTTAACGTACACTTGTTGATATCAAATGGAACGGGAACAACATCGTATTGTGGTTCAGCTTCTCCAATGTCACCGTCTTCGTTTGATTCTTGTTCGGCGTTAACTTGTTTGTACTTGCGTTCAGGTATTTTAATTTGAGCTACGTAACGGCGGCCCAAACCGTTAACTAACATGAAGTTTTCATCCTCACAAATGTCGATGGAAATTTCGTAATCACGTTCATATTTTTCTAAATTCAACATCATTTCGTCATTGAAAAAAATCTTATTTCCGTTTGTGGTATAAGGGATTTTTCTGCCATCTGTTACATTATTGATAATCATTTATAAATACCTCCTGATACTTTATGTTTGATCACAACTGATTTAGCTGATCCTGTATACTTAATTTTAAATCCATTGACTTGTTTATCGTAGATGATAACCTCTTCAACAAACCCTCCGGAGCTGCTAATAACTTCCATTTGGACATCGTAATTTAAGCTTGACCGTACTTTTGCGATCGGCACTGTAGCGCTAGAGTTGTTAAATGGATAAGCTCTGTTATTAGTTAATGTTACTTGCCCTACGGCACCGTTTAAGTCTGATAAACGTCTTTCTGCTTGCAACATGCGCTGCTCAGTCTGTAAAAGCTGAACTTGGTTAGCAAAGACCCCTTTTTCAAGATTATTGAAATTTGTCGCGCTTTGGGCGGTACCACGTTGGACTACTTCACCTTCAGCGCGTTCAAAATCAACAGTGCCGTCAGGATTTTCTGTCACTTTTTTTCGACCAGGGTACTGTACAACGTGATCAAGCCATTTTGTGAATTCATAATATAAACCCATGTGTATGCTCCCTTCTACACGATCATGAAGTTTACAATTTGAACATCCGGAGCATGTTTTAAACGCATGTTCTCATTGTAATTTTCCTGATAGTATTTAATTTTTTCTGGAATATTTTGATAATTTGTAATGATTTCCAGCGCTCCAGTCGGCAACTTTATAGCCACCACTAATACAGAAGCTTTTTCAGGTTCGACCGCGTTCACACGATCATTAAATTCGCTTTTAGCAACCATCTTATTAAACCGCCTTCCCGATGAATTTGAAACTGAATTTGTACAGCACACCTTCTTGATAAGCTTTAACCGAAATATTTTCTGCCTGTCTAAACCAAATTTCTCCGCCTGTGTCGTATAACCGTACTTCTGAGACAGTAACATCTCCTGAAAAAGGCGGATTAATTACTAAAAATATAGAAATAGTGTCACCAGCAGTTTGTTCAATTCGGTCAATACCCGCATCATAGTAAGTCGCTCCAACTTTGTATTTAGCAGATGAAATGATCCGTTTCGTGTACTCGCAATAACTTTTTAAAGCCGCATCCGTAAGCATTTTTATCCCTCCTTTAGAAATCATCTTCGCCGGAAAATTTAAATTCAATGGCGTAAGGCTTCGTGTATATCCCCGGACTAACAATGTTGTCATTAAAGTCCCCGACCTTATTCACGTTCGGCTCCTCACCATTAAGTGGATGATGTATTACAAAAGCTTCCGTTTTTAATCCATTGCTAACAGTTTCACGCACAACTTGACCTAACTTGATTTCATAAGGAGTTTCTCCGGTCAAAGGAATATCGAATAAATAACGGTTAGTGGATTGTTCTATTTCGGTCTTATTATTGTTTATATCAGCTTTTAATATCTCGTAAGGGAATTCTCCGGAAAACGTTCCATCTCCGGAAAATGCCCCGTATTTTATTGTATAAATGGTACGTTTGTGTTGAATTTCCATTGCGCTAGGAGATTCAATGATAATGGATTCGACCCTTACACCTGCAGCTACAGCAGCCCTAACGCTGTCAACAAAAGAACTAATTTTGATGCCGGTGTCATTAAAATAATCAATCGGAACTTTTTCGACTTGGATAGCTAACGGTTCGTTCTCGTAAGCAATTACACTTACATCTTTCGGATCCGCATTAACGGTTTTGCAAATGACGTTAATAATTTCGTCATAGGTTCCATTTGATTGAGCTGTAGCAATTTTGGACTTAATCCTAAAGCGATATAAATAGTCGTCGTCACTGCCTCGGATAACCTCGTAATCATCACCGATTTTATTTAAAGTCGCGCCTTTGGCCAAGTCCATGTCATGCCATTCTTCAATAGTTTGTGCTGTTTCTTTTACTTTCGTCAGCTGCTGCTCTATGAGAACGAAAATTTTCCCGAAATTGCTTTCAGGGAGATTAGAAAAAGCTTCTGGAATCATATTCAACATTTTTTTAAGCATAAGTAACGTTCACCTCTATTGCTGCATCACTAGTTGTCAACACGCTGTTCAGCCCCGGAGAGATATTCCCGGCTGTCAAATCCTCTTTACTGAACCCGGCTAATAGCTCAGTCGTATTTTCTACTCCTGGTATCGAATAAACATTATGGAATAACCTGGTGTAAATCATTTCTTCTGATAAATCCAAGCCTGTATAGTTTGTTCCGTCACTGGAATTTCCGCCGACATAAGAAATGATGTTGTCTTTAATCATGTCAACTCCATCAGCCGGAAACTCTTCCGTAACTGTCACGGAAACTTTGAAATAAACAAGCGTAGAAATAGCTTTGGAAAAGTGAATTTCGTGCGTATTGCCATCTGCAGCTGTAGCTGTGTAAGTTATTTCCCCGCTTGTCCCGACTCCTGCAGCTATAGAGCTATATATAGCTTGGCCGACTTCAGCATCATTTCCCCCGACAACGATAACATTCAGCGATTTAGGAGGCACTCCATCTACTATATCCATCGTATTATTATTTTTGATTTTGACAGACATTACTCCACTCACATTTCTTACTCTTGAATAAATAGCATCTAATATAGCGTTGTTTTGAGCTATATTCCCTTGAATCAATCGTTCACGATAACTAACATCTGATTCTTGATTAGAACCGCCTGCAGCCTCACGTTCATTCGTAACGGTATACAGTTCTTCGACAGGTTCAGAAATAACAATAATCGTATTAGCCAGTACATTATTTTCGGCTCCTCGCTCAACAGAAACGGCTTCTATGGTTCCTTTGCCTGCTTGATCTAAAGTCAATTCATAAATAGTCATGAATCGAATTTCGTCTTCAGTTTCAAAATAACTACCAATTGGAATCGTGTAATAAGGGGCACCCGTAATCGTCAAGAATACAGTCGATTCGCTTGCTGGATTTCTAGTGATCGTTCTATTACGACCGTGTCTATCCAACTGAATTCCTTCGCTATCTTTGATGAAAGAACTATGATAGACATTCTCTACCACTTGCCAAACGATAGCTAAGAACCAAGAAAAAATTCTTAACAAGATTCCTAAAGGTGTGTAAGAAGATAAATTTATATTTTCTCCAAACAACTCTTTGGATTTACTTTCCATTTCAGTTAATAAATCAGTATAAGTCGGAATTTTTAAACCTTTATCATCAAGCATCGACAATCACTTCTCCTTCCACGTCTTGACCGCCAATCAATTTAACGGAAAAGCGAACGGCGGCACTCCGGTCATTCCCAATTTTGATGTCTATGTCATTCACGATTTCAACTCTGTCGTCAATTGATAAGCATGAAATGACATCATCCCTGATTTCATCGTAATTTATTGGCTTACCAAGTAAATTTGTTCTGTCTAACCCAACTAATTCATCTAATCCGAATTCTCCTAACCTTATTGATAATAAGTTCTGCAGCGTTTGCGCAACTTCCTCAACTTCTGACACTAAAGCAAATTCATTGTTTTGAATATCTAAATCTGAACCGTTCATTTTTAGGGTTTTCATTCAATCACTCCAATCACTACAGAATCATTGTCATCGAACAAACGTGTGCTATCAGGATCAATCAATTTGACACCGTTCATGTTGTCGATAGAACGCTGCATTGCTAAGCAAATGACTAAGCTATCTATTTCTATATCTATCCGACAATGTTTGGCTACCGGGATACGATAAATCGGTGTTTGTTTAGATTTTACTCCGCTCTTTAGCTTTCTTAAAAACAACGGTTGAACACTTGCTGTAGATTGATCATCAGATAACCAAATGACTTTTGCCGGGAATCCAGTATTAAGCTCCAACAAGACCCCTTTTTTGAACTCTTTAAAAAACATATCCGTATTACTCATGAGATAATTAAGGCCTCCGTTCTGAAGCTGCTACCATCAAATGAATGTCTTCCAGACTTCACTCGATAAGTTCCGGAAACAAAACGAGAAGATATCGTGATGATGCTGGCTGTAGCAATCCTATATTGAAGAACACACTGGATGTTGTAACCTTTATAATCTTCTGTTTCTACATAACTAGGCGATCCAATTAATCCTGTTTCAGCACTTAATTTAAAACGTTCGTCATCGCCTTTTTTAAGATTCCGAATGTATAATTTCCCTTTTCTGTAGTAAGAGGAAGCGCCGCAATCATCGATTATCGTAGAAAAAGAACTTTCGACGGAACCAGATACTTTATACCCTTTTTCATATTTTTTGTTTGTCGGAAGTTCCAAGTAAGCAATAGTGATTCCGGCCAACGCTGCTAACCGTCTAAGTATCGTCTCGGCTCTTGTACCGTCCGAAAAAGTTATGTTTACTGTTTTTTTACCGAAACTAAAATCAGCTAAATTGATGACCGTCTCTTTGTTGGCCCCTGAAATCTGAGTATGAACCTTCGAAATAGAACCTTCCATCAATAAACCTGACTCTTTTTTCGTTCCTGCGTTAACCGTCATTTTGTGCCCTTTTTTTATACGATTGATGCTATTTTGCGATAAATTATATATCGTTACGGTGGCTTCATTCGGCGTCGGATCATCATCAAACGGTACATCAACATGGATTTCGATTTCTGGATAAGAGTATTTTGCATAATTGGTTCCTCCTTCGATCGTTACATTCAAAACTCGTTCATTAAGGTTAGTCATCCGAATCTCCTCCGTCATCTATATATAAAAAAACGGTAACGCCCAAATTATTGGCCGTTACCTTGGTTTCGTTTTTTGATGTATCTGAAGGTATGATAACAGGTCCGGGGAATCGATCGTCTGTATAGTCTTCAAATAACGGCCTATCAATAATCATCTTTTCCCCCAACACTAAAGCCTCGCTATCAGAATCGAATAAATCAACGGTCAAAAAATCGTACTCCATATTGTTATTGATACCCATTAAATAAACTGTTCCTCCTAAATCTACTTCGAAAACGACAGGAATCTCTCCAGGATTCAATTCAATCAATGTGTTAAAAGCCATTTAATCATTCACCTCACTGATATCTGATTTTTACCCCAATAGGAATAAATCTTGCTGGCCAAGGATTTTCCTTATACCCCATAATTGTTTTTAAATTCTTTTTATACTTCCTGGAGACGCCCCAATAAGTATCGCCTTTTTTTACTTTGTGGTATTTCTTTGTAGATGTACTAGATTTTGCCTTTGTTCCACTATTAGTAGTGGTAGTTTTACGAACAACCCAAGGACTTTTTGGAATTCTAATTTTTTTCAATGAAATAGAAACAGACATTCCATTTTGAATGTTTCCGGCATAACTAGGATTAATAGCAGTGATCAGTACATCGGACGCTATTACACGCCCAACATACTTCACTACTGTCCCTTTTTCCATCTTGCTTTTGAATTTATTTAAGATGTTTTCGGGATTTTTATCGATGATATAACCTGTTATGGTAAAAGTGTCCGCTACTTGGATAACTGTGTCTGAAAGCGGCATACCTTTTTCTACCGGATACTCGGTCACGTTGACGCTGTACGATGCTGAATCGGTTGTGTTGGAGATATAAATATTATCTAATTTAGCCATTAATAAGCCACCTCCGGATCAAATAATCTCCGCATTTTTTCATACACCAGTTCCATTTGTTCAGCCACTTCTTTCTTAACCTTATTTGCCACCTCTTGAGGATCGCCGCTGCCCTCGATATTAATGTTAATCTCCGGTTTAAATTCAAACGTTTTGGCCTTGGATTGTTGTTGTCCTAACAACTTAGAGGTTAAACCATTTGGCAAGACAGTAGCAGGATCTTTAGTAGTGATCAGCTCGGGACCTTCTTCTCCAGCTAAGAATGTTTCTCCTCGACTAGGTTTTCCGCCTTTAGCGTAACCGACATAAGCGCCACCCCTGCTCATCGCCTTGATACCAGGAACATTAAATACATCTCCATAACGCGACTTGATGTAATTGATGGAAGCTAGTATATTATCGATTGGATTCATTATGTTACCGTGGCCAGGAGCTTTGTAAGCGTTGAATGTTGGGCCTATTGTCTGCATTAAGCCTTTGGAAGGTATTCCGTTTTTAGCATTAATATCCCAGTTATTCTGCGCCGTAGGGTTACCACCAGACTCTTTCATCGCAATCGTCGACAAAGGTCCAGCCCAAGAAGCTGGGACACCTGCAATACTGATTGCTTCAGAAACCCAGCTGTTAACTTGTTCAGTGCTTCCGGTTCCTGAAAAGTTAAACAAACCAGCAACCTTTTCAGTCACCCAGTCTTTTGCACCATCTGCGGCTTTTTTAATAAAGCCCGCTCCTGTTAGCTCCATAGTGTTATTTGAATCGAAACTGAAAGGATTGTATTTAGCAACTAACTCTTTTAGTTTTCCCGCTGGATCGCTTACCCAGTCCCATGCGCCTGAAGCTACATCAGCTACTTTCCCGCCAATGTTTTTAGCTCCTTCCCATGCATTAGAAGCGATATTTTTAGTGCTCCCCCACAAGTTCGATGCCACGCTCTTAACTTTGTCTATTCCGTTTGATAACATTCCTCCGAGAGTTGTGTTCCCTCTGTCAAAGCCCGGCAACACCGACCCGGCGCCAAGGCCGCCACTCATCAACTTAACTGAATCTTTGTGATTTAAGATCTGTGTTCCTGATTTAATTTGAGTCACTTCTGGTCCGTTAGCACCTAAAATCATCGCTTGTGACGCTGCTTTATCATAGGCTAACTCAAACCCTTCTTCACCAACTAAAGCAGGTCCACCATAGGCAGCTGACGTACCTGAGTAGTACATCTGAGTAGCTGTTGTAGATCTGGGATTTGACTTAGAATTACCATTTTTGTAGCTTGTATTGTTGTTGTAACCTGCAGGTGTCCATTTAGGTATAGAATAATCTAATCCTAAAGATTCTAATACCCAATTGATACCACTTGTGATACTGTTCCAGACCTTAGCAATATTAGAAACAAAACGATCCCATTTAGTCAAAGTTTCTCCGGTTTCCCAGTCAACTTGTGCTAAATGTCCTTTGGCTTGTTCTTTCGCTTGGTCTACCACGCCTTCGTGCATTTCTTCGGCTGCAGTGATAGATGAATCTCTTTGCGATTCGGCGTTCGCTTTGATTTCCTCAAATTGCGCTTTTGAAATAGTTCCGTGAACGTAATATTCTTCTTCAGCTGCTGCGATTACCTGGTTATATTTGTCATTAGCTGCTGTAATAGCGCCATCTCTTGCATCGACTGAATTCTTCACAATATCTGCAGCTTGCTTTGCTGAAAGTTCTCCAGTGCTATCTGCTAGCCTACCAAGAATGATTTTTTGCTCTTCAGCTGACGCAGATAAAGCCTTAACAGCGTTCTTGTTTTGCTCGTCTTGGATTTGAGTAATCTGCGGTTCGTATTTCTCGTAGATTCCTTTTCTTTCAAAGCCGGCCTGTTCTTCTAAACGGCTAATTTCAGCTAGTTCTTCTTGAGTAAGAACGCGTCCTTTATCTTTCGCTTCTTGCTTAATCGCATTAATTTTATCTTCATAGGTCTTAGTGATGGCCAACTGTTCATCGTATTGTTTTTGTTCGATTTCTTTTAATTGGGCATTCAGTTCATTCGCTTTGTTAACTCTTTTTTTGTTGAGTTGTTCGGCCCAATTTAAAATATTTGAGGCATCTTTGGACCCTAGTACACCTGAGTTCTGAAGTATATCAACATTTTTACCAGACGCCTCTTTTTTGCCGTTTAAGGCATCAACAATAGTTTGGTTCTGTTGATCACGAGCAGACAACACAGCATCTAATTCTTCTTGAGAAATAGTGCCGCCTGTAAATTCTCTCTCTACTCGAGCAGTGTCTAATTCGTTTTGACCTTCAAGCCATTTAGTTACTTTTTTAGCCGATTCTTTAGAAACGCCCTCATTCACTAAGTCGGAATCAGTCGTTCCTTCTAAGGGATCTTCAAACAATTCTTTAAGTTCAGCTAGGCCTTTTTTAGCAGAATCGACCGTGTTTTCGATAAAACGAATCGGCATCCCAGTGATTGGGTGTCTTTCAGCGAAAGTAGAAAGTTTGTCTCCCCAATCTTTCCAATGTTCTTGAACATACTCGCCCATGTTCTTGCCGAGCGCACTACCTGCAAATGTACCGATAGCACCACCGATAACAGTCCCGATACCTGGTGCTATGACAGATCCAAGAGCAGCGCCTAAACCGCCACCAGCGAGCATTCCGCTAGTTTCTCCTACTTTTTCGCCAGCATTATCTTGATTCATTCCGATCAAGTTACTGCCAGCAAGCAGGAGACTCAATCCAGGGACTGATTTAGCTGCTGTTTTTCCTAAAACCCCAACGTTTTTAGCCCCGTTCAATAGTTTAGCGCCTTTAGTTGCCCCGCCAAAGAACATTTGAGCACCTTGCGTGGCTTTCGCTCCTTGGGTAGCCCCAGTTAACCATCCGCCTGTATTCTTAGCTCCCGTAAGCATTTTCGAGCCAAATCCAGCAACTTTAGATCCAACCCCTTTAATAAATGAACCGCCAGTAGCTGTAGTCGCAACTGGAGCTGCGCCTACAGGAGAGTTAGGGACGTTTTTGGCACCTGGTATACTTAATTTAGAAAGCCATTTATTCGCATTCTGACTTGAAGGCATAATCTTATCGATTGCACCAACAAGTGAGTCAACTAATCCAATGACTCCTGAAATAGGTTTTTTGACTGTATTGAACAGCAATAGCCCACCTACAGCTATAGCGGCTCCTTTAGCAATCAATTTCATCTGTTCAGGATTCTTGGCTGAATAATCTTGAACCCATTCAAAAGCTGGTTTAGCGTAATCTTCAATTGCAGTACCAACGGCTTCAAAAGCCCAAATGCCAGCCTCCATAAAGCCGGGTCCCATCGATGAAGCTAGTTCTGATACTGTCGGGATAAAAGTATCCAGCATGAAGTCTTTCGTTGTTTCCATTGCTTTTAATGCCGGTCTCATGACGGGTTCAAACTTAGCAGAAGCATCTTTCAAAGCCTCTGGAACATCATCGATGCGTTCTTCAAGCCATTTAAGCCCATCGCCTACTTTTTCACTGTAAGGAGCTAGAGCTTTCTCCCAAGCAGGCAAAGCGCCATTCAGCCTAGAAATCATTTTAGATCCAAATTGAATTACTGGTGTAAATAACGGTAGTAACGACTGGCCGGCATTAGCGGCAAACTCTTTAGTCGTTTCCCAGAACACGCGCGTACTGTTGGCTGCTTGATCGGATGTACGTGCAAAGTCGCCTTGGGCATTCTTCGTCATTTCCATCACGTATGCATAGCGCAATTGGACCAGTTCGGCTTGACTCATTTCCTTAACTGATTTTTCCATACCTCTATTTAAAGCGAATTGCTCTAAGTTGGTTTGAGTCATTATGATACCAAGAGTTTTAAGCGATTCTGTCTCGCCTGTAAACACTCCATTTAGAGCAGCATAAGTATTTTCGATATCGATATTTTTGAAAGATGATAAGTCTCCGGCTAATCCAACCATTGACATGGACATCTTTGCCGCCTCTTTATCCGATAGCCCCATCGATGTGGACATATCTCCAAATGTTGCTGCCAAATCTAAAGCCGTACCTTGGGCTAACCCATAGTTTTCAATGGTATTTTTAGACCAATCCTTAATAACGTCTGATTGAGAATCGAATGCTACTTCTGTCTTACTAAATGACTCATTCAAATCAGATGCAGCATTAAATGAGTAGCCTGTACCGGCAACGGCCAAAGCACCAGCAACCAAAGCGGTTTTTCCTAACGTAGCAGCCAACGTTTTAGCTGCAGAAGCTACTCTAGTGCTCAATGTATCTACTTTAGATATGACCCCAGAAGTAGCTGATTCGGCTTTTTTCATACTGGTTTTAAAACTAGAGGCAAATCCAGAAACTTTCCCTTTTGCGGAGTCTGTTTTATTTCCTATGTCCCCCACTGAATTAGAAACGTCTTTTGATGCTCGGTTTGCTTTATTCAATGAGTTCTGAGAACTATTTCCAAGTTGAATAAAATCCGTTTTTGCCGATTCAGTTTTTTTGCCAACTTTTTCCATGGATTGATTTAAGTCTTGAGCTTCGTCATCAGTTTTACCCAACGAGTCCGTTGATTTTTTACCTAAATCAACAAAACTGTCTTTTGCAGAATCAGCTGATTTTTTGACGTTGTCTGTACTTTTTGAAGTGTCTAGCATGACAACGTTGTGTTTTTTTAGAGAGGCTGCAGATTTATCGATGGAAGCTTCTGTTTTGCCGAAAGCTTGTTCAGCATTCTGGCCAACTCGACTAATTAAGTCATCAGTTTCCTTATTTGCTTTGACCAAGCTATCATTATTAATTTTCCAATCGATTGTGATGACCGACTTACGTAATGAATCACTCACCTTACAGACCTCCTCTCATCAATTTTATTTTTTCTATGGCCATAAAGTAAAAAAGCGACAGCTCATGAGCCGTCGCTAATTCGACTTCTTCACGAGTCGCTATGCCTGCTATAACAGGCAGGATATGCATGTAATTATCGTCGATTTCTTTCTGTAGTTCATATTCATTCGGACTACTTAAGCATTCGACCAAGAAAGTTATCGGCTATTGCCATCAACTCACGATAGCCCTCATGCTCATCCCAATAGTCCCAATCAACTTTTGGTTCTACAATTACACTTTCCATGATTTGTGAATTATATGCTTCATCGTTAAAGATTCCGCCGATTTGTTTAGAACTATCTAGGATTCTTTGTGCAGCTCGTACTCCAGGAAATTGAAGAGTGTACTCAATGCCAGCTACTTCTTTCTTTTCTTGAACCCCAAACTTTTTCATAGGTGTTTTTTCAGCTGCAGGAATAGCGTTTTTTACTTCTAATTCTTTCAATTCTTTACTTGTTGCCATTGATCATTCTCCTTTGTAGTTGGAATTAAAATAAAAGCGAACTAAAAAGTCCGCTCATCAATTATTTAACGTTATGTGTATAATCCATTACTTTAATCGTAAATGAACGCGCTCCAATAGATTTCCCGAAGTTTGTGTCAGGTGTTTTAGTGACGATCCCTTGAGTCCCGCCAATTTTTTCAGTTCCATTGACTACGTATACAGGAAATACTTTCTGTTTAAGAGCTAAGTCCATCATTTTAGGATAGCAAGGCGATACTTGAGAAAGTTGTACTGTGATAGTGCCCAATTTGTCGTTATTCTTGGCCAAGGAAGAAAACCCTTGTGCATCTGATACGATTTCGACGTTATCGTTGTCTTTCGAAGTAGTGACCATGTCTCCATCGGCAAACCCGAAAGCTGCCCATCCGTCGATCGTTACAGTAACGCTTTTAGCATCATAAGTAGCTGTATTGTTCATGTGTATTATCCTCCTCTATTAGACTTCGACTGTGCCGGTTACTGCCACAGAGTGGATAGCACCAGAACGTCGGTATGTGAATGAAAGACCTTTGTAGTTTCTTGCAGCAATATCTGCAGGATCTAAATCAGCTCTTTGTAATGCGACAACAGCAAAATCAGGTTCTCCAGATTCGTCGACCATGTCAACAATGCCGTTGATGAATGCTTGTTGTAAAACAGTCGTCAATTCAGCATCTAGCAGCGCGATACCGTTTGCGTCAAAAGATAATTTGTCTGTGTTGGCCAATAACGATTGGACACGAGATTCAATCGTTGCTTTTACCCAGTGTTCTCCATGGATCGCATCAATAAACTCTCCGCCTACAGTTTTCCCTTCAGAAGTTTGAGAAACACCTGCTTTTGAAACGTACGCAATTCCTCCTGCGGCGTGAATAGCATCTAGCTCTGTTCTGTTAATGTTGTCTGGAGTAATGCCTGCCAGATTTTGACGGAACTTCCAAGTGATTGAACCTACAGTAGCGTTAGCTGCGTCGCCGACTAAAGCTGCATCTAAAGCCTCAGCTGGTTTAGAATGAACCAAACCAATTGTTAATGAGTTGTTTTCATACGGTAATAACTCTTCAGCCATTTCTACTTGTAAGACTACGAATTTGTAATTTTGTTCTTCTACAAAGTTAGACAACGCTAATGCATCAGTCTCGTTATACTCTGCTAATAAAGCAAAGTGCCAATCTTCGTAAAATGCGTTATCTGCAGCTGCAGCTACAGCGCCTTCTGCGTATGTGACCACAAGAACTTTTGCTGGTTTATTGAGTTGTGCGAAGATTGTCTTAGCTTTGTTGTAGACGCCTGTCCCAACTGCGTAATCCGCTGCCAATCCTTCTAAATCAGAATAAGATTTCATTCCAGCTGTTGTACCTTTTACAAAGATAGCTGGATTACCTAAACCAACAACGGATGCAGGCGTTTGTACAGTGATCTTAACAGTTACGTCACTAATTGGTTGTGCCATGTGAATACCTCCATTTTTTAATAATCTATTTGTACTGCGTTTATTTCTTCTACTTCTTCACCTTTATATTGATCAGTAACTCTAAACCGCACATCAAAACCTGCCATTCTTTCATAATCGACAGATACAAAATTATCGCGGCTTCCTGAGTTGGTGACTTTCACAACAACAACGCCCTCTTTTGCTAATACCAATCGAGTATTGTCTGATCTGAACCATTTATTGATGCTTCCGGATGTATTTAATGCATCCAAAGTACTTCTGGTGTGAAGCGTGAAACTTACAACCATCTCAAACGTTTCGTTATCTACGATGTCTTGTGTTGTAGCAATATATGGGCTTGTGATGGTGTATGTGATAAAAGGAAAATCCAGCTGTTCGCCTATTGAATTAGATTCAATAAGTGATAGCTGGAAGTTAACCTTCAATAACATCGCTATTTTGTCGATGAACTTACGATAATTAAAGCTCTGGTTCAAATTTATCTACCCCTTTGCAACCGTATTGCGTTACATTCGAATAATCAGTGAACGGAGTAGCGTCTTCAACGGTATAAAATTTGCCATTATGTTCCACAACCGTTTTTAATTCAACTACCAACGAACTAAACCAAGTCATGTCATACATTTCTTTCACTCCAGATTGATCATACTCTAACATGATAGGTACTCGACTATTCAAACTAGACGGAATGAAAGGTTCGTTGACTGCTGTAAAGGGCGTATTTTTAACACTACCCTCAACCCACTCTGTACCTTCGTAATGACCTTTTAAATTGTCTTTCGAGTAAACCTTAAGAGGTACGCCAAAAACAGTTAACAGGCTAGCAAAATCCATTTTTTCCATTACCTTTTCACGACCTTCCATGTAACGGACTGAAGCATACGTCCGGTGTTGATCAAAGGGTTGTTTTTAGAGGGATTACGCTGCAAAGTCATTTCTGATTTGCCAGGCGTTTTAATATCCCTAATCTTGTTTTGGACATCCTTTGTGATCAACGCCCCTAACTGCTCCCAAACGTTTTTAGCAGTAATCTTACCTAAAATGATGTCATCTAACCGATTTTGAAAGAATTCGAACCAATTATCTTCCTTTTCGTCAAAAGTGGAGCGAATAAAGGATCGTTCAGGAATATTTACCTCTTTAACTAGCCAAAACATGACAATAAAACCATCTTTGTTTTTACCGCGTTTTCGCTTGTCTTCTACTGCCAAGGCGTTGACGCCTTTTGGTCTGAATAAGTTAGGTATATCTCTGGCCCTTCTGTTTCCTGCTTCTTTTGTGGGAATCGTTAGGTATTTTCCTTTCGGTTTGATTGTCATCCCGAATTCGTGGACGTTTGCAATCATGGCGATAAATGAGTCATCTGATCCGAATATTCCGATTTCGAGTGAGTATCTATTTAAGTCTTTAAAGACCTCTAAGATGCGATCTTGTTCAGAATAATCATTCGTCACTTTCATTAAATCACCACCAAGCTAATTCCTTTTTTCGCTTTGTTTTTAGCAAATTCTTTTTCTAATTCCTGATACTTTTGGCCGTAAACCGTTGAAGCTAAACCTTCGGATAATGTGTTTTTGTCGCTGTATTCGCGCTTTAAGGTTCCGACAGCTTCAGCTACGACATGTTTATTTGACATAGTAGCCAGATGAGCAGCTAGATAACGATTGGCCATCTCTTCGTACTCTTCAGGAAATGATTTGCTTTTAACAGACAGATAAGCGTCATCAATGTACATTTCTAACGAAACGTCATTCATAGCAGCTAGATCAGCAAATACTTTCAACTTTTGGACGGTAGTTTTCATATAGAAAACCTCCTATCTCTCTGTGTCGACAATGTCGTCCTCATTAGGATCAAGAATTGATGCGATTTGGGTTTCAATAGCTTTTAAAACTGAAGTACGAGTGTTTTTAGACTCTTCCTCTTCGTCATGGAATTGATTCAATAAATTGACATCAAATGTGTCAGCAATCAATGCTAATGCATCGTTAGCTTTGATGTCTTTAATGGCCGCATCAGGTTTTTCTGCGTCATAGAAGAGTTCTTTATTTACAAGAGCTTTATCTAATGGGTTAGTTCCGATAGCTTCTTTAAAAGCTTCAGCTTCCTCTGACTCTAAGTTGTTTGTTCCAGGAATTAATCTGACCCCTACGTGACGAATGTATTCCCCTTTATTCTGTACTAACATGTTTCATTCCTCCTGTTTTTTATTAGATTCCGTCTACACGGACAATTCCATAAGGTGCGCGAATGACCATTCCGCCACAGCGCTCTTCGTTAGGGATAGTCCAGTTTGGATATTTCCATTCCGCTTCTAAACGAGTAACGTCCATAGGGATTAATAACTCTGCAGTAGTACGGCTTGTTTCAATGATCAACATTGATGCTGTTTTGCCAGTTCCGGCCGCTTTTAAATCAGCTACACGAACGATATCAGTAAACCAGCCATGAGCCCGAATCACTTCTTTGATTGTCCGAGTATCAAAATCTGAATAACGTTTATCAAGCATTTCGTACTGTTCCGGAGGTAAAGCTAAAGCTAGTCCTGCAGCACCATAACCAGGCAATACAGTTACTTTTGAACGTGCTACGCGGATTTCTTCCTCGATTTGTGCAGGCGTCTTATCTTTCCACTTTGTTGAGTTTCCTGTCCCGATTGCTGCAGCATTAACTACTTGAATTCCGGTTACGTTTGATAAACCTTTGATGTTGTACTTGTTGTCTCCGGAAAAGGCCAATGAATTTTCTTTTTCTGCAATAGCACGACGAACTGTTTCTGCCTTTGTAGCATCAACAGATTGATTTAACATTTTTGCTTGTCTTAATTCTTGAACACTGTAACGGAACCCTGCTGCAATAGTATAAATTTGAACGAATTCGCGTTTCATGTCCAAATCTACTAACGGTAAATCATCTGCTCCGTTTGCGATGATTTTTGCTACACCTGTACGCGTAAGTACGTTATAGCCGTATGTTTCAGCACCTGGATCAACATCTGATTTAACGTTGAACAATGATCGTGCTACTAACTCTTCTTTAGGCGCTTCGTAAAGAATGCGGTCAATAGCTTCTAGGTCGCGCGCTTCTAATGTTGCTGTGATATTTCCTGCCATGTTCTATTTTCCCCCTTTAATTACGGTAAGCTGATTTGAAGCATTGCAAGTCCGTCTGCCATAGCAGTAGACATGAACGTCCCAACAACTTCCGTTTTAGTTTCTAATGCTGTATTTGCTGGTAAAAAGTTCCCTGTAGCCGTGTTAACCACTGCCTTTTGATTAGAAAGGACATCTTCGTCTACTTGGACCCAAATAGTTCCTTTTCTAATAACCGGGACAGCGTCACCTTTGACGTAAACCCCGACTTTATCTCCAACTGTAATTTCCTTGACATAGTTACGTGCCAATACCACTCCGAAAAAGTCTTTTCCAGTGGTCATCACTTGAGATACATCATCTTCAGCGTATACCGCTTTACCGAAAGTGATTTCTTCAGCACCGCAAGCTGTGGTGTTTGCTTCAACCGATTGATAATTTGCGATTTTCCCCAATGCCGCTGGTGCATTCATGTATTCTTGTCCAATAGGAATAGGCATGATTATTTATCTCCTTTCTTAGAGCTGTTTTTTAAATTCAAGCGCTCTTTTTTCAAGTTCTCGATTTCTTCTTTTGCCGTTTTAGTATCTTTAGCATCGACAAAAACTGCCCCAGCAGTATAACCTTTTGATTCGACTACTGTAGTCAAAGAATCATAGAAAGCATTAACATAATCTTCAGACTTGCCAGTTAAATCGATAGAATCATTCAAAGTTTTGATAGCTGCCTCTTTGATTTGACGATCTGACTTCCCTTTGAAATCGAAAGAGTCACCTACCAACGATTTAGCTTTATTCATCAATTCGATACGATCGTTAACAGCGGTGTCGAATGCATCACCAGTTAATTCTTTCGCTTTTGATGCTTCTAACTCTTGTTCTTTTGCTGTTAATTGAGTCTGCAACGCATCTCTTTCTCCTGTGATCGTGTCAACGTTGCTTGATTTAGCTTTCTCAGCAGTTAATTGCGCTTCAAGTGTGTCAATGCGCGCTTTAACAACGGAGTCTACTTCAAATTCTTTACTGTCAATAAGTAATTTAGTCATTGCTCGTGTTCCTCCTTTTTGGTTGTCTATATCATCGTGATCAATCATGAATGCTTGAGAATCGCCTCGAATAGATACTTCACTGCCAGCTCTCCCTTTATCCACGACGGCTAAGTGGTTAATCTCCATATTTCTTTGGACGCTATCATAAGTCATCCCGTTATACTCGCCTTGTTCTTGACTCACATCGGCCATAAATCCAATAGAAAGCTCTCTTTTCCCGTTCCTCACCTTGCTGATCAAATCTGAATCAGTGATAGTGAATGAGATACAAAGCTTGTCATCATCAATTGATGCATCGGTATGAGTCATTCCTTTGGCATATTTGTTGTGATTCGAAACAGTCACTAGTTCTGTTGGATGATCATCAGTAACAGGTTTAGCGTTTGCAGACCGAATTGTTTTTTCGCTAAAAAGCTCTTCAGGCAGTTTTGCTTCCATCTCGACGCCACCATCAGAACGCAAGTACGGGAATACCCCAGGACGAGTAATAGGAGCTTTAACTGTCAAATACCCTTCAGATGTTTCTGAAAAGTCTTTGATATAAGCTTTGTCAAATCGCTGTACTTTCATCCTTAATCACCGTCCCGGGTCAATTTGATCTCGTCACCAGCTTTGAATTCACGTTTTTGATCATTTAAAATAAGTAAATTCCCTACGGTCATGCCATTTTTAGTAGCGATTTCATGCAGTTGGTCGCCTTTTTTAAACACGTGAGTTCGCGCTTTAATCGATTGGTTAACTTCTTTTGGTTTTGATGCATTTGCTTTTCCGTCGTTCATCGTCATCACCTCGCTTTTCTGTCTCACTCATAAGTGTCTTTTGTAATACAAAAAAAAGAGCCCCGGCATTAGCCAGAGCTCTACAGTCATTATTAAATTAATAGACGAATCCTTCTTCATAGGGTATTTCTCCGATATCTCCCTCAACTTTCAATTTAGGAGCATCATCAAAAAAAATATGTTGCAGATTATTGTGAATATTCATCATTGAGCCAGGTTCAGGATAAAAAGTTCCACCAATAGGAACGACTTCATCTTTTAAGACGTAGTCATACACTTCGCTTTCTTCGCCGTCAATCATCACTTTGCCGTCTTCAACAACAACGTGTAAATACTCTCCTCTACGTTTACCCGTAGCGGTTATTTTAGCCATAAACCCTCACCCTCTCCTTTACATCAATGCTAATATTCCGCAAATCCATCTAAACATGTCTTTATCTTTCATCAGCGTCTCAGGATCAGTATACAGCTTTTCTAATCCCATACTAACTAATTCATAAGCTCTACCACCGTAGTCTTTACCCATGTATATGTCCAGAAAATCATCTTTTCTTGACTTTTCGTCTTTCCGATAGCCTGCGCCCATCCACTTTAATAGCTCGCCTTTAGTTCTTCGATCATAGAATATCTTTTCTATGCCGATTAGACCATCAACGACTCTTTCCATCCTGTGGCCTAACTCGTGGATAGCGACTATAAAACCCTGCTGCCCTTCTCCGGACAAAGTTAATTCGGCGTATTCGCTATTTTTTTCGTAGTGGCGGTAAAAGCCTCGCTTTACTTTTTTTACCTTCAGTTTATTGTATGATACCGATTTTTCTACCCACTCAGAGGGATAGTGATTGTATGCATTTGCTACTAATTTAGCTGTTCCGCTTTTAGAACCGCTTAAGTGCGTTTTGATATCGATTCCGTCGCTTCCCATAGGTCTGATTTTAGCAAATATCTGCTTCACGTCTTCAGCGTTATCATAATACAAATTAGATCGCATGTCATCACATATCTTCTTTAATTCATCGCTTTTACGCGGATTTTTTTCTTTGTACTCATCCAACTCTTTGTTTCTTAATTCCGTCGCTTCAGACAAACGTTTATTGTATTCGTTGACATTGATCAAACCATCCTCATATTGGTCTTCCAATTCGATGACGGTCTGTTTGTATTTGTCTTTAATTTTTTGAGTGTTCTCTCTTTCTGTAACTATTTCTTTGATCGCAACCTCTTCATAGTCTTTTTGAGCTTCAGCTATTTTTTCTGCTCTGCTAGATAAAGAAGTAGCTTTTTTGAATTCGTCTTCGATGATTTTTCCAGCTTCTTTGATGGAAGCTTCATCAGGAACGTCAGAAATAGTGCTTTTGATTTTTTCTATTTTTTGTTTAACACCGATTTCTTTTGACGCCAACTCTTCACTTTGATTTTCCGTTTGATTCGTTTCGCGAGAAACTTTATCAGGTTCTAATAAACCAGCTGCAACCAACTCATCATCAAACACTGGTTCGGCAACGCACCTGCAGTTATAGTCCTCACCTGGAAGTAGTTCGCCATCAGCGTAGAAATAAATCTTCCCGTCACGTTCTGCATGGCTGTCTCTCACTGCCAAATCATCTGAGTCACGCCATCTATAAGCCTTTATGCCGCTTTGAGCATGTCTTTTGGCATTCATCTGCCCTAAAATAGATCCAGTCTGGTCTCTAGCGATAAAAGCAGCTCGATTCTCACTGATTCCAGAGCGTTCGACTAAGGCATCTTTGATGTCTGCAGCTGATTGTCCTTTTTTCACGCCGTTTTTAACAATTTCCTCGAACTTGTCCAAAGTTTCGTCGCGTATAGAGGAAATATACCCTACATTCTCTTTGTTTTTTTCATCCATGTAAGATTTCAACCAGGGTTCGTTATCAATCGGATTGATGCCTTTAACTCTCTCCTGGGCTGCTACATTGCTTTTGTTCACTGCGCTAATGTTTTTGACGAACTGCCCAGATTCTTTACTGACTTTTTTTTCGTCAACGTATTCCAGCGACTGTTTGCGAATCTTTTTGAAGATATTTTTAATCCTTTGAGATATGTTCACATCTTCCCTAATCTGCTGTTTTTTTAGTTCATAATCGATTTCAGATAGTGTTCCGGATAATTCTTCCACAACGTATTCTCCGAGCTCAGAGAAGTGTTTTTTCAGCTTTTTAGCATATTGTTGCTCAGCCCGATGCGGATAAATTGTTTTAGGTATCTTTTTAACCATTTAGTCCACCTGCTTATTTTTTAAATGAGCTTCGTATCCTTCTTTAACCGCTTTTGCCAAGACATCAATCGATTCATCTGCAGCATCAGCGTTGTATTTGGATGATTCAGTCAATCCAAAACGACCAAAACGAACATCGTTAACATCTTCAGAAGATAACACGCCGGTCTCAATGTAAATCTTGTCCGTCTCTGCTAGCAGTTTACGTATCTCAGCATCAGTTTTGGCATCGACATTCCATAATGGATTGAATTCAATTGACCATTCTATAGAATCAGGATCAACAGGCCCGCCAAGCTCATCTGAAGCTGTCATCAATAAACGAATCAATCTTTCTAGTTGTGGTCTCAACTCGTTCTCTTGAATTGCTGCGATGCTAGTGTAGTAATTCATTACATCATACTCTGCTCCAGTTAATGTGCCGGCTTCTTGCCCTTTTAAAATAGTCTTTGGAATTTTGACTGATCCTGCTAAAAAGTCCCATACAAAGCTTAACAAGTCATTGATTCCACTTATTGGAGTACCTCGTTTGTCTAGTTCTTCGTCCGTGCCAATGATGGCCAATGCTTCTGTTCTAAATTTGTAGTCCATCAGCATCCCTAGCTCTGCTTTTTCGTCATTAGTCAACGTATCCACATCGTTCGATTTAAATACTTTGAACGAATAATCATATAACATCTGGCCAACTGACCATAGAGAGGTGTCTAGCACAGTGATGATGTCGTATAATGATTCGATTAGACTTAATCCTTCGTGCTCAAATTCCAGCCTTTTACTTTGTTGATGGATCAATCGAGAATGATGGACCTTATCCATCGTCTGCATTGAATAGCCAACTGTTTTACCGTCGTTCTTCCTTCTGGAGACCTCGAACAATTCGACTTTGCCATAGTTCTCATCAAACATATCTTCATTGATGTAAAAGTTGCTGACTACTTGGTTAGAAAATGCATTTATGTAAGGGATGCGTTTAACCTTTTCCGGAATTAATTCGTCTTCCAGTGTGTGCGTATGGTCCTCAACTGTTCCAATTGAAATAAAACCATCTCCATACATTCGATCGTAGCGGTACATGTCATTAAAAGCATCTTTCGCTCTCAATTGTCTCAGTTTAGATTCAAGAGCGTCTTTTACTTTTTTATCTTTCATGTTAATGGTCCAACCTGCACGGGTTAGATCATTTGCTGGAGTGTCTATGATGGTCTGTACCATCGCACTACTTGCATATAAATCAGTGATTTCTTGAGCACTCAAACGTCTTCTAGGTGACGCCTTTTGACGAACAAGAGCATCTCTTGCTCCGGCTTTTCCATTCCCTTGCATGAAGTCTGTTCGGAGCTGTCCTTTTAATTGACCATCTTCTAATATCTTTCGTTTGTATGCTTTAGGCATTCTTATTCCTCCTGTATTATCTAGTCTTGTAGCGATCCAGTAATGATTTTTTCTTGACCGGAACGGATTCCATCGCATAACGGAAGGCATCCATCAAGTGGTTGAAGTCATCAATTGGTTTGTTAATAGCTGATCCATCTTTGTTATCCCAAACGTAGTTAGTCAGTTCGACTAATGTATTTTCACAACGAGGATGTACGATAACCTCATACCCTTGAATTTTTTGGATACCGTGATTGATGGAGTCTTTCCCTTTGACGGATCCTTTTATTCGAGAAAGTCCCATTTGTTTTAAGTCTTCGATATCCTTAGGTGCGGCACCGTCCGCTATGATTCGTTCTTTGTTATACCCCATGTATTTGATTTGTTTAGCGATATCCTTGTTCAATTGCCCGTGTTTGTACCATTCATCAAAGATGTAAATCTTCTCGTCCCTCGGATCGACCAACGCTGCAATGAAAGCCGTAGGGTCATTCGTAAATCCAAAATCGAGACCAAATGCAGAGAAAACACCCAACTTCTTACTGATAACAGAGTAGTCGAATTCTTCTTCTTTCCAGTTCTCATAAACCAGACCATCCGCAATACCCCAGTTACCCATTCCTTCGATGTTGTACCGACGAGGATTCTTTTTTTTCATCATCTTGAAGATATCAATATCGTCGTCCCCTAAAAATTCATTGCATAAGTAGTTCGTAGTCATCGATAAGGTGTTTTTATCCGGATCATCAAAGAACCTCGGTTTAAGCCAATGATTCTCTGACCAAGGGTTAAACGTCATGATCAACTGTTTGAAATACCCTGGTGGAAGTTCTCCACGAATAGACATATCAATTTTGTTGAACGCATCTTCATCCCTTATTTGAAAGACTTCTTCAAACCATGCCCAACATAAAAACCCAACTTCTACTGTGATGGATGTGATAGACTCCGGGTCATCAAGTCCTCTGAATAAAATCTTTTGACCAGTCGGAATGTATGTTGCTTCTAGCGGACTTTTTGAAAAATGCCACAAATGGGCCACCCCTAAGTTACGAGTAGCCCATTTAAGCTGCGTGTATGTCGAATCCTTGTGTGTATTAAAAAACCGCCGGAGAACTAAAGTGTTCGCCAACGGGTATTTCATCATGTTGTATATAATTTTCTGAGCTGCAGTGGTAGATTTTTTGGACCCACGTCCACCCTTCACTACTAGGTAACGCTTTTGGGACCTCCAAAAGGATCCGTAACCTTTCCCTATTTTTTTAGGAAGATTGATGATAACACTCACTTTTTGATTATTTTTAGTCTTCAAGTTGATCTCCCCCCTGGAACACTATTTGTTGGGAAATATCTACTTCACCTTTATCAACCCACATTGCATAACGTTTGCCCAGCATTTGAGCTGCTTTAGTTCGATTGTTGACATCAGGATGCTTCGTGTGCAACTCGACGTGTTCATCAAAACCCTCTTTGACTGTTAACAGCTGTTCTTCAGATACTTCTCCACGCATGACGGATGTCAGAAACTCCATGATTTCCTGCTGATCAGCCACCTTTTGAGATTTGATTTCTTCGAGCCGCTCTTCTATGTAATCTTTTACGCTCACATTTTCTAACAATTTAGCAGCATTGCCTTTGGCGTAGTTTTCACTGTAACCTGCTTTAAGTGCCGATTTATAGATGTTTCCACTGATAATGTACTCATCAGCAAAGTTCTTCCACTGTACTCTTAATTTACTCACTTTCCATCACCTTCTTGATGTATTTTAGTTATGCCAATGCCTGGATTCGAACCAGGTAATTAATCCATTTCATCGGTTAAAACAAACAGCTAGCGAAAGGAAAATCTTTATAATACTGTATTGTTGTGTGTCTTATGGGCTTCGCTAGCTGAATGAATAGGAGGAATGGCGGAAGTCAGAAGGTCCGCCTAATAATAAGTGTCTTTTGTAATACAGAATTAGATTTTTAAAGCCATTTGAATTTGGCCAGCATCAAGCTTGTCTTGTATTTTAGCTTTAGCTCGATTGATGAGTGATTGAGTCGCTCCTCGGCTGATTCCCATGTAATAAGCAGTCTCAGCATATGTATGACCTTCCGCGTAAATACATTTGTAAGCTTCCCTTTCTCGCTCGCTAAGTATAGATAAAATTTCATCCATTCTTTCGTTTTCTTCAGCTGTCAACTCTCTGCCTTCTGGTTCGCTCTGCATCCGATAAGCTTGCATAGATAACATGTCAATCTCTGCCCATAATTGTGTTCGTTGATACCGCGAACGGTTAGAAATACCTCTTTTAGATCCTGGTTCTCTCGCCGACTCTAACCAACTGATAGCATATTCCATATCACTGATCATCCCGCCTAATAGCCTCACATCATTCTGTTTTTGATTCGAACTCGTATCTTTACATTTTTTTAGCTGTGCTTTTAATTTGTTGCGCTGGACGTGTAAAGCTTCTAAACCTTCTTTGTACTCATCTGCTAATTCATCTGCATAATGCCACATATCATTTCCTCCTTTTCATCAATGACAACAAAAAAGAGGACATTCGTCCCTGTACGCATTTGTACAAGAATGAATATCCTCTAGGGTCTCTAGTCAGACAGCTTTATTGAAGTTTTGTTCTACTTTCAGACACGTCGTCTATGTATTGCACATGTCCATTTTGAGAAACTAGGTTAAGTTTTGTTTCTCCGAACTCTGGAAGTTTTTTAACCCAAACGCTTCCTTTGCTTACTACAAGTATAGCATTTTCTGCTATCATTTTCTCTAATTCTTTTGAATCTATTTTCTCAAATTCCACGTTTTTACCCCTCCCTTGTCACATTTAGAATGGTAAGTCATCATCGCTGATATCCATCCCGTGACTAGAATTATAATTTGGCGTGCTAGTGTTGTAATTCGCCTCATTTTTAGCCTGTGGTGTGTTTTGTCGATAGCTTGAGTAATTATCAGGACTAGGCGCTTCTTTCTTCTCCTCAGCTCTTTTTCCGTCTAAGAACGTCACGTTATCCGTAACCACTTCAGTCACATATACTTTTTGACTTTGTTGATTATCATAAGAACGTGTCTGGATTCTTCCTTCTATCCCGACCATAGAACCTTTATGCGTATATTGAGCTATTAGTTCAGCGGTTTTTCTCCAAGCAACACAATTGATAAAATCTGCTTCGCGTTCTCCGCTTTGGTTAGTAAATTGTCTGTTTACTGCTACTGTAAAAGAAGTGACGGCCGTGCCTCCGGAAGTATATTTTAATTCTGCAGGCTTTGTCAGTCTTCCAACTAAAACGACGTTGTTTATCATTATTTAGTACCTCCTGCTGCTTTATCTTTATAAATTGCTGATGCATAATACTCATTTCCTTCGTTATCCAGCTCTCCCCATTCTCTTCCTGCTGGTCTTAAGAAAAGTTTTTCGCCACATTCTTTACATTTTGCATAACGATTACCTCTAAAAGTGAATTGTCTTCCAGCGAATTCACATGATGGACAATCGACAAATATTGGAACATTTACTTTTTTATATGGTTCATCTTCGTGTTTGTCTTTCACCCATAAAGGCACGGCATAGCTCAGTGCGTCCAATGAATCTTTATCTATTGGTACTATATCGTTTTTTCGAGCCAATACTTCTCCAAATTTCTCTGCTAATGGTGTAAAAAGAGTATTCCCCGCATTGATGAACTCCACTTGTTTAGGTCTAGGTTTCCCTTGATCAACATTCTTTTTACCAGTTTTTATCGAAGCTGCAGTAGGCAGTTGTTCACTTTTAGCATCAGAATAACCTGGATAAAGTCCCTCAAACTCTTTTAATTCATCTAAACACGCTTCTCTCGTTTCTTGAAATGATTGAGAAATAGATTGATCTATCTTCATTCCTGAAGAGTTGTTTTTCTGCAACCCAACATCCGACACTAGACAGTCTTCTTTTAAACGTTTGTTTCCAGAAACTAGCTCATAAGCAGCTAGTACAACTTGTTCTTCGATCATACCTTCTTGTTTAAGAATTAAATGCAGTCCTGTTGCTTCATTTTGTAAAGTGATTTTCATTACACCCCAACCTCTTCCCATTTGATTAGTTTTATTTTCGAAACTTCTTCCTCTAAAAATGTAGACACTTTTTCTTTTTGATCTTCAGCTATTTTTTTAGCTGTTACTAGCATCAATGAAGACGCTGGGTTTTCGCTCCCTTTGTTCAGCATCATGCTGTACTGTTCGATTTGACACTCGAGTGCTCCAATTTCTTTTGCCATGTTTAATACTGCAGTTAATTTATTGGCCATGATGAAGTTCCTCCGCTTATTCATATTGGTTTAAAAAATGGATGAATCCGCCTTTGTACTCTACTCTGTACTCAACTAAATCTTTTTCGTTAACTGATTTTTTCTTAAATATCCCTTGCATGTCTTCCCATACTGGCCAAGGTACTTTATAGAATCGTTTCATCTGAAAAGAGACTAACACGAAACATTTGGCTCCCAATTCGTACTGGCTATTAAAGTTACATACTTGTTCATCTGTAAGACGATTTTGCTCAATCCGATTGCTCTCGGTGTGCTTTGCTTCAAATATGACAGCTCGACCACCTTGAAGCACCCCTTTGAAGTCAGGCTGCGCTTGTTTAGCGAAACAGGCTTTGAAGGTTCCTTTTTTTCGATCTAGAGGAGCCAGCACTCTCATAGGCTCTGGAGTTTTTTGAATGTCTGCAGCTCCAATTTTTTTATAGTAGTTGCAGCTTATTTCAATCACTTTTTCAAATATTTCACCGTTATACCTTGCTCTTTTTCCTGAAGTTCTTCCACCGGTTCCCATCGTCATTTTCTTATCTCCTCAAAATAGATAGTTTCTCCATCTTCTAAGACTCCAGAGACGATCAACTTATTAATTAAATTTTGTTTACTGATCTCAATCGTGTGACCAGTGTAGCCGTTACCACTATTTCGAAGAGAAGCGACCATGATACGGCCACGTTCCTCTTCGATTGCTAAGAATTCTTCACTCACTCTGTATCCTTCTTTCTTTCAGCAACTTTTTCATTTCCAAGCCAAAAACCTGCTAAATGTCGATTTTTATTTTCCCAGTTAACGTCTCTTTCTTTTTTAGGAAAGTAATTTATTTCTCTTTCGCAAGACTTACATCTAAGTCTTAGCATTATTTTCGATGGTTCGTAGTGAGGATGATGAACTAATCGCCATCGAACCATCTCGTACTCATGTTTGTGAAAGGGCCAAAAATTTATTTTCATTCTATACTCTCCTCCATCTATTTTTTAGCTCGATATAACCTTGAACTTAGATATTCTATTCGCTTTGATAGCTTGATTGATTTCATAATCGGCCCAGGGTTGAACTACCTCAGCTTCGTAAGTTATTACCAAATCAACAAATTCGTAGGAAAATTTTTCAATCCCGTTGATTTTCACATCTGTCTCACCATCAAAAACGACTTCACCAACTTTATAAATTTTCAAACTTCCGAATTCTGCTTTCTTCGCGATGTTGTATTTCTCGGTAAAAGTAAAATGTTTTATATATTTGTGTGCTGTATTCACTTCTCCTATTTTTTGACAAACAACTTCACTGATAACTTTAGGATCTCGAAAAACTTTAACTGATGTATTAAGTATCTGGATGACAATATATTTACTTTTCTCGTAATCAATGATGTCACCAATGTTCATTTGCTCATTAAATCCAACTCTCGTGGTTTTGAATACATATAACACGTTGCATCACCTCTTACTTTTTACGTTTCTTCTTCGTTCTCTTTTTTGGTTTGCTGCAGGTCTGGCGTATAAATGAATCGCTAACTAATCTCGAATCAAAGTCATGGATAGATTTTTTAGCAAACCAATAATCAAAATCATTTTTCATTGAGCACCTTCCTTTTCGTACTCTTCTCTCGCCCGATACGTCCGATTTCGTGCGTAACATTCTCGATGGACAATCCTGACATCTGTTGGGTCGTGACCTTCAATCGCTACGAAGTAATATTTTTCTGGTGGAATGATGTTACTATGACAGCTATCGCATCTTGGAAGGTAGACGGGTTGTATATATTTCATGGATTGTTTCATTCCGCCATTCTCCTCTCGTAACTCTTAGCAACATTCTCAGCAAATCTAACCTGTTGTTGAATATACGGATCATCATCTTTCCCACCACTGGCCAACCAATCGTTGATACGCTGGTTAACATCGGCTAATACTTTTATTGATATGTCATTAGGTACATTTTCTAGAGCAGACAATATTTCAGCTGCATAACTCATCCGCGCACCCACTTTCCACTTTTGAAATACGAGTTCTGGCCACGTTTGTATTTTTCTTCCAAGTAGCCTTCCCAACCAAACACCATCAATCCTTCTAAGTCTTTTTCGGTAATGGAATCACGTCTATATTTCTCGTAGAAGCCTCCGGTGATGGAGCGATGATTTTTATACCTTGTCACTATACCTCGTACACTGCGTTCAGCTGATTTCTCGCTTTCAAAAACATCGTGCAATGTATTTGATCCATCTTTGTGTGTTTTAAAAACGACGTAAACTTCTTTCATGCTGCACCTACTTTAGCGAGTTTATGTTTCTTGCTTCGGCTATTTATCCATTCCAGCCACTTATCAGCAACTTCTGTCACTTCTTCAGGAGGATCTTGGTTATGTTTACCTCTGACTTGAACTATCTGACGATTTTTTAGCTCCAGAGTAAAGAATGGCTCTTCAAGACACTCTTTTCTTCTGACAAAAACGATTGTGGTCTGACCATTTTTATGTTGGTTAATATAACCACTACCACCAACGCAGTGATGAAGAGTTTTCCCTTCTATGATTAATTCATTTAAATCTTTCGGGACTACAAAAGAAAAATTATCAATGGTAGCCTCATAATTCAAAATCTTTTTGAGTCGACCTTCATACTCTTTAGTTTCTACTTCACGTTTCATCTGGTTCAGTAAATTAACAGCGTTATCATGGGCTTTAGTTAGATCTTTTGGAATGATAAGATTTTCACTGTCTAAAGCAACATTTAAATCATTGAGTAATGATAAATAATCAAGATAATAATTAAAATCTACTCGATTCTTGACCATCCAGTTTTGAAAACGAGTGATCCCGACTCCTTTAGGTATTTTATTAATATCACGATAATCTAAATACTCTTCGATACCTGGGACAACTTTTCCATTGCGTTCTCGTATACGCTTCTCAAGTTCATATTCTCTGAAGCTGCGATCAGAATTTTTAAAAAAGGGTTTATTTTTTCTCAGCCACTTCTCGTTGATTGTTCTCATATCAACATTCTTTTTACAGCTCCAGCTCGAGTAAACGTAGCGCGGATACATTACTTCGTCTGCTAGTTTTCTAGCATTTATCTTTTGAAGAAACTCAATTTCCTTTCGGTACTTATAAATGTTTTCCAATTCGAAAATAGTTAATCCTTGCGTAAAAGACAGGTATCTTAATTCAGACGTATCTTTGATTCTTTCTATAGCATCATTATGGTAAAATCTAGTACCTGAATATGCGCCGCCTGAACAAAAATTAGGCGTTAACCCATAGACATATTCGCCTTCTCTCCTGGTGCTTACTTTTACGTGCTCATTATTAGCGAACTGTTCAAAGTTTACTAACTCCGATTCAATTACTTGTTTGCCATCTTCAATTTTGGACCAAAAACAATAGGATTGGATTTCAATCCGTTTTGGAGTGACCAAGACTATCGCAAAAGAGTAAAATTTATCAAAAAAAGTTAAGTTTGTCCTTTTCGTTAATCGTTTTTCAACCACGTAGCAGTCTTGTCTATCTGAAGCTAAAATAGTTTTCTGCTTATTGGACCATTTATAAGTATGGATTTGAGAATAACACCAGTCGAAAAAAGATTTAGGCGGCTTAAGTTTATGATTGATATAGTATTTTGGCTCTTTCATAACATATCCAGCAAACTCAATTGCTCCCCTTCTGAAATTGTATTTTTCGCCTTCGCTTTTTTCTTAACTTTTCTGACAGGTTTTGAAGCTGATGTCGTTACTTCAGCAGCAACATCTGCGACTATTTCTGGTTCTTTTTCAGCAGTAAAGTATTCTCTTACCCAAGAAAAAACCCTTTTATCATCAACCATTGCAGCGTTACCCGACTTCTGTTTTGATGCTTCTGATATACAATATTTCATTGCGCCTTTGATGGAGCGCCCTTTTTTCAAGATGCCTTCAAATAGCTTTTCATCGTTTTGATCACATAGCCAATTATGGACGGTATCTTCAGCACCAGTGTGTTCTCCATTCATTTCATCAAGCATTTTTTCTAATGCTTTTTGTTTAACTTCTGTCATTAGCCCACCTCCACGGAACGCAAATGTTCTAAATAATCGATATGAATGTTTAATTCATCTTCGCCAAAAGAGTCTAAATTAGCATGCTTAAGCTTGAATCTTAGTTCATCTTCAACTATTTGCTCACTCAGTGTTTTTTCATGGTTCACGATACACCCATCAATTTCTTTTTTTTTGTATCTAAATCAGTTGTTTTAAAATTCATAATTATCCCTCCACTTTTAGTTCCACCACAATGAACAGCAAGAACGCTATACATGATATAATTTGAATTGTTTCTAGCATTCGTCCTCGTCCTCAGTAGAAAGAAAAACTTCCAGCGCTTCATACTCTCCAGAATAGATACGGTAGGAGTCACTGATCTTTTTGCTGAATACTTCAACATATCCGCCCTCGCCGTTGTCTACTGAAGCAGTCACTTGAGCTACTTCTCCGTTTTCGAAGTATTCCTTGCCACCATATATTTTACTTACATCTAATATTTTCGCTTTAATCATTCCGTAACCTCCTCAGCAAAAGCCCAGTAGCGTTCGTCTATGTTTTTGATTTCTTGTTCGGTGAAAATATGCACTCTGTTTAAAAATCCACTATCTTCTTGGTGCATAAAATAAGTTGTACCTTTGCTCAAGTTCTTATCATCATCTGAAACCAGATAAGTTCCATCATGGAGAGGTACGTGATACAACTTCTCTTTCTCAACCGTATAGCCGTCTAGCCATGCTCTGGCGAATTTTTCATCATTGTTGCCAGAATCATCCGTATATAACCATGTGTGCATTTCTCGGTCATCCTCATAATGAGTGTTTAATGTGTCTCCTAAATTTAGGTTATCCTTCTTATTTTCCTCAATCCAATCAGCCACAAACTGAGGAATCACCACTTTATCTTTCTTCATCTTAATTCCTCCGCTCTCCTAATCTTGCACATCGAATTGAATCCCTGTCTCTTTCTCGATCGTTGACCACACGTCATGCGTGCTGATGTACCCTTCGTTATAAGCCTCCGAAATCTCGAAGAACCTCTTATGAAATCTCATCAACCGATCGTGACCGAATTCAAATTCATCTCTGATTGCTAACATCGAAAACCCGATAATGACTTTTAACGCATGTTCAGTAGCTTCTGACTTCAATTTGTTCAACTGTGCTGGCGTCATGGTGACTGGCTGCTGCTTCAACTGCTTTTTCATTTGCTTCGTTGCTTTCATAACGTCCTCCTTAGTATCTATCGCCGTTGCCACCATAAGAAGCTTTGACGATTTTCCCAGGACTACTGCTTACTGGAACATAAACGTCCTCAGCTGTTCCATAACCCAAATACTTCAGCCCATGAACCGTCACACAAGTTATGCTTAATTTCTGTTTGTAACCAGCTAATCCTTTAGCAAAATCATATTCTTCATACGGAGGCAGATTCTCAATTCTGACCGCTTTATAATAATGTAATTCCATCTTTATTCCTCCTGTCCATTCCTGGATAAATATTCCGGCTGAGCCCAATCAGGTGGCTCTGTGTTTATGTGTATCCGTTCGTTACTATGGTCATTATCGGGATTCCCGGTTACTCCTTTTTGTTTAGAATAGTCGTCATCATCCCGATGAACCAGATCCATCGTGTTGATATTTCTTTTAGACCAATCTTTTAGTATTCCTTCTGCATATCTGAACGTTTTTTGGTTCAGAACAGCCCTCTTCATAGCTTCTGTGACCATCTCTTCATTCAGTGAATCGCACCAATACTCAATACTTTCTATAATTGGTTTAGCGATTGGGTTAGCATTTTGTTTAAGATTGGTTTCAAAAAAAGCGACAGCTTTAGGAAATTTATAGTCGGTTTCTTTTTTTTCATCAGCTGAACTTTCTTTTTTCTCTTCAGCTACAGGTTTGCTTGTAGCACCATTGTCTCCCCATCTTTTTTTAGCACCTTTTCTGCCTGCTTCGACTTTCTTTTTCCGTTTTTCCTCTTTGATTCCCATACGTCTAAGTAGTGATTCACTCCAGAAATGACTGCCGTCGGAAGAAAGGAGTTCATAGTCATTGATGAGGCTGTTAATGAATTGTTCAGCTTTATCGGCTTCGCACATCATTTCCATCGCGATGCCGTAGTAGCTCCAACTCTTGTGCTCCATCATATAACCTTCCTGCTCCGACAACATTTCTATTAGAATCCAATACCACGCATACCCTTCATTTCCATACTTAGACCGTAGCGCCAGTATTTTAGGATCTCTCCTGGCATTATTGTCATGAGAAAAGTAGTACGCTTCTTTTGCCATCATGTGCCTCCGTTCCTTCCGTAAATCCAGTCATTCTTTTATCTCCTATTCAGCGATATATACAGGTGTTCCTGTTATTTCTTGTATTTCTCGTTTAAATCTTTTTTCATCCGAATTTCCATTGGATAAATGCAGCAGCCAAACCTCTTGCAACTGGCTCAAATCATTCGTTTGGATAAACTTCTTGACGTTGTTCAACTCGAAATGGGACTTTATAACCCGATTGCTTAAGAACGCTCCTAGGCGCCCTGATTCGACGTTTTTCTTAAGGATGTCCATCGCGTAATTGCATTCAATCATCAAATGAGTGACTCCTGGAAACTGGTACTTGATGTAGTAAGTGTCAGTGGCAAATAATATTTTTTCTCCGCCTGGCGCTTGAATCAAAAAACCAAGCGGTTCATTTACATCATGTTGTACATCGAATGGAAGCACCGTCCAAGAGCCGATATTTTGCTTCGTGAGCGCTTTTAACGTTTTGATACGATAACTACTTATTTCGAGAACCTCTTGCGTCCCTGCGCTTAAATACAGGTCAATTCCGGTACGTTTCAGCAAATCTTTTGCATATTTAGTGTGATCACCATGTTCATGCGTGATCAGACAAGCATCGACTGATGACCAATCAATGCCGTGTAGTTTTTTTAACGGAATCCCGGCTTCCAATAAAAGCGAACGCCCTCCGGAAGTGATAAGATATGAATTTCCCGAGCTATCGGATCCGAAACTTCTTATCTCCATTAGAATTTCGGCTCCATTTCAGCTAAATTATCGAACAATCGTCCCTGCTCTTCATCCGGGTCTTTAGCTACTTCTTCATAAACAGGTTCGGCATTTCGAACTTCAACAGGCACGGTTCTCTCTGCTGGAATTGTATCGAAATCAAGCACTTTTTGATTTGCATTTTGATCAACTTCGTCTTGAACAATTTCAGCTTCATCGACATGTTTTCTTTCACTCGGTTCAAACTCGCTGTCAGTAGTATTGTTGATAGCTTCGATCAGTAAGTCGCTGTCGTCGCTGGTATTAATAATGTTTTTAGCTGCACGGTTGATGACCGTTCTCTTGGCCATTTCTTGAGGAAATTTTTTATGGACAGATTGCCCAGTTTTCGATTGGCTCCACGCTGCTTCAACTTCTTTTTTTGTCATGACGGTCAATTCTTGCGCGCCATCTTCTTTTTCAATGATGCAGTAAACACCTTTAATGCCGCCGTCTCGATTTTCAAATTTTGTCTCGTGTTTGATCAAAACTTCTTTACCTTTTTCAATAGCCATTACAAACTCATCAGCGTCGTAAATAACGTTCGCCCAGATATCTTTAACGCCTTTCAATCTCTTAAGAACCGCTTGAGTTCCAAAGTAAGACCGATTCAGCTTCAATGTATTTCCGTAAACGATAAAATAGCATTGAGTTTTAGCAGGGCTCAACCCCTGGACCACCATGTCTAAAAGCGCATTAGCTATCGAGTCTGTTGTGCAGACACTCAACGCTGGGTTATCCTTTCGATCTTTCGTTTCCTGAAGTTTGAAAAACGCACTTTTTAAAGCGTTTTGAGGATTATAGTTGGGCGGAAAATTCAATCCGGTACTTTCTAGTTCGCTCAATTTCCCACTAACGTGATCAGTTATATCTTTTTGAAGCAAAGCCATTTCATTAGACATTTTTAAACAACTCCTTCTGTGATTTTAGTTTCGATTTTTAATTTATCGACGCCTTCCGCAACATACATTTGAACGGTTTGAGCTTCTGTATCAAGAAGCTGCGTAACGCTTTCGCTGTTATCAATAAACAAAGGTACTGTGACTCCTTCTAATCGGCTGATAGCATTAATAATGTCGATACCTGCATTGATTCTTGCTGCACTATTTAACCCGCTGCTGTAAGGAACACCGTTTACAGTAGGCTCACACACTTCTTTCAATCCGCCGTTGATTTGCTCTTCAAACAATTTGAAGTGAACGAATTTAAATTGACTATTGATGCGCTCTGTCAGCATATTCACTTTGACTCTTGTGAATTGATCCAATAGATAAAGTTGATCTTCTAATTCACCAAAACGAATCGATAACGTTTTTTCTTGATCAATCAATTCTTGTTTCCGTTTCTCCTGGTTAGCAGCTAGTTTGAATTGGTAAATTTGGTCCTCAATGACATATCGTTTATTTTTTTGATTAGAAATATCGATACGGTATTTTTCAAGTTGTTGCTCACTCGATTTACTGATGTTATCCAACTTTTCATTCAATTTATTTAAGTCATCTATTATCGCGCTATAGGCATCCGTAGCTTCAAACGGATCTTGTTTAGCCTGAATTTCTTTAATCTCTGCTTTTACACTTTCGTATTTCGCTTTGACTTCGTCACGTGCTTTAACAGCTAGTTCTAACGCTTTTTTTGTTGCTTTTACATTTTCCTCTAAAGAGGCTATTCTTTCATTGGATAGAGAGACTTGAAGGTTCAAATCGACACCCTGGCTATTGATATTTTCTAATTTCGAAGCTTTTTTAATATTGAAAGCTTTGCGCTCCTCTTCATAAGTCGCTTTTATTTCTTGTTGTTTTTCAGGTGGATAATCTTGTCCGCAAAATTGACAACTTGTCTTGTGTTCGTCAAAAGAAGGAAAAACGTCGTCACGCACTGTTAAAAATTCAGATCTGAGATCTGCTTGATTTCGCTTAACACCCTCGATTAAAGACGTCTCTTCAATAATTGCCTTTTCATCTGCTTTTAACGATGATTCAATTTCTCCTACAACCTGATTTCTGCCCATCGCTTCGTCGTAAAGCTGTTGCTGTTCTTTTTGCAATCCTTCAACTTTTGCGTATTGTTCCACTTGATACTTGCTTATGGCCAACTCTAATTCAGATTTTTTGGTGTTGATTTCAGCCCTTAAATCAGTAGCTGCATTTCCGTTCCGGATCCCGGAAACTTTTTCCTCTAGCGTCTCAATTTCTTTGTCAATTTCATCTATTTCTTGTTGCAAACTTTCTTTGTCGAAGCTACTCAAATCAGGGATAGAACGATCAACTTCATCAATTCGATTAGGAATACTGTCCAAATCTTTATTGATTTTTCGTCGTTCTTCAATGATTAGCGAACGCTTATCATCTACGCTGTGACCATTAAGAATTTTCAATAACGGTTTTAGTTCTTTTTCTGATTTGATGACATCTTCATCCGTGAAGTCACCTACCAGGTTGAAGAGCATTTCCCGTCGATCTTTAGCTTTCATCGTTTCAGCCACGTAATAAACATTGGTCAGCTGTTTAAATAAATCCTCACTAATAAATTGATCTATACGTTCTTTAAATTTCTTTTGAGTAGTCTGCACGCCATCTATTCGATAAGTAGTTTCATGTCCTTGAAACGTTTCTGTGTTGACCCCTCTTTTTTTGGTCCATTTTTCTGCTGTCATGCGGGATAGAGTCAATTCTTTGCCGTCTTCATCCAGCACAAGTTCAACTTCAGTTTCTAGGTGATTAATTTGTTTATTGCTTTTATCTAAAGGTTTCCAGGCGAAATCAGTAGAATCATGGCTGTCTTTACCGAACAAACAGAAAGTAAATGCATCGAAAATACTCGTTTTTCCCGTAGCGTTGTCCCCGTAAATTTGTGTGTCGGATCCACCGAAGTCGATGTCTAATCTTTGAAATCCTTTAAAATTGCGAATGTTCATTTTTTTTAGTTTAATTTGTTTCATTTTTTTTGCCTCCGATGTGGTAAAATAATGTAAATAAGTTTTGTTTTGAAGCTGATGTTGACGCATCAGCTGTTTTTTTGTTCTTCAACTAACGATACGATTAAAGCCGCCGTTAGCGGATTCTTTTCTTCTACCCTTTTCAAACATTGTTCCCCGAATACATCTAACGTACGCAACAAACCTACCAGGTGCTCTGAATCTACGTTGCTACCGATTGATGTATTTGAAGAAAATAAAGAACCGCTAACTTTAATAACTACCATTGTTTCTTGCTTAGGATCATAATTTTCTACCATCGCAAGCATTCTGCTAATTGATTCGTCTTCGTTTAGTTTGTGCTCAACTCTTGTTTCATTCATTATTTTTCCCCTTTTCTTTTTCCAAATAATTAATGACTAACTCTAAATCTTTTCTTGAAACTGTGATCATGATCATTTCTGGATAGTTGTGCAAATCAGCTTTGAGCTCCTTAAAAGCTTTTTCTTCTTTCGCATTCATTCCCATGTTCCAAACCTCCCTTCTATTTACATAAACAGCGGTAGAAATATAATTCCCATAGCCAAAACCAAGCTGCTTCCCGCAACTAAAACCTCTTTCAATTCTATTTCGTCCTCTTCCAGGCCGAAAAACTCAAGAACGTTTTTTTTCATAACCATTAACACCACTTTTCATTTTCATCAGCTTCTTTTATCGCTTCGCTGATTTTTAATCGAGCATCTTCAAGTTCTCGTTCTTTTTCCTGCAGATACTTGCTAAATTCTTTACCGGTTTTGTTAGGTTTCGTGTAATTGTGTGATTGGCTGGACCAGAACAATTTATCTTTCGTTTCTTTACTGATTGGTGATATGCGTTCAACTTTTTTATGCATGTGATTACCCCCAGACTTTTTTATAATTCTGCTGCATCCACCGGCGCATCGGGAATTTATTGAACTTCCAATGTTCTCCGCTATCCGGATAAGTCACAAACTGTTCCAACTCATCACGAAACGGATAAAGTAGCTTCTCTTTAATGGTTTGCGGGCTCTTTGTTGCCGTTTCTTTCAAAAGCCATTTCATGTCTCCAATGCTGGACTCTTCCGCCTCTTTCAGTTCTCTGAGCTTCGCTTTTTCTACCAGCACTAAATGATCAGGAATTTGAATGTTGACTACCGCTTCAAGCTGTTGCATATTTATTGCCCCTCTCTGTCCATTAAGGCGGTAACACCGATATTTTTTAAAATGTCATGAATAAACAAGCGACCTTTCTGGGTCCATTTTGTGTTCATTTTCGTGTCCTGATGACCACCAGTACGTGTGATGTTGATCGTCTGAGACTTGGTATATCCTTTGTTCATGTGGTCTTTGTATAAAATCCATTGACCACCTACTTTGTGCTGCACGCGCTGATCATGCAGAACCTTGTTTAATTGTTGAGGAGACATACCATAATCTGCAGCTATTTGACTAATTGCCAACAGACCTTTTGAATCTAAAATAGTGTCTAGGTAACTGATCCTCGGTTCGTATTCAGCAATCAGCTGGGCCTGCACTTCATTCTTTTCAGCCAACTGTTGGACCACTCTTTGTTCTTCAATCCATTTCTCTGCTCTTTTTACCGGATCCTCAATCATGTAAGAATCCAAATGAGCAACAGCGAGTTTGTTTTCCATTTCGTTGAAACGTTGAACATATAAAGCTGTAAAAATGACACCTTTTTTTCCAGTCAATTTATTGGCCACCATTTGGCAACCTTGTTTAGTGATTAGATATGATAGTCTTGTTTCACCTTTTAAATCCTGATAGCTTGATGTAACAAAGAATTCAACCGAGCCAATTTTGGCTTCGTTAAGATAGTCAATGTAATTACGGATATCTCTTAACAACTTGCTGTGTTCTTTGCCAACCATTCTCGCTACTTCTCTCGATTCGATCGTTTGAGTTGAATGCATAGTAGTTAGATTCATGATTTAGTCTCCTTCAAATATTTTTTTCTCTCCCAATGAGGGGTGCGCCTTCTTACTGCACTCATCAGCGACATACCCAACTTGTCAAAAAGTGAAATGATATAGCGGATTTCAATGAAGACTTCGTCCAAATAATTCATGGCGTAATCGAAAATCGCATCTTTATCCTCTTTAGTTAATGCAGCTTTATTTTTCGTCAAAGCATACATCGCTTTAATTTTAAGTTCGTCCCTTTCTTTCTGCTCAATCCCTTGAATAATATCCAATGAGTACGGATCCATTTGAAATACTTCCGACTCCATCGCTGGAATACTTTCAAATGTTTTATACGATAATTGTTGACTAAAAACTGAGTCATCCATCACTTCAGCTATTTGTTGCATAGCTTCGAATGGAACTGGGTCGCCTCGGAAGTAACCGTTGATAGTTGTTTTAGCTCGGTTCGTTTCTTTAGCCAACTCAACTTGAGTGATGTGTTTTCTTTGGGAAAGCACATGTAGTTCACGACTAATGACGCTTGTTTTTGTTTGTCTCATAATATATTACCTTCTTTCTATTTCGTATTTGGCTAACCATTATTCCTAAAACTCCGTACTTTGTGATATTCCAATACAATCGCTTTCGTTATAAAATATTAGTAAGATGAATTTTTGTTACGTTTTGTATCAAATTTGATTAAAAAAATATCGGGGAACAGATAATCCAATTCTTTTTTATAAAACAAAGCAAATTTCTTAGCCATTTGAGGACTAGGATTTCGATTTCCCTCCTCTATCTTTCTAACTGTAATCTCTGCAATACCGAGTTTATCTGCAAGTTCTGATCTCGTTAAATCTTTACTCTTTCTTTCTTTAACAAGGTTGCTTCTCATGCTTGACCTCCTTTCTTTCAGATACGTTTTGTATCATTTGTCTATATAATACATGATACATTTTGTATCGTCAAGCTTTTTATGAAACATTTTGTATCTTTTTTATTTATAGATACAAAACGTATCCTTTCTCTGTTATTATTTTGTTAAAGGCGGTGCAATTATGTTAGGTGATAGAGTTAAAGATTTAAGGAAGAAAACTGGGAAAACCCAAGATGATGTAGCTAAATCAATCGGTCTTTCCCGACCAGCTTATTCTCACATTGAAAATAACCGGAATGAACCTGATGGAGAAACATTAAAGAAATTAGCTTCATATTATGAAGTAACGACTGATTACCTTCTTGGCCATAGCGTTCCGCAATGGGCTACAGAAAAGGATGTGATGGATTTAGAAGAAATGCTAAATAGTAGCGTCAACATGGCGTACGGTGGAGAAAGGTTGTCTGAAGAAGAAAAACAACGTGTGAAGGATGTCTTGACTGGCATCTTTTGGGAGAAGTTGAATAAACGCAAGCGAAGTGATGGAAGTGAATGAAAAGTATCATCATTTAATCAGTAAACTGCGTGAAACAGCGGGCACTTTAAACCCTATTACGATAGCCGAGACTTTGGGCATTGAAATTAAATATGTCTCCTTTCTCGCTAATCCGGAGGGGCAATACTTAAAAATGTTTGATGAACCTATTATTCTTATAAATGAAAAATACGCGGAGCACAATCATCGCTATTTCCTAGTTGCTCACGAACTGCACCACGCAATCGAACATGAAGATTTATCTGGGTACTATGTACAAAATAATGTAACCAGAGGTAAGTTAGAAAACGAAGCAAACGCTTTCGCTGCCGCTTTATTGGTTTGGTATTATGCCGAATTGAATGATCAACTTCCTGGGTCCACGAAAGAACTTGAACTTGAATTTGGTTTTCCTGAAGATTTATCCGAAGAATATTTAACGGAACGTATTTATTAGATGTAGGCAGCAGGAGCTTTTAATTACTACTACCTTTCTTTTAATTTCCTTTCCTTTACTTTCCTTTACTTTCTTTTAATTTCCTTTACTTTACTTTCCTTTGCCATCGTTTGCCACTCTGATGCCATGGCACTGCCAATAGCAATGCTATAGCAGTGCTATTTTTATCAAAGAGTTTGTTTGCTAAGAACGTTATTTCGACAATGTTCTTAGTAAATAAATGTATTACCAACGGTTTAACTATAATTTATAGCAGTGCTATAACAACGCTATGGCGGTGTTATAAATTATTTGTTTGTCTAGCGATAAGCAAACAAATATTGATTGATTTTTTTGACAACCTATAGCATTCCTATATTTGTGAATAGCACATTTAAAGTTATTTATAGGTATGTTATAGCATATTAATAGCAATGCCATAGCACACCCATAGCATTGCTATAAAATGAAAATTGGAGGAATAAAAATGTCCAAAAAAATTACTGACGATCAAGGAAATGTGTATGTGCAGAAGAAACCTTTTTATAAGAAATGGTGGGTCTGGCTCCTATTGGCCCTTCTTGTTTTTTATTTTATTGGTTCGAGCGTTCCGGACGAAAGAGATAACTCAGATAACGAAACCACCGAAACTGAAACAAACGCTGATGCTTCTTCTGTTCCAGTCGAAGAAGCTGGATCTAATTCAGTGAATAGTGAAGAATCAGTCGAAATTGAACAAGCAGAAACTTACGATGTGGGTGAACAAGCTATATTCTCAGATTCTTCGACTGGTGATGAAATTGCCATTACTGTTAATTCGGTTTCGTTAGATTCCGGAGATGAATACAACGTACCCACCGGAGACCATTATGTAAAAGCAGATATTACATTCGAAAACAAAGGTTCTAACGTTTACCTAGCTAATGCCTCAGAGTTTTCTATCTATGATAGTAATGGATCGAAAGGTGAAACAAGCTCTAAAGATTTTATACTAGAAGAAATAGCTGCTGGTAAAAACTTCAGCGGTCCTGTGTACTTTGATGTTGTGGGATCTGGTCCTTACGAAATACAAATTTACGATACTACTTGGGTAGTAAATCCTAAATAAACAAAGATTAGCCTAAAAGGCTTTTCTTTTTAACACAAAAAGAACATAAGTTCGTACTTTGAACAAGAAAATACGGAAAAAGGAGCTGTTTTTATGATAATCATTGAAATGACAGAAGAAGAATCGGAGTTTGTAGCCTATAGTACGGAAAATACCGGTGCTTATCGAGTGAGGACTTTCGACATAGACAACGTTTGTTGTTTGTTTGCGTACTATTTCGACGAATTTATTCACTTGAAAATCAGGCGTTACGTCAAAGAACAGACTGCTATAAGCGATTGGTTTCAATTGAAATCAGCTGGAATCATCTATCCTGATATCATCCTGGATGAAACCATCGATGTCCGATTTGATCTCGAAGAAAATCAAATTCATGTTCAGCTCCCTAATACAGTTAACGAAAGGAATTGGTAAACATGGCTTCAATCAGAAAAAGAAACGGTAGCTGGCAATATCGAATCAGCTACAAAGATCTCGATGGTAAATACAAAGAAAAATCCAAGAGTAAATTCAGGACAAAAAAAGAAGCTCAGCTAGCAGCTGAAAAAGCAGAAAAACAACTCAATAAACAATTGGAAACAAATACTGTCATGGATGTTGACGCACCGTTCTGGGATTATTTTACAAAATGGTATGAGTTATATAAGGCGCCACACGTGACTCCCGTTACCTTGAAGACATATAAAACCACTGCTAGGATTGTAGCTATCTATTTGGAAGATGCTCCGCTCTCGAAAATAAGCATTGATAGATACCAGTTATTCATCAATGAGTACGGAGAAAATCATTCGATTCGATCCGTTAGAAAAGCACACGCGCAATTAAAAGCTTGTATTCAATACGCTTTACACACTGGTTACATCACGACTGACATCACATTCAAAGTCAAAATGACCGGTACTGCTCCTCAAGATGAGAATAAAAAATTCTTGAATGAAGTAGACGTTAAAAAATTGATTGCTACTATAATGAAGGATTACGATGGCAGCCAGACTGCCAGTGCTATGATTTTATTTGCTTTATCTACCGGCTGTAGATTAGGAGAAGTTTTTGCATTGACAGAGGATTGTATTGACTGGAAAAAGAAAACTGTTAAAATTAAACGAAGCTGGGACTACAAAGATACTCACAACTTTATCAAAACAAAGACCAAAGCTAGTGTCAGAAGCATCGCTGTAGATAAAGAAACGTTGTCCGTGCTGGATGCTATTATCAAGCATTATAAAAAAGAAGCTCTCAAAATAGGTATTCGAAAAGAAAATAAATTCGTCTTTTTAACTCGTTTATTCAAACAAATGAGTTATCGACGAGTAAATGAAATTCTAAAAGAAAAATGCCTAGAAGCAGGAATCAAAGTTATCTCCTTCCACTCGCTTCGTCATACGCATGCCAGTTTATTGTTGCTAAAAGGCGCAGACATGCAATTCGTCTCTAAACGATTAGGTCATAGCAGTGTCCTTATCACTATGGAAGTTTATGCCCATGTCCTCAAAGAAATGGAGGACATTGGAAACGACCAGGTTGAGCATTTAGCTTCGGAAATTTACAAATAAAAAAACCAATTTGGGCTAATTTCGGGCTGAATCTTTACAAACCCTTTACTATCAAGGTGTGTGTAATCTCTCTAGGACCGTAATAAAAAAGAGAGCGGAACAGGGCGTTTAGGGTTCCGTAGAGTTCGATTTTGCCTTGTGATTTGCGTTTTTTGCCAATAACAAGGCAAAACGAAATCATAGGAAAACTGCCCTGTGCAACTCGTCTAAAACCAGAGAGTAGAACAGGGCGTTTAGGGTTCCGTAGAGTTCGATTTTGACTTGTCATTGGCGTTTTTTGCCAATAACAAGTCAAAACGAAATCATAGGAAGCCTGCCCTGTGCAGCTCGTCTACGAAAGAGCGTGAAAAAAAGCGTTTAGAGTACGACTCATAAGAAAAGCACCGCATAAAACTGCCGGTGCTTTTCTCTGTAAAATGAACGATAGCCTTCTCTATTTAAGAGAAGGCTATCTAACTAATCAATATTCAATATTTTAAGGCTGACTAAACTATTACTCATTTTCAATATTTCAATTTATACAATGTATTCCCTAACCTCTAATACATCCTTGTAGCCCCATAGCTACTCCAGTGTGAATAAACTTGCCGCGTAAAACACAAAAATCGTATATCAATATCTTTCGTATTCAATTAGTATAGCACTTATTTTATATAAATGCAAATCCATCAATACTTCTACGATTTACGATTCGTTTATTCTAGACTTGGCCTAAAAATACTTGTACGACAAATGAGACTACTACGACTAGTGTAGAAACGATGAAACCATGCAGCATCGGTCTGAAACCGGATTTTGCGACATCAGCGAAATTAGTCTTTAACCCAATAGAACCTAGTGCCATCACCATTAAAAATTTACTGATTGTAGAAGTTTGGCTGCTCAATGAATCTGAGATGATTCCTGTACTTTTAACAGCTACCATGACTAGAAACAGCAGAATGAAAAATGGAAAGATTTTTTTGATGTTTACTTTTTGTCTTGTGACAGTTTCCCCTGCTGCAAGTTGTTCTTTTTGTTTGACGCGCAAATTAATGATTGAAAACATCATGACCATAGGAACGATCGCCAAAGTTCTTGTCAACTTCACAATAACCGCATAAGCCCCTGCTGCGTCAGAAAATGCATAAGCAGCAGCTACTACAGAAGATGTATCATTCACGGCTGTACCTGTCCATAACCCATACCCTAAGTCGCTCATCCCAAAGTAAACACCTGCTATAGGAAATAAAATGACCATCAATATATCGAAAATAAACGTTGCTGAAATCGCGTATGCTACATCTTTGTCTTCAGCTTCGATAGTTGGTGCCACTGCTGCAATAGCCGAACCTCCGCAAATCCCTGTACCGGCTGAAATCAAGCTGGATAATTTCCAATTCATATTGAACAATTTTCCAATCAAATATCCCCCGCCAAATGCAGTGAGCAACGTAAACATCATCACGATCAAAGAATATTTGCCTACATTTAATACTTGGGTAAAACTAAGAGTCAATCCCAATAAAATAATCGAAAATTTCAATACGCGCTTCGAAACGAACTGGATACCATCTTTAAAAATAGGATACTTAGCAATCAACGGATTTAAGGCCATCCCGATCAATAACGCAAATACACTTCCGCTGATGATGCCGTTTGGCACCCATCCACTGATTTGATTAGCTGTGATCGCCAGTAAAACGGTCAATAAAATACCCGCTAAATAACTTTTAAACTTACTCAAAATTAATCCTCCTTTATTCTTGTTAGTTGATGCTCTTCTTAAAAGGAGAATCTGCATTTATTTTACTCCATTTTATTACATCACTGAATCGATTGTTTTTTGAAAAGCTGCTCGTGGAGTGCCATCATTCACATAAATGATACCACATTTTTGATAGCCATTTTTGATCAATAATTTTTGCATCGGCACATTCGCTTCATGAGTATCTACTCGAATGTTTGGTATTTGCTGGAAACACCAATCTAAACACACAGTGCCTACCCCTTTTTTCGCACTTGAAACTCCTAAACGATGAATCACTCCGTATGTCTTTTCATTCAGCCATTGTCCATCATATATTTTTTTATAGGTTTCATCTTCCCCGATAGAAAAAGCAAATACACCAACGATTTCTCCTTGATCTATACAAACATAACTGATACCTTCTGCTATATCTTTTTTCAATAACTCGTCACTAGGATAGCCATTTACCCATTGGTGTGAATTGCCGTTATCTCTCATGTATTGTCTGGCTTCATCGTAAATCGCTTGGATCAGCTCCAACTCATTAAGGACTGTCTTTCTAATTTGCACTATGTATCACCTCTTTGATTTGATCATTCAGTCTTTAAAAACCATTCTACCATATTCTATTTTAAGTGGTGATAAGTTTTTCGCTTTACTATCCGAACATTTGTTCGTATAATCAATAATGAAGCTAGTATATGGAGGCGAGTTTATGGAGAAAGTTCAATCGGAGGAAAAAAACAAAAGAATCAGTCCTTTTAAAGAAGGGTATCAAGATCGAAAAATGGCTAAATGGCAAGGATTCATTTTATCCGATCATTCAGACTTGATTCATCAAGAAAAGGAACAGCAAATAAAACCTATAGCGAAAGAAAAACAGCCTTTATCTACCATCAGTGATTATTTGCATCGTTCTTTTGCATATGGTCATCAGTTAACTGTTCAATTGGATTTCATTGTAGACGGTTTATATGAACCAGATATTATAGGAGTCGTGACAGGGTTCGACAATCAACTGATTTACATTCAAGCTAACGAAGAGTCAATTGTGATCGATTTATCTCTGGTTCTGCATGTTGAACTTCTTCCCTCATCTAAATGGTTCGCTCCCGATAAAGCAACATAAAAAAACATGAAGCCTATGTACTGTAGGCTTCATGTTTTTTTAAATTTTAAGAGTATTAAGTCAGGGTCATTATTTTCCGGTTAATTCGGCAAACTTTTCTTCATACATTGGATACAGTTCATTATACCTAAATTGGGTATCCGGCAATTCTTCATTGGACAGAATCGCATCAATGACATCCAAGCAAATATGCCAGCCAGTAATATCTTTGGGTGTGTGGTCTGTTACTTTGCTGATGGTTTCTTTAAAAATCAAATGGGTACCTGTTTTCGATGGAGTCACATCAAAACGCACGAGATCAATTCCCCAGGTATATTCTAGAACATTTGGCACACTTAAAGAAGTGATGGTCATTTCTTCAAATGTTCCATTTTTCATATCAAATAGAATCTTTCCACCTTCTTCTAGTGTTTCGATTTCTAAATCGGCGAACCATTTTTGCAGATATTGGTTTTCTGCTAGCATACGCCATACTAAATCTATTTCTACTGGAAAATCTCTTTCAAATTCTACGATTACTTGATCGTCCATTTTTTGAATACTCGCTGTCATGATGACCCCTTCTTTCCTTAATAGACTAAAAAGACTCTAAAAATAGAGTCTTTTTGTGCATTGCTATTTATTGTTTTTCTTTCTTTTCGGCACGATAATACAGAATGAAGCCCACCAGAATACAGACTGCAGCCAAAATCAATATCCACCAATTGCTCTCGGACAGACTCGTTAAGCCCAGTATAAGGATAATAAATCCTAGGGACATGATGAACATTCCGTTTTTAAGCATTGCCTATCTCCCTCATTCCACAGTAGCTTGGAAATACAATACCGAACCGTAGTCAGTAGATTTGATGATTTTTTTAGCTAATTGTGCTGCTTCTTCTTCATTTTCAGCTGTTGTTTCAAAGTACAATTTCATACCAGCTTTTTTGATGAATTTGTAGCTAACTCCATTTTCACTGTAATTAGATAAAGTGTCAATAATTTTGTCTTGTTGAATCGGTGCATTTAATAAGATCATCTTTTTTCCCCCTCAAATAATTTCATGATAAGAAAAAGCCGCAAAAAGGAATAGACACTTTTTACAGCTTTTCATCGACTTTACTCTTGTTCAGTTGACACGCCTGCAATAGCTTTGTATACGTCAACAACTTCAGCTGCTAGATCACGGAATGTAATTGCATTCATCAAATGATCTTGTCCATGTACCATCAATAAAGATAAAGCTACTGGATCTCCTGAAGCCTCTTTAGTCAACATCCCTGTTTGAGATCTGTGAGCTTCTGTCAATGATGTATCAGCATCTTTTATTTTTTGGTCTGCTTCTTCAAAGTTTCCTTTTTTAGCTGCTTGGATAGCTTCCATAGCATCGCTTTTAGCGTTTCCTCCGTTAATAATGAGGCCCATGATTGTTTCTAAATTTTGTTCATCTACCACAATAAAACTCCCTTTCGGATCTTAAAAATAAGTATTCTTTATTTTTTAGGTTTAGATTAAAGTTAATACATGATCTAGTACTTTTTCACCGTTCATCATACCGTAATCTTGCATGTTGATGATGTCTACAGGAATATTTTTGTCCGCAACTTTCTTTTCAAATTGTGACTTCATAAAGCGAACTTGTGGGCCTAATAATAAAACGTCTACATTTTTATTCGCTAAGTGAGCATCTGCTTCAGAAGCGGATACTGCAAAAATTTCAGCGTCTAATCCTTTAGCTGCTGCTGCTTTTTCCATTTTACTTACCAATAAACTTGTACTCATACCTGCTGCACATACTAACATGATTGTTTTTTCTGCCATTATTCATTCACTCCAAATAGTTTTTTTGCTTACACTTCTATATAAGCAAGTATCGTGCCAATTTTTTATTTCGAAAGCGTTATCAGAAAGGGCTTTCTTTTCGGAAAAGTAAATACACACTAAAGATAAGTTGTTACACTCTTGTTTTTAGTGTGTATTTCAGTAGTTAAAAAGCATTTTCTATAATGATATAGCTGATATATGTAATCTCATCTTCAGGAAATTGAATGCTGTATTGTTGTTCCAATGAAAGCAGTTTTGTTTTCACTACATCCATCAACAAACGATTTTCCTTCAAAAAAGCTTCTTTCTTTGGAAATTTACGTGTAATCGTTCCTGATTTCAAGGCGTCCACTAAAAAAGCCATATGCAGCATCAACCCGACTTTGACTCCTGAATCGATTTGAAGTCGTCTATCCGTTAACACTTGATTTACTACAGTTTGAATTTTAGTTAAAAGGTCTGAAATAGAACCGACAGCTCGTAGCGTTCCTGATAAAGAATTTGCCATTTCTTCTATTGAAACATGGACCTCTAGGCGTCTCTTCAACTCATTCAATTTGCTGTCTTCAAAAATATCATATGCAGAATAGTAAGGGATAGAAGCATAATCAAAAGCAACTGTTCCCACAATAGCTTTGATATCATAGTCTGCCATCAAATGATCGATTTGCTGTCTGAATTGCTCTCGCTGTAAAAACTGGAGTGAAATAATTTTGACAGCAGAGGTATCTATTTCGTTTTCCAATTTATCTTCAAGACTTTTTGCTACTCCTTCACCTGTGAAACAAGTGACCACAATAGCATGCGGTTTGTTTTTTTGGACGGAAACGATTTGCTGGAGACTGGTATTCATTGCGCTCAAGCAGCTGTGGTAAATATCCTCCAGAGGTCGTCCTAAACTGGCCATCCGAACAGCTTCAAGTACAATAGGAGTGCTGGTCATGGATAACGTCTTAATAGGAAGACTCAATTCTTCTGCTAAAATACCGCCGAATGAATTCAACGACCCCATATCGGTCAACAAAAATATCCCTTTGGTGTATTCTTTACTTTTCTGCCTTAAGGTAGTCCTCACAACCTCATACATTTCTTTCACTTTCATCGTCAAAGGCATGTCTAAAGCAATGCCTACTTTTGTATCCAATAATTCTTGTACGGTTTCCAGCATACTGGTAGCCGTTGATTTACCGTGCATGATAACCACGATACCTACTTTTTCCTGCGTCTTTTCCGCTTTTTCTGTGAGATCAATCGTTAAAAACATCGTAATAAAGCCAATCTCATCTAAAGGGATTTCAATCGCAAATTGTTCCTCAATCAAAGCAGACAATTCGATAGCCACTTGAAATTCTTTAGAATACTGTTTCCGTACCCCGTTTAGATTAGGATGAATGATCTGACGGTTTTCACGAATACGATCTAAAGTACTCTGCAAATGCAATGAAAAAGCAAAGCGTGTACTGTTATTAAAAGAACGATTCAACCGTTTTTCTGCAACGTCATACACCAAATCAGTAGCTTTTAAGATTTCTTTAGAGATTAATTCTTTTCGAACTTCCCTGCTTGCTAATTGCTCAATGTAATCACTAAAATAATGCCCCATTCCATTTTCAACAAATGTTTCTAAGTCAATTTGTTCCGCACCAGATTTGAGCAACTCATCGACTCGTTCCTCAATTGCGTTATAGACACTCATATCTTCTCCAGAACCTAAAAAATAATCCGGTTGCGGCTGATTTGGTTCAAAAGAAAAGTGCTTTTGTTGCGGTTTAACGATTCTATTCAATCTTTCCGGAGCTTCTTTTTTCAACAGCAGCCCTTTTTGAACCGGCAAAGGCAAGTCTTCCTGTGTGATCGTTAAATGGTCTTCATTATTGGTCCGATAATGCAAAAAGGCTTTAGCACAGACCAATTTCAAATCCCGCTCAACTTGTCCAATGTTGGCTTCTGGATGGTACAACATAAAAGCCAAAACGACTTCTCTTTCTGCAACGATCTCTTGATTCAACCGATGAGCTTCTTGCTGCAAAAAGGAAGCTACTAATTGATACCGTTCATCAATCGTTCGTTCTCTTAAAGGAGGCATAGTAATCGACATCGGGATTCGTCTGTTGAAAGTGGATAGTAGAACATCAGAATTCTCTGTCGTAGCTCCAATGATCTGCACACTGGCTTCATACTCTTTGCCGCTTTCTCCTAACGGCTGGTAGACACCTTTGTCAATAAAAGTGAACAGCATTTCTTGCCCTTCAGGCGGCAAACGATGGATTTCATCCAGAAATAAAATCCCTCCATCAGCTTTTTTCAACAATCCTGGACTGTCTTCTGTAGCGCCTGTATAAGAGCCTTTTTTTACACCGAAGATATGCCCAAATAATAATTGCGGGTTTTGGGCATAATCTGCACAGTTGAAGGAAATAAACGGTGCATCTTGTGACATTGCTTTAGACTCCAACGCGAATTCATACATACTTCTTGCAAAAACGGATTTACCCGTACCCGTTTCCCCGAAAATAATGGTGTGCAGTCCTCTAGGTGGATATAAGATAGCTGCTTTAGCTTGCTGGACCATCACTTTTAACGACAAACTATGTCCAACGATTTTTGAAAATGCTTTGCTTTCTCCTTCTTCTTTTTCTGTACGGGATGGTTTGAATTGAAACAATACTGGTCGGCCAGCATTTTTGTGAACTTTGTTTTCATTGTAAAGTTCGTTTAAGTAACGACTCACATTAGATCGATCAAGCTTTAGTTCTTCCGCAAGCACTTTTGCTGAGAAGGACTCATTTGGTTTTTGCTGTAAAAAAGTTAAAACCAAGTCTTTACGATTGTTCATCTTCAATACATTCTCCTTTGTTGCACAGGATTAATCTGTTTTTTTACGTCTTGCCCCTTTATTTTTCGCTTTTTTCGTCCGATTTTTTTTCTTTTTCTTTACTGGAACTGGTGGAAAATCTTTTACAACACGTGGTTTGTGCTCTTTTTTCGGCATGACTTTCACTTCTTTGGCTCCCTTTTCAGAAGTGTTCTTTACAGATAATTGCGGTGCTTCAACAGCAATTTTTTCCTCAACCAGTTCTCCACCATATAAATACAAGCGAGTTAACGAAAGCTCTAAAGGAGATATTAGTTGTTTGAAATTCCGCAGTTCTCGTTCATTCACTAACGTTAAGACGGTTCCTTTTCTTCTCATTCGACCGGTTCTTCCAGAACGATGCACATAACTTTCTTTAGAAATAGGGATATCGTATTGAATAATGTAATCCAATTCTTCAATATCCAATCCTCTAGAAGCTAAATCTGTGGTCAATAAAAATTGGATCTTTCCATTACGGAAATCTTGCAAAACTTGTTTCCGTTCTGTTTTATTTCGCTCACTATGCAATACTCCTGCTGAAATACCTTCGTAACTCAAACGATCTAAAGCGGCTGTCAAACTAGCTACATCATTGAAAAAAACCAATGCTCTGAATTTTGACAAATGACTCAGTTGTTTTAACATCGCATCTCTTTTACGAATAGGTGTCTCAATAAATGCATGAGTGATCTCGCCTTTAGAATTATCTACTGCTGTCACATCTTTCCAAATCGGATCCACATTGAACCATGTTGATAAATCATCCATCAATGTGTTGCTTGTAGCAGAAAAGAAGCCCATTTGACGATCACTCGGCATTTTTTTGACCAGCTCGCGCACGGTATTCAATTGATCTTGTCCCAACAATTGATCCGCTTCATCTAAAACGACTGTTTGGACTTGATGCAGTTTTAATTTCTTTTTGTCGGCCAATTCTAAAATTCGTCCTGGTGTTCCAATGATGATCTCAGGTTTAGTTTTTAATTTATCAATCTGACGTTGGACATTCGCTCCCCCAATCAGTGTTAGGGTGCTTAATTGGCGAATATCAGCCCACTCTTTTACTACCTGTCCAACTTGAACAGCTAGTTCTTGAGAAGGTTCTAAAATCAATAATTGCATGCGCTTGTCTGGAACAAGAGTTTCCAGTAACGGAAGGGTGAACGCTAATGTCTTCCCGCTTCCTGTAGGAGAAATCCCTACCATATCTTTCTTTTCTTTTAACACTTCATACGCTGTTAACTGAATAGCTGTTGGTGCCTTGAAACCTGATTTCGTCCAATGTTCTTGAAATTCAGGACTTAAAAATTCACTCATTTTTTAGTTGCTCCTCTTAAAACATAATTTAATGGACTGAGACAATTCGCTCAGCCCATTATTCATCTCTATTTTATCGTAGTTTATTTTTTATCTGCTGGATAAATGATTCCAGCATCAGCTCTTAGATCATATAATACTTGGTTGACATTTCGGCTTAATTCAAGCCATTCTTGATAATTTTTCAAGGCTTTTTCATCATTAGGATGATTGATGACATCAGCAAAATCTACCGCTTCTTCGATCATTGGCGATTTTTGAGTTGGTTTAGCGATATTGTCTTTCAAACCAGCTTTACGATCAATCACATCGATCGTTGAAATACCTGTTACACCATCTAGGGAGATTGTTTTATTCAATCCATAGATTTCGCTCGGTAAATATGAACTAGCAATTTTACCGGTTTGCATTGTTACATCAAAAGTTGGATAACGGAAGATGATCGTTCCTTTTCCATCTACTCCTGTAGAAATCTTTTGCGCAAAGTAATGTGCAGATTGCGGCACACCAAACCAATCGATTGCAGCATACACCACGTACACGCCTAAATCAGCTAATGCTCCGCCTGAAAACTTCAATGAAAAGATATTTGGCTCTTCTCCGTTTAATACATTGTCGTAGCGAGAAGAGTATTTCATATAAGTCAAATTAGCCCCTTGGATGTGTTCGATGTTTTTAATTTCTTCTTTAACACGTTTGAAGTTCTCTTCATGGATATGACGAGCTGCATCAAACATAAACACATTATTTTCTTTAGCTGTTTCTGCAGCGATTTTCCATTCCGTCGGGTTAGAAAACATAGGCTTTTCAACAATCACATGTTTTCCATTTTTCATGATTTCCACTGCTTGTTCAAAATGCAGGCTGTTTGGAGAAGCAATATAGACCACATCTATTTCAGGATGTTGAGCGAATGCTGTCAGATCCGTTTCAAATACATCTGCACCATAAGGTTCCCCAAATGCTTGAGCTTTCTCAATTGTGCGCGAATAAACCGCTTTTACTGCATATAATTTTGATTCCAATGCTGCATCCACAAACACATTTGTAATTGAATTTGTACCAATAATCCCAAGATTTAAAACCATCTTTATAACCTCCAGTAGGTATATTTTCTTCTTATCTATAGTTCTTTGCGAAATAGGGTCAATCATTCTATAACCAACTACTATCGCACTCACATGCTTATTTTACCAAATCTCATCCAATAGTAAAAGCTTCCATAAAAATAAACCATTACCCACTGCACAAATGTACGTGCAACGGATAATGGTTTCTCCTTATTTGTAAGAGTTAGCCTATTTATTCTATTAATGTCTCATTCGACCTGAACCTCTTCCGCGTCCTTTTTGGATGTTTTGACGGCGGTGAGTACGGTCTCTCAAGCCCGAAGCGTCATTGCTTTGTCTTTCTCCACGAGGAATATCTAAACTGTTTAAAATTTCCATATCATTATCACTAATCGTAAAATCGAAAATATCGATGTTGTCACGGATATGATCTTTATTGCCAGACTGAGGAATTGGCACGACGTTTCGGTCGATTGCCCAGCGTAAAACTAGCTGCTCAGCTGTTTTACCATACGTTTCAGCCATAGAACTTAATTTGCGGTCTTTTTGAACTTTACCTTTTTTCAACGGAGAATACGCCATTGACACGATATTTTCTTCATCACAATAATCATTCGTGTGTCGTGCGCTTGCTCCTGGGAACATTTGATATTGGTTGACTGCTGGTCTGACTTTCGCTTCTTCCAACAGCATCGCTAAGTCTCCGCGGTCAAAGTTGGAAACCCCGATGGAACGTACTCGTCCCGAAGCATAGATTTCTTCCATTGCTCGCCAAGTCTCTAACGTTACTTCATCGTCTTTAGCCGGTTTATGGATCAATAATAAATCAACGTATTGAGTATTCAATCGTTCTAAGCTTTCTTCAAAAGCATCAGTTGTTTTATCAAACCCCATATCTTCAGGTGCAATCTTCGTAACAACAAAGATTTCTTCCCGGCTGATACCTGCATTGATCGCTAAATTGATCCCCCGACCAACTTCTTCTTCATTATCGTATATAGCTGCAGTATCAATCAAGCGATAACCATGATTCAGTGCATAAAACACAGCTTCCTCTGCTTCTGCACCCGACAAGCCTGCCGTACCTAACCCAATTCTTGGGATCGTATAACCGTTGTTCAAAGGAATTCTATCATATAAGCCTACTACCATATGCTTCGCCTCCTAATCAAGTTACCTTTAGTTTAGCTAAGACCATCAAAAACATCAAAGGAAACCACTTACATTAAAACTTCTTTTCTATACAAAAAGCACTTTCATCGAAATGAAAAGTGCTTTGCGTGTTACTGCAATTCAATGACAACAATTTCTGGGCGATTATTGAAACGGAATGGAAAGGTTGAGTTTCCGATCCCACGACTGACGACCATGCGTTTATCAGGAAGATCCGGATCAAAGTGCACACCTGAAGTGTATTTTGGAAAACGTCCTTGTCCAGGCGCAAACAGTCCACCAAAGAAAGGCAGTCGGATTTGCCCCCCATGAGCATGACCAGATAAAATCAGATCCGGAACTCTCGTCAGGTCCATCAAGTACTCTTCCAAAAACTCTGGATGATGCGCTAATAAAATACGTTTTTCATCTTTCAATTCATCCTTCAATTCAATCTCTTTTAAAATAGGTTTCGGAGCCGATTCAAAGTCTTCTTTTTCAGACAACCCCATAAGAACCAGTCCGCTGTCATTGATTGGATGCCAAACTGCTTCATCAATCAGCACCGTGACTCCTGATTCGCTTAACATCTGCTCCCAATCTCTCAGATGTCCACCTTTTAAATCGTGGTTTCCAGTTACTGCATAAGTAGGTGCAATTTTTGCCAACCCCGTACTCAATTGGCTTAATTTGCTTGCCGGGAATTTTTCATCTACTTGAATCAAGTCTCCCGTTAACACAATGAAAGACGGACTTTCATTAGCCACTTTTTTCAACAATCGCTGGATCGATACGCCTTCTTTTGGAAAGTGCACATCTGATACTTGAACGATTTTCGTGCCCTTCAACTCTTCATCTAAAAACGGAATCCGAATTGAATAATGTGTTGTTTGAAGCCATGTATTGTTTAAGTACAAGTAAAGCAATATAAATACGATCAATAATCCTAGTATAATCCAAATCATAACTTTGCCTCCGGTAGAATTCATTACTTAGTTATTTCAGTTTCTCCTAGTTTACCATATATTTTTAAGTTTAGAGATAAATTGCTCAGTCAATTTTACACTTTATAAAGCAAATTTAAAGCGTTTGCAAAACGATAGTGGTATAGTTAGTTTAAACTATAAAAGAAATGAGGTTTTTATATGGCACAACAACCACCTGGTGATGGACAAAACCCTATCGTCAACCCATTTTTTGTAAAAGAAGGACTAGGCGAAATCGTTTCTCCTGCTGAAGAAGAAGGTAAAACAGAAGCAGATAAAGAAAATGAAACAGCCCCAGAAGATTTTCAATCTTTTGGCGATCCAGAAAAACTGAAACAAGTGAAAAAAGAAAACAACGACTAGTCGTTGTTAAAGGAGAAAGTTATTCAGTTAACTTTCTCCTTTTTGATGAGTTTCTTTATTTTTCTAGACAGCGAGTTCTATTCATCAAGCGACTCCTTAGTTATTGCTTATTTGACTAATATAGTGATTTTATTAGTCAAACGAAACTTTAAACATTCTCTACTTGATTAATAGGTGCTTAACCTTTAGATACACGAGCTTCTCCAATGGTATAGAACTGATCAGAATGATACACATACTCTTTTTCACCTGCAGAAATACGGAATAGCACAGAACTTACTCCACTTTCTTTATTAAGAGCTAGAATTTGTTCAGATAAAGCTTGAGCTTTAGACAAAACCGTTTCTTTAGCTAATCCGTCGTCCATATTGACATTGATAGTCACTTCACCCGTAACTAAATTCAGGACATTATCCTCCAAGTTCCAATTTCCATCAACGGTTCTATCCGGCTGGACATCTTTGTAAACATCGAAGTCTACAGTTTCAATAGAACCGTCATTTACTGTAACTTTGTAAGCAATCTCTTCGTTGAATCGAACTTCTTTTTCTGACGATAGTGGTGCCATACTGACATATACCACGACATCTTGTTTGTTTTCTTTATTTAATTCTTTAGCGATTGCTAATGCATCTTTTTTAGAAACGGTGTCCCTGTAGATAGCTACTTGCAACGTCTCAGGTAGATTTTCGTTTGTCATTTCTACTATTTGATACCCTAATGATTCAGCTAACGAAATACTTTTAGCCTCCGCTTTTGTGAAGTGAAGTCCGCTTAACACTAAAAGTACGAGAGAAAAAATGAGTACAAAAAAAGCCGCACGAATTACGGCGGCTGATAACGATTTCTTATTATTCAATTTAAATGGATGAGATACACTTGGGTTCATTGGGTTTCCTCCGTTCAAATGGATGCAATTATAACCATTGCTTATGTAAATACATACTTTAGAACATCTATACGAGAATTACCTATTTAGTTGTTATTATTCTTATCGGTACTAAAAAAAGAAAGTTAATAGTATAAAAAAAGTTTTTTCATTAAAAATGAAAAATTGACGTTTTTTTCCTTAGATAGAATTAAGTCCTATCATACTCTTTGATTGTAAAACAGGATATGCTATACTCCAGTTAAATTGAATTTTGCTGAGGTTCTTTTGTCGCCGGACAATGAACCTCTTAAAGCACTCGTTTCTTCTGTCATCAGGTCTTGGACAGTAGAAGTGGTGCTCTTTTATTTTGAAAGGAGAAAAAAATGAAATCTACCGACTTAATAAATCAACCTTTACATAAATCGTTTATCCATTACGTTAGTCTAAGTTTGTTCAGTATGTTGGGGTTATCATTGTATATCTTGGCTGATACTTTCTTTATCGCAAATGGTGTCGGACAAGATGGTTTGACTGCTTTGAATCTTGTCATCCCGGTTTACAACGTATTGAATGGTCTGGGGTTAATGCTGGGGATGGGAGGCGCTACTTTATATGCTATTTCGCAAGGAAAAAATGAGCGAGAAGAAAGCCGTCAAATTTTTACCTCAACTCTTATTATAGGAACAGGCTCAGGAATTATTTTTACTGTATTAGGATTGCTGTTTATCGATCCTTTACTCCAAATGCTGGGGGCTACTGGGAACATTCTTCCTTTGGCGAAAAATTATTTTGGCATCATTTTATTGTTCTCCGTGTTTTTTGTAGTGAATAATATTGTGGTGTGTTTTGTTCGAAATGACGGCAATCCTCAATTAGCCATGACTGGAATGTTAGTAGGCAGCTTAGCAAATATCGTATTAGACTATTCATTCATTTTCCCTTTGGAAATGGGCATGGAAGGAGCCGCTCTAGCTACAGCAACTTCTCCGATCATCAGTTTACTAATCTTGACTTTTCATAAACGGTTCCCTAAAAGACAATTAGCTTTTTCTACAGTTAATTGGAAGATAAATCCCTTTTTATCAACTTTATCTATAGGGTTCCCCTCTTTCATTACTGAATTTTCATCTGGATTAGTCATTTTTATGTTCAACATTGTTATCTTGGAATTATCCGGAAATGTCGGGGTTGCGGCGTATGGTATCATTGCCAATATCTCGTTGGTTTGTGTAGCTATTTTCACAGGCATTGGACAAGGTATTCAACCAATCGTGAGCGTAAACTTCGGTGCAAAAAAACACACTAATATTATTCACTTAATGACGTATGGTTTTTCTACTGCTCTAATCTTAGGAATACTGTTTTATGGAATTGGTCTAGTTTATTCTGATACCATTACTCAATGGTTTAACAGTGAAAACGATGCTGTCTTAGCGGCTATTACGAAAAAAGGCATTGCACTTTATTTTATGGCCTTCTTATTTATGGGTCTGAACATCGTATCGATTGCGTTCTTTTCAGCAGTAGCTAAACCAAAACAATCGTTTATTCTTTCATTATTGAGAGGATTGATTTTAGTCATTCCGTTACTGTTTATCTTATCTTCTTTCTTTGATTTGACAGGTGTATGGTTGACCCTCCCTTTTACAGAAGGACTGACACTACTGCTGACGATTTACTTTATTCGACGATATTTTAAAAAAACTAATCTTCATATATTAGAATAGACAGTAAAAGAACTCCTTTTTCAATTGATGTTATCTGTTTTTTTCGTAAAAAATAAGCATGATTCCTTTGTATTAAAGGAGTCATGCTTATTTTTACTTTGCCATCTTTCATCTTTTATTTGAAAAGCACAAAACAAATCAAGATAACTGACTTTTTTATAGTTGTCTCGATTGTAAGCTTTAACTTATACTTAGCGCCACAATAGAATTTTGCAATTTCTTCATCATCTCTATTTTATGATTTTAATCTCCACTACTTTTCGTTTAGGATGATCTTTCACTTCAAGTGTTGCATCTAATTGTTCTATTTCAGCTAACTGATTAATAAATGTCTCAACATTTTCTATCCCTTTGATTCTATCGTATTTTATAAATAACGCATCCGCTTCATTATTTACTTCATCAGTAAATTCCTGTACTGTTTTAAATTTTATCAACCAGTCTAACTGTTCTTGAGTAATCCCAATTTCGTAAGACTTATCCTTCACTTTAACTTCCAAGTAACTAAATTTCTCCTCTGTTGGTAAATGACTAGATTCCTCTTCTTCTATTATCTCCGGTACTTTTTCAGTTGATTCTTGAGGGATTTCCTCTTTTTCTTCGACTGGTACTGGGATTTCAGCTTCAGAATCTTCCTCGTTAACCACCGGCGGCTTATGATTGGAATCCTCAGTATTCTTTGGAGTTTCTTTGTCAGGTTGCTTCGCAGGAATTTTTTCTTTTGTTACTTTTGGTTGATTTTCTGCACTACTATTAGAATCCTTCGGTACACTTTCTTCTATTGATAAAGAACTTGGCTCAGTATTATTTTCGTTATTCAAATCTAGACTTCGGCTTTGTCTTGAGAATGTCTGTTGGGTTCGACTGCTATTTTGCAGCTGTAAAATATTAGTCAAATTTCTAGATAATACAACAGACTGCTTAGTAGCAGAATTCGTTAAATTTATCTGCAACTGCGGGTTATAATTGTCACTGATATCAGCAATAAACTTTTTGATTATAGTCCATAAATTTTGAGAAGGATTTATACTACTTAATAAAGGGATTTTCGAATTGCCTGTCACTTGTACAGGTTCTGCTATATCCGGCAGCCAACGGAAGTCTATATAAAGGTTAGCATTCAACACAATGGAATAATCAAACACAACATCTCTTTTCTCAAACTTAGACCCCTTCTGAGCAATGTATTGAAGTGAGGCTACTTGATTTAAAGATTGGTTAAGATCAATTTCATTTTCGGTAATACCACCCGAATCTTGATCTACAGTATCGCTACTTAATAGAAGTTTTCCTGCATTGATTTTAAAATTTATGGTAGCTTGATTATTCCTATTGTTACCTTTTAAATAAAAAGCACCGTTTTCTGCGTAAAAGTTTTTATTTTGATTTGTATTATTACTAGTGATATCTTTGTTAAAATAAAAGTTTACTTTGGCTTTAGTATCCGAAATCGGAATGATATCATACTTAATTGATTCTGTATTTTGTAGGGTCACTATTTTATTCCAGTCACTTATTTTTTCTTTACTTTCTAGATAGAGTGTTCCATGATTTAAGCTAGTATAGTATTTATATTCTTTCTTTTTTTCTGTCCACCACAAACCATTCCACACTTTCTCTACTCTATCTTCTTTTCTATCAAAATAATAAAAGCTTTCTGGTAATTCTAAAACATATTTATAATCTCCAACTTTAATGGGTTCTCCAGGCCAAAACTCATCTTTTTTATCGATTATTATCTTATGATGTGATTTTACAGTGTCACAGAAAAGCGGTTTTGCAATAGTTCCATTCGTTTGAAAAAGCATATACTCTATTTCAACACTTATAGGTTGTGCTTGCTGTAGATCTGAGTTCAATTTAACCTTTACAGAAATTTCTTGAGGCGCCTCTTTAGGATGTAAATAAAAAGGTTCTCCAGCCTGAGTTGAAGCCATCGAATAGTGGTCTATGTTATTCATATTTAGTTGTTGATTATTTATTGTGAGTTTTAACGAATTTAATAAAGAAGAATCTATCTTTGTGCCGTCTTCTTTTTTTATATTAATCTTATAGGCTAACTTTCCATCTAGAGTTCCATTATTCTGAATTATATCCTTGAATTCAACTTCATTAATCCCATTACCTAATTTCAATTCACTAGTATTTGTAGAATTATTTATTGCTAAATCAATTGAACCTAAAGTTATTTCTATCCCTGCATCTATCGATGTACTGTCTGAAAAGTAAGCATGAACTTTAGAAGGAGCTCCTAATAGAAAAGAGATTATCCAAATGAAAATAATTAAGCTGAATTTCTCTATTCTTTTCATTGACTAATCCTCCTTTTCTATCTTCCTATTATTTAAGAATTGGTATGTCAACACTTAATTAGACAACTTTTTAAAGGTCTGATAATTTGTATTCTTGTGGCGATAAGTAACCGAGCGACCCGTGAATACGAATCTTATTGTACCAATTAACGTAATCAAACAGTTCAAGGTCCAGTTCTTTCTGATGTTCAAAAACACGGCCATTAATCAATTCTGTTTTAATCGTTTTAAAGGTAGCTTCTGCTACAGCGTTGTCGTATGAAGTGCCTTTATTGCTTAAAGAGCGTTTGATACCAAAGGTATCTAGTGCTTTGTCGATGAGATGATTTTTAAATTCACTTCCCCGGTCTGTGTGGAATAATTTAAGACGAGTTAAATTGTACGGAACCGTTGAAAAAGCGCGCTGAACTAACTCTGCGGTCTTATTTGGACCAGAGCTGTACCCAATAATCTCACGATTATATAAGTCTACCAGAACACAAATGTAGTGCCACTTTTGCCTTACGCGCACATAAGTTAAGTCACTGACAATAACAGTCAATTCCTTCTCTTGATTGAATCTTCGATTCAGTACATTAACTGTTTCAGACTCATTAACGGTCGATTTACTTGGTTTGAATTGAGCAATCGTATATTTAGAGAGCAGACCTTGTTCTTTCATGATTCGACTAATTCTACGACGTGAGACTTGCCAGCCCAGCTTTTGGAGTTCGACTTTTATTTTTCGCTGACCATAAATGTTATGACTAGCTTTAAACACCTGAACAATCAACTGTGTTAGCTCTTCTTCTTGATGATCACGTTGTTTCGCTTCGTAATAGTAGGTGCTTCTTGAGATTTGCAGGACTTCGCACATTGCTGATACCGAGTATTTGTGAAGGTTATTCCGAATCACATCTACTTTCGTCCCATTATCAGCGCTGCTTGTTTTAAAATATCGTTCTCCATCATAAGACGCTGATTTTCTTTACGGAGCTTTATTAATTCTGTTTCTTCAGGCGTACGATTATCTTTTTCTTGAAATGAACCAGTTGATTGGTGTTGACGGACCCATCTATCCAAGGCCGAAGGCGTCAGATCATATTCTCTAACAATATCTGCCCGAGGCTTTCCAGCTAAATGCAGTTGAACAACTTGTTCTTTAAAGTCCTTAGAGAACGATCTTCTTTCTCTTTTAGTCATAATGCTTTTCCTCCATTGTGATTTGACTTAAGTGTGTAAGACCTTATAATTATTGTCCAACTTAGTGTAACCTATTCAGAATACCCCCTAGTCAGATCACTAAAGGGTATTTTATCAAATATAATTTTTTCTTTTAAATTTCAATACTATTCAGAATAGCTTTTGTACATCATTTTTAATTTTTGCTATAAGAACATTTGATTCACTTCGATATCTTTACAACAATGGAAAGCATAATTTAATCATTTTTTATTCGTAGTACGAGAGATTTAAACTACTCTTGAGTCAAATTAACTTCAATTCCTTTTTCAAGCAAATCCAGCATTTTCTCATCATCATTTAAAACATTAGTCCCATTATCATTAAATTTGGCTACATTTTCGCTGTTACTGTCAACAGTAACTGTTAAATTAACTTTTACTGATTCATAACCTTTCATGTCATAAACATTACTGTCAGCTTCTGTTATTGTTTCTAAAGAAATTTTATCGACTTTTTTATCATTTACTTCAATAACATCTAATGAAACATTGAATGGTCCTTTGTCAGCGTTAGATAAATTTTGAGAAAATTTAAAAGTAGTGTTTAATGAACTCTTATTTTTAAAAATGAATGTTTTTGTAAATGAGTCCCCTGGTTTTACATTAGACACATAGGTTTTTTTTTCTGCGCCTGTACCTTTTTCATCTATCTTCAATTGAGTTTTGTCACTATAAACCCATTCTTCGCTGCCACCTTCTACATCTATATTTCCCAGAGTAAGTTTAATCCCTGCATCTTCACTCGTTGAATCTGAGAAATAAGCACGAGTTCCATAGGCAGCAACGCTAAGCAATAGTACTAAACCGACAATCAATGGATAATATTTTTTAATTTTTTTCATTTTTAATCATTCCTCCGTTTGGTATAGTTCTTTTCTCTTTCCATTTCTCAATATAGCCTTCTGATTTTTCTAAGTCAAAAAATAATTTAATATTCATGTTATTTAATACTAATTCGAAAGATAATATTATGTTTAAATATTTATTAAAATACACAATGTTATATGAATGCTTTGAGTTTCAAAATGCTTTTATATCAAAAGATATTCATCATCGAATACTATTTGAATAGTTTTATCAAAAAATAGCAAACATTTGTCCTTTAGTTTTATTCAAATTAGGGATTATTATTCATTTTTCATTAATGACAAATGCTTTGAATTCAAAGTATTTTACCCGCAAATTAAATAACCGGTATATTTTTATTCGTTTGATTACATGATTTATTTTTTCTCGTTTAACTGAATTTTATTTTTTAAATTTTTTCTATTTAATTTATGCAATTTTCCACCACAAAAAAGAAACAAAAGCTGGAATAAGTTTCTATTCAAGCTTTTGCTTCTTTTTTGTATATTTTTTAATTGTGAACAAATTATGACAATTCAAATAAAATTAACAGGTATTATGTTTTTTGCTTATCTTTTTTCGCTACATCAATATAAGCAAGAATGTAATAGCTTCCCAATAATACAACCAACCCACCTAGAACTAAAGGTTGCTGCGTTGCAACTACGACATAACCAAAATAAGGAACAATCAAAGCCAACTCTCCAATATAATTATCCGCTGTCACTTCGGCTTGATCAGGAATGTTGTTGGCATCTCCTTGAGTGACCAACCCTTCATCTTTAACCTCTATCGCTCTATGGGTCACGATTTCTTCACCACTAACAAATGTAACAATGTCTTTTGTTTTAATATTTCCAAAAGGAGTCGTTTTGACAAAAATAAAATCGCCGGTCGAAAAAGCAGGCTCCATACTTCCACTCACAACCGTATACCCTTTGTAACCAAATAACCCTTCATCATCCGGACCTGAGAAAAAACTGATTGCTGCTGTTACTGCAAAAAGGATGATTGCAATTACTAATAAGGCGTTTCCAACATATTTGATATACTTCACCGTTTTTTCCTCACATTCGTTTTCTGTTGCTTCAAAGATAACACAGGTTGAACGATTGAGCTAGCACAAATGTAAGCGAAATTAAAATTTCATTTCCGTTATAGGGGTTGTGGTTTCTTCTACTTCTTTTTGTAGCTTGTCATTTGTTAAATCAGGTCGGACGATTTCCAAACAATCTAATGTTTTAAAAGCATTTACTACACCTGCCAAAACAGGATCTTCGCAAAAATCAAGATGAAATTCAGCATAAAGCATTCCGGAAATCATCGCTTCGTTTTGTCCCCAATCGTATTGTTTGTTATAAGGACGGGGGTTTTCAAATATCCTCATACGATTTTTATTTCCGTATATGATTTTTTCACTATCTTTAGAAATGATGATTTCTTTGAATCCTCTATTTAAGAATAACAAAACCATTTCCTTCAAATCAGCATTTGTTTGAACTGGTCGTTTAAATGCTGTCTCTAATTCATTGTGCTTAGTGACTAAGGTAGCTCCATCCAAACGATGAGGCAAATTCCCCATTTGCTGTGCCGAAACTGTCATTAAAACTAATTTGATATTGTATCGTTTCGTAAATGCTAACAGAAATTCAATAGTCTCTTTTGGACAGTTTGTATCGACAACAATGCATTTCGCACGTTGAATAACATTTAAGTATTTATTGATCAATTTTGGAGTAAGACATTCGTATATAGACATATCAGCTAAACCAACCAACAATTCCTGCTCTTTATTGATGATCTCGATAAAGTTCCCAGTCGACTTTTCTTCTAATACTGAAACACTTGTTAAATCAATAAAATGTTTTGAATGGTTCTTGATTCTTTTCCAATCATCATCATTACCAACCACTGAAATCAATTCTACATGTTCACTTAATCGCCCTAAATTTTCCGCTGTGTTTCGTGCGACTCCTCCCAAAGAAGAAGCTGCTTTTATATTATGAGAAGTTTTCCCAACTAGATCATCTTGGACAATATGTCGATTATCTATATTAGCTGCACCGATACATACAATAGGACGTTCTTTATTTACAATATAGGCTTTTCCTAACAGATAACCTTTTCTAACTAAGTTTGAAATGATATTTGCGACTGCAGACCGGGATAACTCTACTGCGTCCGCAAGATCTTGCTGTGATACGTAGGGATCTTGCCGAATCACATCTAAAACTTTTCGCTCATTTTTATTTAAAGCCATTTGACTTCCTCCCAATCCAACATTTATCTGTTTAACATAGTTTCTTTTATCTAATTTTAAGGAAGCCCTTACAAAAAGTCAAAACAAAAAAACAATAGTTCTGAATAGTTTCTTTGTAAAGGCTCTTTGTCAAATAGTGTTGGTAAGAAAAATAATTCAATAAAATAAAGAACCCAATAGGGTCTTCAGACGAATTCGTTTGAAGACTCTATTTTTAGTTTTGGATAGTATTGCAGGACAAAAGAATACGCGTTTTAAACTTTGTAAAACGCCGAAACCCGAAGGCTATTCGTTTTAACACTTTGATTTTGTTGTTTGTGCCTTCTAACGGACCATTTGTAAAAGGATAAGAAAAAGTGTTTTTCACCTGGTGTTGATATTTCTTAAGGGTTCGTAAGCTGGTCTTCATATAAGAAGAGAGCCCTTTGGGCGCTGTATTTAAACAATCCATAAACAAGCTGTAGTCTTGCTGATCAAACGCATATAATAAGCGCTGATAAAACTCATAGGTCACTTGAAAGGTATCTCCTAAGGTCAATAAGTAATCGATGATGCCTCTTTGTGTTTTCAGTCCTTTGAATAGGCGTTGATAAGTGTAATTAAAAGCCTCGAGATTCTCCTCTTTTTTTAAGACAAGTGGCCAGTAATTTTTCAGCTTACGATAATGTTTCATCTCTTCAGAATCAGATGTCCGGTAAGAGTTCATTAAAGCTACTCTTGTTTGATTCATGGAACGGCTGATGAGCTGAACCAAATGAAACGGATCAATAATGATTTTTGCCTTGGGAAAGAGTTCGTTGATTAATGTGAAATAAGGTGTATTCATATCAATGACAATGGTTTTGACATTCAACCGTGCGCTATAGGTGTATCTGCCAAAATGCATCCGTAAGGTTGCCAGTTTTCGATCAGGAAGCACATCGATGACTTGGTGCGTTTTAGAGTCCATATAAATAAAACTTAATGCTTTTGAGACCGATTTAAACTCGTCAAAACAAAGGTGTTCAGGAAGCCATTCCGGATTTAGTTTATATTGTTCTCCTAATAAGGTTAACATTCTAGACGTCGTTGATACGCTGACATGGTGCCTTTTGGCTAAATCTTTTTCAGAGATTTTATCTGCTGCTTCGATCGCAATGGACTGTTTCGTTTGTGTTGAAATAAAACAATGACGAGCTACTTCTTTTGTTTCTGCAGAAAAGGTAGAAGTACATGCCTTACAGAAAAAACGTTGTTTTTTCAAAAATAAATAGGTCGGGTAATGAGTGGTACTATTCAAGGTAATGCGCGATTCTTTATAACCGTGTTTGATAATGGAGTACCCATTTTTCTTCATACCGCAGTTAGGACACCGATCAGGTGTGTAAGTTAATTTAGCGTAATAAGCTTTAGCGGTCTTTCCTTTAATGATGGTATCTTTACAAAAATCTTTTTCAAATTGAATATTTAAATCTTTTAAATTCAGTGAAGTTCTTATAGAATGAGAGTAAGACATGTGGGATTCTCCTTTAGGATGTTTGTGTGGTAACTTCATTCTAGCGAAAATTTCCACATGTCTCTATTTTTTTGCCAAAAAAGAGTGCTAGTGAATTTTCTTCACCAACACTAAAAATTATAGAACCTTTGTAAACAATTCAGAACTATTGTTTTTTATACCATTAAGTAAAAAAATGAATTAAAATAATCCTTTAGTGTTTTTTACATCAATAGTAAAAATGATACCATTACCAGGTTTTTCAATTTCAGTAGCATGACTGATAGAAGCCACGATTGGATCTACTTTATCTTTGTCTGACAAAATCAACACGATTTCTTTTTCAGGTTCGATATCCATTCCGAACAATCGACTGGTCTCATTTACTCCTGAACCACGTGCACTGATGATGGTTCCTCCTTGAGAACCGGCTTCTACAGCTGCGTCGATAACGTCTTCCGCTTTTCCGCGTTCCACAATAACAAAAATGGCTTGGTGCATTACACTGTCATCCTCTCCGATTTGAGCATTTTGATCATAAGTACTGTTTCGTCTTCCAAGAACATTCAACAGTGAGATTGAAAAAGCTATTCCATGATTTGGGCGATCGAGTTTTAATTTTTCTGAAAGAACTTTCAAAATAGCATCACTTTGATCATCGTTAGTAATCATTAGAACAATTTCTTTTCGAATATTGTCTAAACCAAACATTTTTAACCGGGAGTTGTTAATGGTACCCGAACCATAAAAAACCGTTCCCCCACTGCTGCCATTCTTCTTAGCAATTCGGATGACTTCACTTCCCATACCGTCATTGACAATAAGGCAGAGCAGATCGGTATTTACTTTTACTGACTGATTTTCTGTCATAGATTAACGATCCTCCCTTTTTGATTTCAATTTAAAGATCAATCCCAGCAATTGCAATGTAATGATCGGCATCATAGCAACCATAGCAATCATCCCAAATCCATCACGGATCACGTCGGCTCCTTCTATTGACTGAGCAGCACCTTGCACAAAGGCTAAAATAAAAGTGGCTGTCATTGGACCTGAGGCAACACCACCGGCATCAAATGCCATTCCAATAAACATTTTAGGCACAATATACATCAGCCCTACTGCTATAATATATCCTGGCAACAAATAATGCCACAGCTCTAAACCAGGAACCATAATTCGGATAACCGATAATAATACGGCTAGCCCAACTCCAAGAGATAATGCTCCCAAAACAGCTTTTCTCTTAACATAACCGTTGGTAACTTGTTCTATTTGATGAGTCAAAACATATACAGCCGGTTCAGCCAAAATCGTTACCAATCCTAGCACAAAAGCAATAACTAATAGATAAATGGACATTTCCATTCCTGCTAGACGGTATCCGACCACACTCCCCACATTCATGAAACCAGCATTAACTCCCACTAAGAAGATGACCAATCCTACAAATACGTATACAATTCCTTTCAGTACTCTTCTTAACGGTCGCTTGTTCAAGCGTAAAGAAAAGAAATTATAGCCTAAGAAAACTAATACTATAGGGAGCAAAGCAATAAAGATTTCTTGTGAAATAATCGGTAATTCATGAATAAAAGGTTCTAAAACCGTTCCAGACGGATTCAAATCAACTGGCAATTCTCCGGTCAATTCATTTTGTCCAGTAATGATATTTAAAAACATCACTGCTATAATAGCTCCCGATGAAGAAATAGCTACTAAACCAAAACTATCTTTTTCTGAAGCTTTTCCATTTTTTTTCAACGAGGATATCCCAGATGATAAAGACAACATAAAAGGCACCGTAAGTGCACCAGTTGTTGCACCCGAAGCATCAAACGAAATGGCTAAAAATTCACTTGAAGTAAAAAGAGACAAAACTAAGATAAAAAGATAAACGCCTGTTAATAATTTAAATAACGGTACGTTATAGACAATCCGTAAAATACCGATCGTCATCATTACGGCTATTCCAATAGAAACAGATACTAGAATAGTAGAACTAGGAACCACGCCGCCGGTAACAGTGTTGATCTGATTGGCTAATATATGCAAATCAGGTTCTGCAATCGAAATAAAAAAACCTAGAAATAATCCAGCTACTATAACGACCCAGACTTTATTGCTTCGCGTAACTCCCTTACCAAGATAGTTTCCTATTGGAGTGATTCCAATGTCGGTTCCTAAAAGGAAAATAGCTAATCCAAGAACGATCAATCCAGCTCCAAGCAAAAAACGCATCAATATCGTTCCTTCTAAAGGTACAATCGTGAAGTTTAGCAACAACACCATAGCTACGATTGGCATCACTGACACTAACACTTCTTTAAGTTTATCTGTTAATGGGTTCAAATAACATCCACTTCCTTTCCTATAAAGTTGTATAGTACAAACAATCTATCTAGTATTGTACCATACCTGAAAGTATAAATAAAATGGAATACCTGTATGTACTTGCTTTGTGAATCTACTTTAAATCTTCCATATAAAAAGAAGTCTGGCTCAAGAGCCAGACTTCTTTGTTTTATTTTTGATTACATTGTTGGAGGAGTAAAGTCGTTTGAAGAATCAGATGTTTTGTTTGATTCTTTTTCTACTTTATTTCCTGCTTTTTCAAGAGTACGTTTTGCAACATCGCGTCCACCGATACCAAAAGCAATAGCAAAGGCAACTGCAATACCACCCATGATAAACATGAATGCAGTATTAACAATGTTTGTCGCAAACTGTAATTGATCTAAAGCCATGAAGATTGAGAAAATGATTAAGATGTATTTCACTGCTTCTCCAAAGAATTCACTCTTCGTAGACGTTGAGATGAAGTTTCCTAACAACGTTCCTCCGATGATTCCAAGTCCAAGAATAACTAATGCACTAATAACTAGCGGCAAGTAAGCAATGATCGCTCCGCCAATCGTATTCAGAACTTCTAAGTTCAAAACATTCAATGCTTCTACTAAGAAGAAAATACCAATGACTACTGAAACCACTTGTCCAGTCAACTTAGCTAAATCTAAGTTCATTTTACCATTTGTATTCAAGTATTTTGTTAAGCTGTTCATTCCTGTTCCGCGTAACAAATCAGCCAATAATTGACCAATGAATTTAGCAAGGAAAATACCGATACCTAATAAAATCACTGCAACTAAGATATTAGGAATAGCTGCAAGAATAGAATTTAACACACCAATTACTGGTCTAGAGATGCTTTCAATACCTAACACATCAAGAGCAGCTGTAGCAATTGGAATCAAAATCACTACAAATACTAAGTTTGCCAATACTTTGGCTAACGTATTTTTTTGAGATGCTGTTGGTGTAGCATCTGGTGTGTCTGATGATCCGCTTAATTTAGACATCCACTTATCTAAGTTAAGAGATAAAGCTAAGTTGTAAACAAGGTTTTTAGCAAACTTCGCTACAAAGTAACCAATTACCAAAATAAAGATAGCTCCAATTAACGTTGGAATGAAGCTTAGTGCAGTGTCAAACATATTTGAAATAGGTTGAGCTACTGCTGTTAAACCTAACATACCTAGAATCGCTGGTAAGAATAATAACCATACAAGATAGTACAAAACATTCCCAATTGATTCTACAGTAGTATTAGCTTGCTCTTCATTTTGAGCTACTCCCCACTTAACCAGGTGTCTATTAAAACCGGCCATTTTAAGACCTTGCTTGACCCCTTTTCTAATTAGTACTGCTAAAACCCATGCCACTAGGACTAAAGCAATTGCGCCTAATAACGTAGGCAAGAAATCAACAAACGAGTTGAATCCTGAACTAATCGTATTCGATACATTGTCCATATCTATCTCTCCTCTTTTGTAATATTTTGTACACATCTTAGTATAGCCTACCCTTTCAAAAATTTGAAATAATATGCCTTATCTAAAAAACGGGGCTTTCGGATTGAATTGACAAGATTGTTTAACACTGCTATTTTTAATAGACATATATTATAGAAAAGAAGGTCAAAAAATGAAGACAGAAAATCGGTTAGGCACTGAGAAAATCCCTAGACTATTGATGGAATTTTCTATACCCGCTATCATTGGAATGATGGTAAACGGCATTTATAACATAGTGGATAGAATCTTTATCGGGAATGCACCTGATCTCGGTTCATTAGGATTAGCTGCAGTATCCATTACTTACCCTGTTACTTTAGTCTTATTAGCTTTTTCTCTTATGGTGGCCGTTGGAGGATCTACCATTTTTTCCATCAGTTTAGGGAAAAATGAAGAACACAAAGCGCAACATTTCTTAGGCAACGCAGTGGCTATAGCTATTATTTTAGGTACTATTTTCATGATTTTTGGAAATCTGTTTATCGAGCCTCTCCTTTCTTTTTTAGGAGCCAGTCCAGATGTCTTGCCTTATGCTGAAGATTATTTGAGAATTATTTTGTTTGGAGCGGTTTTCCAATCAGTGGCTATAACTTTGAATAATTTCGCTCGAGCAGATGGCAGTCCGCGTATTTCCATGATCAGTATGCTGATTGGAGCAGGATTCAACATTGTTTTTGATTACATCTTTATTGTTCAACTCGGCTGGGGAATGGCTGGGGCAGCTTATGCTACTATTGGCGGTCAGTTTCTTTCAATGTTATGGCAATTGAATTATTTTTTAAGGGGCAGAAGCAATGTGTCCTTGAAATTAAAAAATATGCTGCCTCAAAAAATCTATGTCACAGCTATTTTATCCATTGGTATTCCGGCTTTTATGCTTCAAATCGCTAATAGTATTTTGAATATCATTCTAAATACTACTTTGGTGAGTTACGGTGGAGACGTCGCCGTGTCCGTAGCAGGAATCATTACCAGTGCAGTAACGTTGATCGTTATGTTCGTTTCAGGATTGATTCAAGGGATGCAGCCGATCACCAGCTTTAATTATGGTGCGAAAAAAGGGGATCGCGTGAAAGAAGTCTTGAAATGGGGAACGATCATCGGAGGAGTGATTACTACTATTGGTTTCTTAGTGATCCAGCTATTCCCTGAAGCAGTAGTTATGTTGTTCAACCAAGAACCTGATGTTGTCGAATTAGGTGTTCCTGCTATTCGAATTTGGGTATTGGGTTTCCCTCTGGTTGGTATACAAATCGTTTGGGCTAATTACTTCCAAGCTATTGGTGAAATACGTCTGGCCAGCTTTTTGAATCTGATGAGACAAATTATTGTACTGATTCCATTGATTTTTATTTTCTCCCGTTTATTTGGATTATACGGAATTTATTTTGCAGTTCCTACAGCGGACTTGATTACATTTGGTATCACTAGCTATTTCTTTAGAAATCAATTCAAAAAAGATCGGATGTAAAAAAATAAGCTCCACAAGAGTCGACTCTTGTGGAGCTTATTTTTTTATTTACCGTGACACTTTTTGTATTTTTTACCGCTGCCGCATGGGCAAGGTTCATTTCTTCCAACTTTGTGAGCAGTCACTGGCTGTTGTTTGCCTAGTTTTACATTCGCAGATTTCACCAATTGACTAGATGCTAATTCTTGAACAGTAAAGCCGTGATTATGCCAAGTTCTAGCGTGTTCTCTTAATTCTTTGAACAATTCGACAAACTTGGTCACTTCTTCTTTATTTTCAAAAGTAAAGTCTTGTTTCGTAATACTCTGGTAAAGTTTTTCACCAGATTTCCCGATTACTGCGCCTTCTGCGATAGTGTACAGCACGCGATTTTTCTTTACTTCATCTAATTCTTTTCCAAAAATATATTGTTTCATATTTAAGTACTGTAGTGAATTTGTATCGATCCAATAATTTTCGTAATAGTCGACATCTTCTTTTGTCGGCATATAGTAGTCTACATGAAGAATACGTTTCAAGCCTTCTTTGTCGATTTCTTCTGCCTCGAATAAAACCGACGTCACTAAATTTTCCTCGAAGGTAAATTGAACATCCCAATCAGCTAAACGAGCAATCACTGCGCTGGCTGTTTCTTCCGTAATCGCCTCAGCATGATGTTCATTCCATACTTTGACATATTGTTCTACAGAATAAATACCATATAAATGAATGAGAGCTGTTAAGTATTTAGAAAATTCTAGGTTTTCAGCCGTTGCTTGCTGGAACTCTTCATTTTCGGCCAGCTCTTTTACAACTTCTTTTACTTCATCTGCTAAAAACGGATGGAATTTGCCGTCTTCTTCTTCTACATATAAATAACCGTGTTCAGCTAAAGTTGCTAACGGTTTAGCATCTAAAAAGTCAAAAATAGTTTCACTGTCTTTAAAGTTCATGACTTTCTTCAGTGTTTCTTGACTATTGCTGTCCATATAACTCAATAAACCTGGAAGGTTTTGCAATAATGGTTCTTTCATATTTTCAGCCATTTTAGTTTTTGTATGGCTTTTATAAACTTTGATTTCGTGTTTTTCTGCAATACTCATCATTACATCTTTTGTATTTGATTGCAGTAAATTGACTAATCCAGTTTGTGATGGGCTAGTTATAGACTCTGTATTATTCATTAAAAATTACTCCTGACATTTTTATCTCTTCATCTAGTCTATCTTATTATTTGCTATAATAGCAACCTTTTTCAGTAAACTTCTTCGTTTTCAAGATATATTTTTTGTTTTGAAAGAATATTTTTCGCTGGTGTGTTGTAAAATGAATTGCAACACTCAGTAATTTCTGAAAATACAAAAAGACATGAAGATTCGTTATACTTAAATCACCACAAAATAAGCAAAGGAGAATCTTCATGTCCACAGGTAATTATAACACAAATCAGACTCGATCATTTACTCATTTAGATTTTAAAGAAAGACAGCTGATAGAAAAATGGTTAAATGAAGATGTTAATAAAGCAGAGATAGGCAGACGCCTTGGGCGTAACCGTTCCACAATTCATAGAGAAATCAATCGAGGAAAAGTAGAACAAATCAAACAGATCAATGGCTATAATAAGAAAGTCACTGTGTACTATTCAGATTCCGGGCAATCTATTTATGAAAAACGACGAGCAAAGAGTGTCCGCAAAAAGATTGTTTCTTTCTCGAGCGCTTTCTTCTCTGCGCTGGAAGATGCCTTCACAAAAGGGTGGTTTAAAGGGAAACAGCGTCTCTACAACATAAAGACATTCATAGCTCTTTATAGAAAAAAGCATCCTGTAGAGAATATACCAACGTTTAAAACCGTCTATTCTTATATACGTCAAGGTCTTTTGTCTATCAAACCACATGACTTACCTGTCATGTATCGTCTGAAACCAAGAAAAAACCAACATAGTAACCCTAAGGGTAAAAACAAAAGAATCCTAGGTACCAGTATCACCGATCGTCCAGAGGACGTATTATCAAGAGAAACATTTGGACACTGGGAAGCTGATCTGGTTAAAGGGAAGAAAACGAAAAATGAACCGGCAATCATTACCTTGGTGGAGAGAAAAACACGCTATGCCATTACTAAGAAAATCAGCGACTATAAAAGTCAAACGGTTAAAAATGCCTTTGAAGAGATTCTAGCAGATAACCCTAACCTATTTGCTTCAATAACTTTTGATAATGGTTCTGAATTCTCCTTAATGTCTGAACTCAATACAGACGTATATTTTTGTCATGCCTACGCATCTTGGGAACGGGGCTCAAACGAAAACTTCAATAAACTGTTGAGGGAATTCATCCCTAAAGGGAAATCCATCCATCTTTTTTCAGAAATGGATATCGATCAAGCCGCTCAGGCAATCAATAAAAGGATTAGAGAAGTGATAGGGCTACGTTCATCAGAAGAGTATTTTCAACAATGCAGTATTTAAAATTTTTCTTCCCCTAGGGGAAGAAGTAAAGAGATTTAAGTTCATCGAATCATGTAACAGAAAGTGTTGCATTTAACTTTACAACTCAAGAATATTTTTCGCTTTTAATAATTGGATAACGTTTTCTTTATTAAGTTGTGATTTATAGTACCGATTCCAAACAGAAATTAAATGATTGATATTTATAAAACCGTATATCCTTTTCATCATATTTGCATGTTGATAAAACACAACAAATCTGTCTAGTTCTTCTGTTAAAGGATTGTTGGTTGTTTTTTGCATTACGTACTTCAGTTCAGCTGGTATGTTCACTTTTAATTGTCCTTTAACTAAGTAGACGAACAGAAATCCTTTTTCAATCCAATGACGAATGTCCTGCAGTTTTACATTTTCCGTACTCTCGATGTCCAGCCATTGCTCTTTTTCTATAGAAGGTGTCTTTTCCCACTCCTCTTGAAACTGTTCGTTTACTACCGACAGCAGCAACTCCATCATTTTTACTTTTGTATACCTTTTTAAGATCTATTCCATAATAGGCAGCTACTTCTAGAAGGTGCTCTTGTTTATAACTTAAGAGACTCTCTTCTAATGATTCTTTTTAGCTTCCTTTAATGACCCATAAATCTATTTTGGAATGCATTCTACCCCCGACTTTCTTTCCATAATACTTCTATTTTACATCATATTTTACTTTTCGTAAAATGCCTATAAAAAGAGAGCTCGACTAAGTCTTGCTCTCTTCGTAACTTTATATGATCGTATAGTCCGTATTATCAAACTGGTTGAATTCCATGAAACTGATTTCCCATAAATGACCGTCTATATCTTTGATCCGTTTGAAGTACATCATTTCTTCTTCTCCAGGGATCGATTTGTCTTCTCCGCCAGCTTCTAGCGCTTTATTGAATATCGTATCTACTTCTTCTTTGGAAGATACATTGAATGCCAAAATACATTCATTTTCTTTACTTGTATCTGCAATGCCCAAGTGAGTGAAACTGCTGAAAAAGTCTTCTTCTAACAACATAGCGTACATATTGGTTCCTAAAACCATACAAGCGGCTTTTTCGTCTGTAAACCGTTCATCAAATTCAAACCCTATTTTCTTAAAGAAATCCATTGAAACTTCTAAATCTTTCACCGGTAAGTTAACAAATATTTGTTCTATTTTCAAAACCATTTTCCTCACCTCTTTTCTTTCCAATAAGTATAGTTGTTTTTATAGTTCTCCCATTAGCCGTTTATTTTTCAAGTAAAGTATACTCTTTCTAATCTAAGAGTTCGAAAATTACGTCGCCTTCACCCGTCTTTTTATTGATTCCATTTTTGACGACCCGCTTATAAATTGACAGCGTTTCACCTACTATGCTAGATTTAGGGCAATAGTAAATGATGGATGAGGGAGTGACACGCATATGGCTAGAGGTGGCGGAAGTCGTGGAGGAGGAGGATCTTTCGGAGGAAGCAGAGGCGGAGCCGGTCGAAGCGGCGGCGGTGGTTTTGGCGGCAATCGAGGCGGAGGTTTCGGTGGTTTTGGAGGTTCTTCTAGAGGAAGAGGAGGAGGATACAATCGTCCTTCCAGACCTGTTTTTATTCCGACTAGACCGTTTTATGGTTCTAGGCCTCGTGGAGGTCGTTATTACGGAACCGGTGGAGGTGGCGGCGGAAATGGGTGTGGAGGCACCGGCTGCAGTTCAATTATTATCATTTTATTGGTTATGGGTGCAATTCTCTATTTCTTTTCAGGTGGATTCTCCGGTTCTAGTTCGGGTTCATCATCAATTACTCGTTCAACTATCGAGCGAGAAGCTTTACCTGAAGGTTCAGTCAATGAGACAGCCTATTTCACCGATCAAACACAAGCTGGCTGGATCGGCAATCAAACAACTATGATTGATGGGTTACGACATTTTTACAACGAAACAGGCGTGCAGCCTCACGTATACATTACAGACAATATCAATGGTTCTACTGCCCCTTCTAGTGCTGAACTTGAAGAGTTTTCGAACAACTTATATGATGAATTATTTACAGATGAGGCTCATCTGTTGCTCGTGTTCTTTGCTCCAGATAATAATTCTTATATGGACTATTATGTGACAGGAACTCAAGCTAAAAGTGTGATCGACGCAGAAGCCGGAGACATTTTACTGGATTATATCGACCGGAATTATTACGATAATAGTCTAAGTAACGAAGAATTCTTCAGCAGATCCTTTAGAGATGCTGCAGATCGCATTATGACAGTGACCCGTTCTCCATGGATTCCTGTTCTGATCGTTCTAGGAGTACTGGCTGTACTTTTCTTACTGTATACTTGGTGGAAACGAAGACAACAACAAAAAGATTTGGAAGCAAAACGTACCGAAGAAATGCTCAGCAAACCTTTGGATACTTTTGGAGACTCTGCAGCTGAAAAGCTCGCAAAAAAATATGAGGACAGCAATAAAAAATAAAAACAGTTTATTAGGAGGAATGCAATATGGCAATATTAAGTCGTTTTCAAGATATCATCAGTGCAAACATCAATGCGGTTATCGATAGAATGGAAGATCCAGAAAAAATGATCGACCAATACCTCCGTGATATGATGGAAGATTTGGCAGAAGTAAAACAAAACACTGCTGGAGTTATGGCAGAAGAAACGAAATCTAAACGTTTAGTTGATGAAAATGAAGCTGAAGTAATGAAATACACCAACTTCGCAAAAAAAGCTATCGAAGCTGGAAATGACGATGACGCTCGTGTCTTCTTGGCTAAAAAACAAGAATTGGAAGACATAGGAACTGGCTTAGCGAATTCTTACGCAAAAGCACATGAAAATGCGACTAAGATGCGCCAGATGCATGATAAACTAGCCTCTGATATTGAGAAGTTAAGAGGCCGCCGTTCAATGATCAAAGCACAATTATCTGTTGCTGACACACAAGAGAAACTGAATGAAGTCAGCGAATCTATTGGAAAAACAGACGGCGCAATGAGTGCTTTCCAACGTATGGAAGAAAAAGCTACTCGCAAATTGGATGAAGCTAATGCTATGGCAGATTTAAATGCTCAACCAGAAGACCCAGCTAAGAGTTTGGAAGAAAAATACTCTTCTCAAGGTTCAGCAGCTGTTGAAGATGAATTGTCTCGCTTGAAAGAAGAACTTGGCAAATAAACATAATGTATATAAAAAGGCGCTTCCCTATTAAAGGGAGCGCCTTTTTATTGTAGTGTTCAGCTTCTAAACCATCTGTAAAGTGTCATTTTGTTCCATGAGCTGTTGGTTTGATTTGTTCATGACCGAAAATACCTTTACAACATCCATCAACCTTGATTTTTATTTCTTCACGGACGAATATACTTGTAAATCGTCCACGACACTTCTACCTTGGCTCTTGATGACCAAAAATCATTATCCCGAAGCCGTTCTACATTTCCATTCGTTCAATGTTATAAACTTCAATCGCATAAGTTTCTTCAATTTCGTTTAAAACCTTATCTAGTACGATGTGGCATTGTTGGTACTCATTCCCCACCACGCTGATTCCGATCACTCCTTGATTCAGCATATCTTGCTTATCCAGTTCTGCAATACTGATATTAAATTTGCGGTGCATCTTGTGGATAATACTTTTTATTACACTTCTTTTATCCTTTAAAGAATAAGCTTCATCGATTCGAAAGCTTAAGTTCATTCCGACAACAGCTATGGGGATCACCTCATTGATTATTCTTTTTCGATTTCTCTTTTTGCAATGTTCAGTGCTCTTAGTTTCGGTGTTTTCTTATATTCATGTTCATGCATTTGCTTGATGACTTCATCTAAGAAAGCTACACTTTCTGTTAAATATTCGCCTTTATTCAACATGACGCATTCTGAACGACTCCCTTGAGCAGCATCCGTGACTTCTGCTCGGGTTGGGATTCCTGTGGCCACCATATTTTCCAACACTTGCGTTCCCCATACTACAGGAACATCAGCTGCTTCACAGATCCACAAGATTTCTTGCTGCAACTCTGCTAATCTTAAGAACCCAGCTTCAACAGCCAAGTCTCCACGAGCAATCATGACAGAAAACGGATTTTGTCCGGCTGCAGCTACAATGATTTCCGGCAGTTTTCTCACCGCTTCAACGGTTTCGATTTTCGCCATCAAAGGAATCGTCTGAGCTTTTTTCTTCGGCATACGCTTCAGCAACTCTTGTTGGATTTCTTGAACATCGCCAGCATTTTTAACAAATGAAAACCCTATGATATCAGCATGGTCGCAGACAAAATCTAAATCGTTTTTATCCTTATCGGTAATAAATTCCATTTTCACTTCTGATGCAGGGAAATTCAAGCCTTTTTCAGCTTTTAATCGTACCCCTTTTTTAGAATCGACTTTTGTCGTCTCAACGATCGCACCTTCTTCTGTAACTTCTTTTATTACACCTTCTACTATCCCGTCATCGATTTTGATTGGGTCGCCTTGTTTTAAATGAGAGATGATTTCAGGAATGTTGCATCCAATCATCAATTCAATTCCGCTCATTTTTGGAGGTGTGTCAGATCCAGTCAGTAAAAACTGATTCCCCACTTTTACTCTCGGCTTTTTCAAACTAGTAAAGATCCAGCTGATTCTAGCTTTTGGTCCTGCAATATCCATCAATACCTGACATTTTTGATCAAGCTTTTTTTCACATTTTCGGATATTTTTGATAATAGCTTTCCATGTTTCAGGATCATCATGCGCACAATTCAAACGAGCTACATTCATTCCAGCCTTCATCAAATCTTCAATGAATTTACTGTCTTTAGCTGCTTGGCCAGGTATAGTAACCATGATACGCGTAAAGCGGTCTGCCGGTTTCTTCCCAAAAATAGTCGCAGTATTTTTTTCCAATTCTTTGCTGCTGGCAAGATAGTCGTCCATAGAAGGGTAGTCGACTTCCGCCACTTCTTTTTCTTTCCCTAAAATGGTTCCTAAACTTAAAATTACCGCATTCAAATTATCTAACACACGCGACTCCAGTCTTCCTAGTGAAGACAATCCCCATGGAGTCAAAGCTTCTTGAATTTTCCTAATATCGTGATTTCGCAAAGCCAAATAATAAGCCAGATTTTTAGCACTGGATTCTTGATTTTCTTCTTTTAAAAAAGGTAGCCACTTTTGGTATAACCTATCTCCTTCTTCAGTAACTTTTTTTCTTAAGGAAATCAATTTTTCATACAACTTTTCTGGATTGCTTAGATAACTATTTTTTACCACTGATAATCCTCCTTACGAAAATTCATCTTCTGCTTCTTATGGTTTATTCATTCAATTTTTTAGTCGCTTGTTCAATAAACGTTTCAAGAACGTTTATACGAGCGTATTTTTTATCCATTCCTGATACAATGTTCCATGGCGCTTGTGGAGTAGAAGTCCGGTCTAACATCTCATTCATTGCATCGATATACTCATCCCATTTTTCACGGTTGCGCCAGTCTTCATCAGTTAGTTTGTATACTTTATCCGGCTCATTTTCACGATCTTTAAACCGTTTCAATTGTTCCTCTTTATCAATATAAAGGAAAAATTTAATCACCAATGTCCCAAATTTCGTTAACTGAGCTTCCATTTGATTGATTTCTTCATAAGCCCTGTCCCACTCTTTTTCAGTTGCGAATCCCTCTACTCTTTCAACCAGAACTCTTCCGTACCAACTCCGATCAAAAATTTTGATATCGCCTTTCTTAGGGAAATTTCTATAGAACCTCCACAAATAATGGTATTGTTGCTCTAACTCATTTGGTGCGGAGGTTGTAATCACTTCGTATCCCCTAGGGTCCATTTCCCGCGTCAGCCGTTCAATGGCTCCACCTTTACCAGCAGCATCCACTCCCTCAAACACTAAGACAGTAGGGATCCCTTTAGTGTAAAGTTGAAAAGCGATACGCTGAGCTTCCAGTTGGAGAGCATCTTTTCGTTTGTCGTACTCTTCTTCTGTTAACGTAAGACCCAAATCAATTTTTTCCAGCGGTTTTTGAGAAGGAATATAATTTCTCGCGTAACGGATACCGCCGTTCTTTTGTCCTAAAATTCGATCGATCCCTTCATAAATCAAATCGATCGACATACCGAGAATCTTTTCCGAAGCAGCTTTTTTCTCTTCCGTTGAAACGATATGCCACTTGCTGAAAGGGAAATCCGATTTTTCTAGAATCTCATCAAAATGTTCTAAATAGTCAGCATAATGCTTATATTGCTCTTCGTCCCGCTCCCCAACCATGAAAGCTTTATCGACATCATTTTTTAAAGTGTCGATTCTTCCTTGCTGCGTTTTTTCTTTCTGATGAAGAAAGAACTTGATGATGATCACATTGTCATCCAACAATTGTTTTTCAATGATACTGATGTCCTCTATCCCCTGCTGCAATTCGCCATTCTCAATAGATAAATCATTCAGTAAATTGAAGTAAAAACTGCGGTCAAAGATAGCCATGTTCCCTTTTGACGGAATTTTTTCCCAAAATCGCCACAAAAAAGGTCTAGCTTCTTCTTCTGCAGTAGGAGTTTCAAATACACTGACTTTATACGACTTTGGATTCAGTTCTCGAACAAGGTCTTTAATGACGTAACCTTTCCCTGAAGACTCCCAGCCATCCACAATGATCAAAACTGGAATATTCAAGTTTTTGATCAGTCGTTGTGCTCGTGCTAAGCGTTCTCCCAATTCTTTGCGTTTAAAACCTGCGTAAGGGTTTCTTGTTTCATTAAAATCAAAATCTTTGAGCATGTAACCACCTCCAAGTAGGATCATCTTTATTATAATTTCTTAGAGAGTCATTTACTAAAGAAACGGTCTGGTTCTATTTTGACGTATAAAAAAGCCGCAAGAATATCTCACAGCTTTTTTTGTACGTATTTTATTTATTGGACAGCAATTCACTTTTAACAGCAGTATTCATTTTTTCTGAACAAAGTGTCATGATCACAACACTAAGCAAAATATAAACTGGAAATAGTCCAATTGTGCTGAAAGAAACTAATCCACTAAAAATTAATGGCATAATTGAGCTTCCAACATAAGCAAATGCCACTTGCAGTCCCATAACGGATTGAGAGGCTACTCTGCCGAACCGATTTGGTGTGTCATGGATCATGCTAGGGTAAATCGGTGCGCAACCTAGTCCAATGAACAATAAACCTGCCATTGAAAACAGATCAGAAAACGGCACCAACAACAAAACTCCACCAAATGCACAAATCAATTGTCCCAAACGAATCAGTAATTTATTGCTCATCGTATACGTTAAGAATCCGGAAATTAGTCTTCCGATGGTTATGCCGAGAAAAAACAGCGAGGTCCAACGCGCAGCCACTTCTGGAGCTAATGACTTATACTCTACTAAATAAGTACTGCTCCACAAACCTGTCGTAGTTTCAATCGCACTATACAAAAAGAACGCCAACACTGACAACTTAACACTATTCTTCTTCAATACAGACTTCTTCGACTGAAAAACAACTTCAGCTTCTGATGCATCATTGGCATCTTTGTTTTCTACTTGCTTCCATTTAGGCAAAGAACTGGTTATGAAAGCGACTAAAATCAATTGCAAAATCCCAATCGCCAAATAGCCGTTCTCCCAACTCCCACGTGCAATAAAGAAAGACAAGATCAGAGGCCCCATAGTAGCCCCTAGTCCCCAAAAACTATGTAACCAACTCATATGGCTAGCTTTAAAATACAATGCCACAAAATTATTCAAAGCCGCATCCACAGATCCTGCTCCTAAACCTAACGGAATCGCTAGAATACATAACCCTAAAAAACTGCCTGAAAAAGCAAACCCTAATAAAGCTATAGCAGTCAAAAGAATGCTGACTAATGTCACTCTTGCTGTACCAAAACGCTTGATCATTGTTCCGCTCAGTAAACTCGATAGGACTGTCCCGCCAGTGGTGATTACTGAAATCCAGCTTATAGAAGATATGGATACTCCCAGCTCTCCATACATGGCAGGCCAAGCTGATCCTAGTAGAGAATCGGGCAATCCCAAACTAATAAAAGATAAATAAACAATTATTAAAATCAATGTCATTTAGTTGAATCCTTTCCTTTTAGCTTTTTACTCTTTATAAGTGTACTGTTTTTGCTTGATTTAGTATACGAAAATGAGTGATAAAATAAAAAAATAGTCAGACAGAAAAGCCCCTTTTAAACAGCGGTCAATTTCTCCGTTTAAAAGGGGCTCTACCTCTGATTTTAGTAAAAAGAAATGCTCGTTTACTCTTTTTCTATGAGCTTATATAGTTTGCCGTTAAAATCTATAATAACCAGCTCCCCATTCTCATCTAGTCCAAAAGAAGAAATCATCAGATCAGTATCCAGCAATTCTTTATTTTTGATTTGCCCATCTTCTGATTTTTTAAGCGCCCATACTCTTCCAGATATAAAATCTCCATAAATATAAGCCCCTTTTAAACTAGGGATTTCTGAGCCATTGTAAATATACCCACCCGTAATGGATTGTCCTTGCGAATGGTCATACACCCAGACAGGATCTTCCAAAGTCTGATTGTTTGTTGAATTATCCGGAATGTATTCTTTAGTTCCTTCCTTTAATCGCCATCCATAATTTTTGCCAGACTCTACCAAGTTGATTTCTTCTAAAGCATTTTGACCTACATCCGCCAACCACAATTCCTCTTTTTGGATATCAAAATTAAATTTCCAAGGATTACGAAAACCGTAAGCAAATATCTCTTCTCGATAGTTTTCACTGTTTCCTTCATATGGGTTATCTTCTGGAATACTATACTCTGAATCATCGGTCTTTTTATCTACATCAATTCGCAAGAGTTTTCCATGGATCTCTGTTAAATCTTGAGCGTTGTTCTGCGGATCACCACTTCCTCCACCATCACCTGTTCCAATATATAAGTAACCATCAAACCCAAATGCCAAGTGTCCTCCATTGTGATTAGTATACGGCTGAGGAAATGTCATAAATATTGTTTCGCTGTTCAAGACCGTTTCATAACTTTTAAGATCTGCTTTGAAACGTGAAATAACTGTCTCTTCTTGAGTAGTATAATTGACATAGTAGTAACCATTTTGTTTAAAATCAGGATGGAAAGCCAATCCTAATAAGCCCATTTCATTACCGTTCGTGCTTATTTTATTGCTTAAATCAACAAATACTTCTTTAGTAGTGACATCAGGTTGATTATCCATCACATAAATTTTCCCTGTTCTTTCCACTATAAAAACCTTATTCGAGTCGTCATAGGCTGAAGTGAAATGTAAAGGCTGGTCAAAAGTAACATTTTCATAAGCTTCTCCTACTTCATAAGTTAAAGAATCAGAAGTTTGGTCTTTTGCAAGGGGCTCAGACTCAGATAACTCCATCTCTGAGGTTGGTTCACTGTTTTCATTTGATATTGTACATGAAGTAAGTAGAAACAAAAAGCAAAATGCAGCTAAATTATACTTTCTCATTGCAAGTCTCCTTCCTGCAGAAACCATAGCAATCAAAACGAAAAAGAGAACATTTATAAGACAATTCCTATTCATTATTTATATTACCACCATAGTCAAAAAAAGCATAAAAAAAGGAAGGAACCTTATACGGCTCCTCCCCTCTCATATGTGCAACACGTGTACTCACATTTTTATCTTTTCGATGCCATTTTTTCACGTAAATGGTCTTAATTGAACTAGATAATCTTGTTTACCTTTTTCAAAGTGTTCTGTTGGGACTCTGTTAAACTGTGTTTATCTGAATCGTCAATACATAGAAGCTTTGGATATACAATCTAGATGTGAGATACTCCGTGTTGCTATGATAGTAGATCTTAGATTGGTGTCCCTTTTTAACCAACTAAAACTTGATGAACACCAACTAAGATACTTTGGGTTAATAGCTCTACTTAAACTATTAACCTAAGAACCCTTTTTCAAGGGGTTCTTCTAAAGAGCGGCATGCTCTTTCTTTTTTATCTATTGTTTCTAGCATGTCCCTCTTTACAGTTAGAATATATCATGTAAGCGTTTCCTTGTCAATGATTTATTCTATAAAAAACCATTTCTAATCGAAAATTAATGATTTCAAAATCATCTTTTTTATTCCTGTAGTTCTTTAAACAAAAAAAACCTAACACTAATAATCTTCGCTAATTTTACTTTTCCAACTTTTTTATTGGAGAATTTTTTACAAACTATCTCTACAAATGGAACTGTTTTTTCAAAATAAATTCATTAACCTATTTTGACCAATTTTTATTTTTAATCAAATTCTTAGAGTCCCTTTCTCATGGTCATAGCAAGCGTTAACAAACGTGTTTTTACGGCAACTCCGTTTTACAGGTCTGTTTTAAGTGTGTTACGGTTATACTTGTGTTCAAGGCGGAAAGAAAATTTAAACATTCGTTCAAAACTCGATGGAATCAATCTTTTCACTACTTTTGTATGAAAAGTGTTCTGACGATTAAAAAAATAAAGGAGTTGAAGCTTTTGCCTAAAGTAACTGTTGAAAACTTGTCAAAAGTATTTGGTAAAAAAGAAGAACAAGCTTTAAAGCTAGCTAATGAAGGTAAGAAAAAATCTGAGATTCTTGAAAGAACCGGTGCAACTGTTGGTGTCAACAATGCTAGTTTTTCTGTTGAACAGGGAGAAATATTTGTCATCATGGGGCTTTCTGGGAGTGGTAAATCAACTTTGGTTCGCTTATTGAACCGATTGATTGAACCTTCTCAAGGAAATATCTTTATTGATGGAAAAAATGTTTCAAAAATGGGAAAAGAAGATTTGCGTAATGTACGAAGAAAAGAAATGAGTATGGTATTCCAAAACTTCGGTTTATTCCCGCAAAAAACAATTTTGGAAAATACAGAGTATGGTTTAGAGATCCAAGGTATGGCGAAAGCTGAACGTCGCGAACGTGCAGAAAAAGCCTTAGATAACGCTGGTCTACTTGCTTATAAAGACCAATATCCAAGTCAACTTTCAGGTGGAATGCAACAACGTGTTGGGCTAGCTCGTGCTTTAGCTAACGATCCTGAAATTCTGTTAATGGATGAAGCATTCTCAGCATTGGACCCATTGATTCGTCGTGAAATGCAGGATGAATTATTAGACATGCAAGAAAAAATGAATAAAACGATTATTTTCATCACACATGATTTAAACGAAGCATTGCGCATCGGGAATCATATCGCTTTGATGAAAGATGGCGAAATCATGCAAATCGGTACTGGGGAAGAAATTTTAACCAACCCAGCCAACGATTACGTTGAGAAATTCGTCGAAGATGTTGATCGTTCTAGAGTATTGACAGCAGAAAACATCATGGACCGCCCTACTACTCTGAAAATAGGGAAAGATGGTCCGAACGTAGCTTTAAGACGTATGGAGCAAGAAGGTTTGTCAAATATGCTTGTCATAGATGACAGCCGAAAACTATATGGATATGTTACAGATAGCGATACTGCTCGTGCAGTTAAGAACCATGAAAAGAACTTTGATAACATTCTACGTACAGATATTCCGACTGTACAAAAAGATACATTGATCAATGACATTTTTGAAGTCATCCACGATGCTTCTACACCAGTAGCCGTTGTCGAAGATGGAAAATTAGTCGGTATCATTGTTCGTAGTTTAGTTCTTGGTGCACTTGCCAAAGATAGTGAGGTGTCTTTATAATATGGATTTTTTAGATAATATACCCAAATTACCAGTAGCAGAAAATATTGAAAACTTTATGGATTGGATCACTGATGTGTTGGAACCGATATTTGATTTTGTTCAGTCATTCAGTGAAATCGTAATGGAAGGTTTAACTGATCTACTATTACTTGTCCCTCCTCTATTATTCATCGTTCTGATAGCTGCAATCTGTTTCTTTGCATCCGGTAAAAAATTCGGATTAGCTGCCTTTTCAATTGTAGGTTTATTTTATGTTCAGAACCAAGGTCTTTGGGATGATTTGATGAGTACGATCACCTTAGTCATTGTATCTAGTTTGGTTTCCGTGATTATCGGTGTGCCACTAGGAATTCTAATGGCTAAAAGCAAGTGGGCAAACGCAATCGTTACCCCTATTCTTGACTTTATGCAAACAATGCCGGCCTTTGTATACTTGATTCCCGCAGTAGCATTCTTCGGAATCGGTATGGTGCCCGGAGTTTTCGCTTCAGTCATCTTCGCACTGCCACCTACTGTGCGTTTTACAAACCTAGGAATTCGTCAAGTTTCGGAAGAATTAGTGGAAGCTGCTGACTCATTTGGTAGTACAGGGTCACAAAAACTATTTAAAGTTGAATTACCACTTGCTAAATCAACGATTATGGCCGGTATCAACCAAACCGTTATGTTAGCTTTATCAATGGTTGTTATTGCCTCAATGATCGGTGCTCCAGGACTTGGTTCCCAAGTATTATCTTCACTACAAAGAGCACAAGTAGGAACAGGCTTCGTCTCAGGACTAGCCCTAGTTATCCTAGCCATCATCATCGACCGCCTAACACAAAAATTCACTAAGTAAGAGCAGAGAGTGGAGAAAAGCGTTTAGCCTATTGACTATAAGAAAATTTCAGCAGACAGGTGTACTTTACCTGGCAGTTGAAATTGGCTTATAGGCACATAGGCTGCTTTTCGGAACTCGTTTTAAAATAAGAGCGTGGAGCAAGGCGTTTAGGCTACCGCTTATCAGAAGGGGTCGACCAGTTAGGTGTTTTTCCTAACAGGTCGAATCCGGCTTATAAGCGTGTAGTCTGCCTTGCGCAACGCGTTTCAGAAGCAGAGCGTGGAGCAACTCGTTTAAAATAACAGGACAAACCCGCACAGCGGATAAAACACAAAAAGGAGAGATTGATTTGTCAAAATTCAATTGGAAAAAAACAGGTTTAACAGCTGCATTAGCTACAACTCTTGTATTAGCAGCTTGTTCATCAGATGACGCGTCTAAAGAAGATACTGTAGGAAAAGGTGAAGAAATCGAGTTATCTTATGTTGCATGGGATACTGAGATTGCTTCAACAAACGTTATTGGTAAAGTACTAGAAGATTTAGGTTATGACGTTGAATTAACTCAATTAGATAATGCCATCATGTGGGAAGCAGTAGCAACTGGTGAAGCTGATGGAATGGTAGCAGCATGGTTACCAGGAACTCATGGAGCACAATTTGAAAGATATGGCGACCAAATGGTTGACTTAGGTCCTAACTTAGAAGGCGCAAAAATTGGTTTAGTTGTTCCAACTTATATGGAAGATGTTAATTCAATCGAAGACTTAACAGATGAAGCCGGCCAAACGATCACAGGTATCGAACCTGGTGCTGGTGTTGTAGCAGCTTCTGAACGTACTGTTGAAGAATACCCTAACTTAGAAGGTTGGAACGTACAAACGTCTTCTTCTGGGGCAATGACGACTACATTAGGTCAAGCCTATGAAAATGAAGAAGAAATCGTCGTTACCGGTTGGTCTCCACATTGGAAATTCGAGACATATGACCTTAAATATCTAGAAGATCCTAATGGTACTTTTGGAGAAGCAGAAACCATCAACACAATGGTACGTGAAGGCTTAGAAGAAGAAATGCCAGAAGCTTACCAAGTATTGGATCAATTTGAATGGTCAGTTGAAGACATGGAAAGCATCATGTTAGTCATCCAAGAAGGAACTGACCCAGAAGATGCAGCTGAAGCATGGATTGAAGCGAATCCAGAAAAAGTTGCTGAGTGGACTGAAGGCGTAACAGCTGAATAATATTGATTGTTAAAAAGCAGCTTAGCACCCACATGATGGGGCTAAGCTGCTTTTTTTTAAACTTTTTTATTTTACAATGGAGAAGTAAACTCTTGATGTGATTCGGTAAATGATCCAATACACCAAGCTAAAGAATAAGACTACTCCGACAATACACAAGATGACTAATGTAGTATTGGTTACACTGAAGAATAACAACATCTTTTGGATGATCGGAAAAGCAAAGGCAACATGCATGACTGCAACCAGTAACGGTAAGAAGAACATCCATACAATCTGAGAACGTGTCGACTTTTCAATCATCTGTTTGTCCAAACCAACTTTTTGCATAATCTGGAATTTATCTCGGTCATCGTATCCTTCTGAAACTTGTTTGAAATACGTGATCAGAATCGCTCCAAAGGTAAATAATAAACCTAAGAAGATACCAACAAATAAGAATCCGCCATTAGTGTTATACCATTCTTGTCGGTTAGCATCTCTAGAGTCAAGCATAGTTGAAAATCCCGATTCATTGAGTATTTCATCCATCGTGTGGCTATTAGCAATTTTATCGTCTTCAGTTCCCGTTGTATTCCAAGCGATAATAGCCCGTGTACCAAATACAAACAGCTCTGGGTTTTCTTCTACATAACCGGCTATAATCGAGTCTGTTTCTTCTACACTAGGTGTTACCAGTATAATAGTCTCTACAAGATTATTACCTTCGATAACTTTCAACTGTTCCTCCACTTTATTTTTTACAGAAGAATCTGTAAATTGATGAACTGGATGAACTTGACCTGCTAATTCTATCGTAGATCCTGAATAAGGTCCTTTTGAGTGGTAGATCGCCACTTCTCCTTCTTCGAGTTCTAAAGGTGCATCAATCATTCTTTCAATATCTTCTTGAGGGATCAGCATCATTTCGGCGGGAACAAGACTTCCGCTAGAAGAACCTGATACAACAAATGTATCATTTTCTAAATTACCACTTAAGGTTTCATAGCGATAACTAGAGTAATCTGTTAGAGCAAATCCTGCATTTTCTGTTTCAGTACGAACAAGATTTTCAAACTCTTCCATATCATCTGCTGCCTTGAGTTCAAAAACTGTCGCATTGTGGTCATAAGGGAAACGCGATTCCAGTGTTCCTTCAGTTCCTACGTAAATAGCTACAGTCGTTGAAACAGCAACAATAATCATCGTAGCTAATATACAGATATTTGCTAATCCTGCAGCGTTTTGTTTCATTCGGTACAACATTCCCGAAATAGAAATAAACGCATTTGGACGATAGTAGATTTTTTTGTTCTTTTTCATGGCTTTCAAGATAAAAATAGACCCTGAAATAAACAACAAATACGTACCAGCAATGACCAACAAAACTGCTATAAAGAAATACAGTATGGCACTGACTGGATCTTCAATCGAAAGTGAGATCCCATATCCGCTTCCTAAGAAAATAACAGATAGTAAAAATAAAATGATCGAACTTTTCGGTTCTTTCTCTCCGTTCTGTTTCCCTTTTACCAATTCAATAGGGTTGCTGAATGTAACTTGACTGATGTTATACAGTAAAGCTACGAGGAAAATGAAGGTAAAACCAGCAAATGTGATCAAAGCTACTTCTACAGAAAATGGATATTCCATACTCACTGGGAACTTCAACAGATAATTCAGTGCTAGGAATACGAATCTTCCAATAATTTGTCCACTGATGATTCCAATAAGAATACTTCCTAAACTAGTGATCAAAGATTCTAACAACAACACTAGCGCTACATGTTTTTTCTTCATTCCTAATATCGCGTATAATCCAATTTCCTTTTTCCTTCGTTTGATCAAAAAACTATTTGTGTACATGATGAAGATAAATGAGAAAATACCGATCACGACGGATCCTAACATAAACATCATGGGCAAAGTGGATGAACGTTCTACGAGAAAATCATTGTAAACCAATGATGTCATCAGATAGAACATAGCTACCGTTGCAACTGATGCCAAAATGTAAGGGATATAGATTTGTTTGTTGGACCGAATATTTTTAACGGCCAACTTTGCAAATAATTGCTTAGTCATGTTGCTCACCTCGATTTACTAGAACCATTAGCGTTTGACTGATTTTTTCCATAAACTGATCCACTGTTCGATCTCCTCGATAAATCTCATTAAATACTACTCCATCTTGGATGAACAGCACTCGGTTTGAATGTGCTGCAGCTCGCGTACTGTGTGTGACCATCATAATCGTCTGTCCTGCTTCATTGATGGCTTCAAATGTCTCCAATAAGCTTTGAGAGGCTTTGGAGTCCAACGCTCCAGTAGGCTCATCAGCTAAAATCAGTTTTGGTTGTGTGATCAATGCTCTGGCAACAGCCGCGCGTTGCTTTTGTCCTCCAGATACTTCATATGGATAGTGACCTATCAAGTTGGCAATCCCTAATTTTTCAACAATCGGCAATAAGCGAGCTTCCATTTCTTTGATCGGTGTATTGGACAGCACTAACGGCAATAGAATGTTGTCTTTGATCGAAAAGTTGTCCAACAGATTAAAATCTTGGAAAACGAATCCTAGATCTTTTCTTCTGAAATCTGACACTTTACTGTCTTTGATGTCGGCTAGATTTTTTCCTTCTAATAAAACTTCCCCAGAACTCGCTTTATCTAATGTAGATAAAATATTCAACAAAGTCGTTTTTCCTGAACCCGATTCCCCCATGACTGAAACGAATTCTCCTTTTTCAACGGTAAAGTTGACATCTTTCAATGCTTCTACCTGTTGGTTTGAGAAACGAGTTGCATATGTTTTTTTCAAATGATTTACTTCTAATAAAGTCATTTTATTTCCTCCTCTTGTTCTAACTAACCCTATTGTATGCCGTTAGAACAAATGGTGCCTTTATCTATCCTTACAAAATGATAGACAATCTTACACTTTTGTAAGACTGTCTTTTACTAAAAAATTTCCACTATTTCATGATTCAAATCAATACTGACTCGCGTTCCTTTACCTACTTCTGATTGAATCGTTAACTTGTGACCTAAACGCCGGCAGATTTTTTTGCTTAAAAAGAGCCCTAAACCGGTAGATTTTTCTTGAACCTTTCCATTCCATCCCGAATACCCTTTTTCAAATATCTTGGGCAAGTCTTCTGAGCGAATACCGATCCCTGTGTCTTCAATAATCAAATGGTTTTCTTGCTGCGGATCCATGTATATTTTTATCTGTCCTTTCTTAGGCGTGTATTTTAAACTATTAGACAAAATCTGCTCTATTAAAATAAGCAGCCAATTTTCATCTGACAACACTTTTTTTTCAAGGGATTGGTACTCTAGTGTGATCTGATTGTAGATAAATAAAATCGAAAACTTTTTGAGCGCTTTTTTGATGACACGATCTAATTCTACTTCATCTAAATCAAGTTCTTTTTCGGCTTGTTCCAACTTTAAATAATTTAACGCCATATGCGTGTAATTTTCTATGCGAATCAATTCCTGACGAACCTTTTTAGTTAAGTCTGTATTTTCATTATTTTGCTGCATCAATAGACTCATTGCCGCAATCGGGGTTTTGATTTGGTGAAGCCATAAGGTAAAATAATCCATTTGCTCAGTATTTTTTTCTTGCTGACTGTAATGAAATTTCTCTATTTCATCCATCAAATGATTGATCTCTTCAATAAGGTATTGTTCTGAAGGATCAATAGATGGTGCGAGCTCCTTCAAAACGGTTAAAGGTTGAGTCTCAATGTATTTCAATGTTTTGTACCGTTTATTGTATTGAATAAACTGCACAATCAAAAAAAACAAAAACAAAAATCCAGTCAACAGTATGCCGTAAAAATAAAATTCCAGTGGCAAGCGTCCTAAAATAAATAAAACACCATAAAGAATGACCATACTCAAATAAATAGCTATCTCATAACGCTTAACGGATAAAAACCCCCTAAATACTGCGCTTTGCTCTTTTAAATAAGTCATTTTATTCCCCCTTCATCAATCCGTACCCATAGCCTTTTTTAGTGATGATAAAATTCTCCAGCCCTATCTCGGCTAATTTTTTTCTTAACCGGGCGATATTGACCGCTAACGTATTATCATCGATAAACGCTTCGTTTTCCCATAAGCTGACCATAATGGCTTCACGAGAAACAAATTCGCTTTTGTGCAGAAACAACTGTTCCAGTATTTTCATCTCAGTTTTAGTCAAAGCCATTTCTTTTTCTTCAAATTGCAGCGTCAATTCATTTGTTTTCAAATAGACACCTTGATGGTTCAAAAAAGAATCGCTTTCGTTAAAATCATACGTTCTTCTTAATAAAGCTTGTATTTTAGCAATCGCAATCGTTAAATCGAAGGGCTTACTAATGAAATCATCTGCTCCCATTTGAATCGCCATAACAATGTCCATTCGCTCATTCTGCGACGATATAAATATAATCGGTACTTGAGACACTTTCCTGATTTCTGTACACCAGTAGTATCCATTAAAATAAGGCAACTTGATATCGATCAACACTAATTGCGGGGCTTGTTCTGTAAACAGCTCCATGATTTGATTGAAATCAGTTGTATAAAATGCTTGGTAACTCCACTTCGTCAGCTCTTCCTGCAAACTTTTGGCAATTGTAAGATCATCTTCTATAATCATAATTTTTTGCATATTCTCACCCCATATATTCCTTAACGTATTTTATTATAATGGAAAAAGTATACGCTTGAACTAAGAATATATTTTTCAATGCGCTTTTTTTATGGATCTTTTTATGTAGAGAAAAAGGACCGGATCTCCGCTCCTTTTTCTAGAATCTTTTTAGCTGCTCTTTTAAAAGAATATTTTGATATAGACAAAACATAAATAAGACGTACATCCAAATAATGATCAATATAAAAAAAGCCGGATTGCCCCTCTCTTTCGAGTAATGCTCTATTTGTATACGAATTGAATTAATCACTATTCACTACATTGACTGGATCTCCGTTTATATACTGTTTGATATTATTCGTAGCGATATCAATTAATCTAGTTCTGCTTTCCTTAGTTGCCCATGCAATGTGCGGTGTGATAAAACAGTTTTGAGCTTTTAATAATGGATTCGAACTTTCAATAGATTCCGTGCTGACCACATCAACTCCAGCAGCATATATTTTCCCGCTATTCAAGGCATCTGCTACAGCTTGCTCATCCAGTAATTCACCACGAGCTGTATTCAAGACAACAACGCCATTTTTCATTTTTGCAATGGCTTCTTCATCAATAAGCGATTTGGTTTCTTCCACCAACGGAATATGCAGTGAAATAACATCCGATTGCTTCAATAATTCATCTAAAGACACATAAACAGCCAATTTTTTTCCTTCTTCACTTTGACTGCGATTATAAGCTATCACATTCATACCAAAAGCATTCGCGATTTTCGCGGTCTCTTGTCCAATACTGCCAAAGCCAATAATGCCGATTGTTTTTCCAACCAATTCAATTAAAGGAAAATCAAAAAAGCTCCAATCTGGACTTTTCTCCCATTTGCCTTCATGTACTGCTTGGCTGTGATGTCCAACGTGCTGACAGATCTCTAGTAGAAGGGCAAAAGTCATTTGCGCTACTGAAGGCGTACTGTAATCTGGAACATTGGTTACCACTATCCCTTTTTCTTTAGCAGCCTTCAAGTCTACAACATTGTATCCTGTGGCTAATACGCCAATATATTTCAAATAAGGACAAGCATCCATGATACTTCCCGTAATAGGTGTTTTATTGGTCAACACGATTTCAGCGTTCCCTATGCGATCAATAATTTCTTTTTCATCAGTTAGAGAGGTCCGGTGATAAACCTCTAAATTCCCTAGCTCATTCAACCCGTCCCAATTCAAATCACCTGGATTTGTCGTATATCCTTCTAAAACAATGATTTTCATAGAATATCTCCTATCTGTGTGCTTTTTATTGATTTCTTTTCTCAGCTTAACTTTACTTGAACTTGCTCGTATTTGCGAATAGTAATTCCTATTTAGTGACAATTTTCCAAACATCTTTAAAATAACTAGTTTTTGTATACCGCTTGTTATATGATTGTCTCATAATGTGAATTGAAAGGAGTCTTTCATGAAAAAGTATGGTCCGATTATTGTATTATTGCTTTTATTTTTCGCCATTGTTTATGTGGGATTAAACCAAACTAAAACGTTCAGCAAAGAAACCGTTCAGACAAAAAGTATTGAAAAAGAAGTTGCGACAAAATCACGCGCAAAAGAACCTCTTTCAGCTGACGGATTGACCGCAATCCAGCGAGTAGAGTCACGAGGCAGTCAATTGACTGATACTATCAGCAGCAGTATTTCTAGCAACTTGTGGGTCGTTGAAGAAGAAACCGAAGAAATAGAAGAAGTTGTTGAAAGCGAAGAAAGTGAATTGGAATTGGAAGAAAGCGAGTTTTATGAGGAAACAGAATACAGTTCTGAATCCAGCTCTCAAAACAATTCAAAAAAATGGTCAAAACCGAAAAGCTCTACCGGTAAAACGACTAAGAAAACAACTAAACCTAAAGCCAAACCAAAAACAGAATCATCCGAATCAGAGTCTTCAAAAGAAAAGGATGACTCAGTAAAAGAACCTACCAAACCGGAACCTAGTGATCCTGGTATTCCTCCAGTTGATGAAGGTGAAGGTGAAGATGAAGGAAGCTCAAACGAAACACCTGACGAAACTAAAGAATCCGAAGACCCCGAATCTCCTCTACCTTCTGAAGAGCCTAATTCAATTGAAGAGAGCGGTAGCGAGAATGTCACATCTGAATAAATGATTTATTACATAAAAACACCTATTCTACTTGTAACAAAAGTAGGATAGGTGTTTTTGGTGTGTCTATATTCTTTTATTCGAGGGCTAATCTGTTCTATTAATCAAATGAACTCTCTTTCTTCACTCACTTGATTAATAGACGACCTCCCATATCTATTTAAAAATAAACTTCATTACTTCGACTCTGCTTTTACTTTCGCTAGGACAAACTTGATTTCATCGTAAGATATCGAGTCCGCTAAAGCTTCTTTAATTGGCTTCAGTGATGCTGTCCCCACTTCTTCTACGGCTTTTCTTATCTCAGATTCAGCTTCTGGAGCAACTAGTCTGGAATACTCCAATTCTGTCCCTTCTTGAATCAAGGTACACAAATGATTCACTATCGTTGTTGGCGACAAATCACGAATTGATGCAATTTCTTCAATGGTTTTGCCCTCTTGGAAAAAACTCAATGTCTCTTCATGTGTTTTGCCTTTCTTACGTGGACTTGTTGAAGAAGGTGCTGCTTTCACGACTGCTTTGGTAGACAAATTTTCTGTGCGCAATTGTTCCACATTCAAATCATTTGTGCTGATATAATCGTTAATAAGAGCTAAGAACTGATCTCCGTAATCAGCTAATTTTGCTTCTCCTACTCCATGAGTGGTTAAAAATTCAGCATCTGAAGCAGGAAATTTAGCGGCCATATCAATTAAACTACGATCTGAAAAGACAACAAATGGCGGCTTACCCAGTCCTTGGGCAATCTCTTTCCGCAATTCGCGTAACTGTTCAAATAATCCCGTATCATAATTCTCAATATTTTCGACTGATTTTTTCGTTGTTGTCGGTTCTTCTTTCAATGATTTGGTCATCGACAAACGTACTTTAGCTTGTAATAAGTCATTGGTTTTTGCCGTGAATTGCAAAATCGGATACTGATCCCCACCTAAGTGCAAGTAGTTTTCACTGATCATGATAGAAATCATATCTTTGATATCCCCATCCGTATATTCTTTCATCAATCCATAAGTAGACAATGCGTCAAACCCTTGCTGCTTGATGCGGCTGGTGGATTTTCCGCGTAACACATCGACTATCAATCCAGTTCCATAGGCTTGATTCATGCGGTAAATACATGAGAGGATTTTTTGACACTCTACAGTGATATCTGTTTTGATCATTTCCCCATCACAATTTGAACAATGCTCGCACTCGGTCCATTCAGGGGTTTCATCAAAATAATTTAAAATCGTTTTTCGCAAACAGCTTCCTGTTTTGCAGTACGTAATCATCGTATTCAAATTTGATTTAGCATGCGGGTTATTTCCTTGTTCGATCAAAAATGTATTGGTAATGATATCTTGACCAGAATAAAAGAGGATCGCTTCAGATGGAGCTCCATCCCTTCCTGCACGTCCGGCTTCTTGGTAATAACTTTCCATATCCAAAGGCATGTTGTAATGAATGACTCGTCTGACGTTTGATTTGTCAATCCCCATCCCAAAGGCATTCGTAGCCACCATAATCGGTTTTCGGTCGTATAAAAAGTCATCTTGGTTTTGTGTTCTCTCTTGTGGACTGATTCCTGCATGATACATCGTTACAGGATACCCTTTTTTGACTAACGTATCATAAACAGTGTCCACATTCTTTCTCGTATTGCAGTAAATAATGCTGGATTCTTTGTTGTCTAAAATACGCAGCAATTCATCGGCTTTCTTTTTCGGTTTGACCACTGAAAAATACAGATTAGGACGGTCAAAACTGGAAATATATTGATAAGGCTGCTCTAGTCTTAATTGCGTGATCATATCTGCTCGCACTGGCGTAGTCGCCGTCGCTGTAAAACCAGCAAACGGTGGTCTGTTATTCAAAACATCCATTAATCTAGGTATATTTTGATAGCTAGGTCTGAAGTCGTGTCCCCACTGAGAAACACAATGCGCCTCATCAACGGCTACTAAATTGACATTCATTTGTTGGACATAGGATATAAAGGTCTCGTTTTCTAAGCGTTCTGGAGACACATAAATTAAGTCTAATTCCCCATGAACGGCACTGTACAGAATGCTTTCTTGCTCGTAAAAAGACAGTTGGCTGTTGATATACGCTGCTTTGATTCCCATAGTCGCTAAAGCGTCTACCTGATCTTTCATTAAAGAAATCAAAGGAGACACAACGATTGTGACACCTTCCATACAAATAGCCGGAATCTGATAACAAATCGATTTCCCGCCTCCAGTAGGCATAACGCCTAAAACATCGTCTCCTCTTAAAATAGCTTCAATTAGTTGTTCTTGTCCAGGTCGAAAAGACTCATATCCATAATAATGTTTTAATGTTTCTAGAATTGATTTCATAAGGACCTCCATAACTCTTTCATCTGCAATTCTGCTCCTTACTAGCCTATCATATTTTTCTGTGGGGAAAATAAAAAAAGACGAAAAAATGTAAGAACATTTTTCCGTCTTTGATAAGACTATTTTAAACACTGAATTTGCTGACGAGACCGGTTAATTCTTCTTCAAATGACAATGGTGTAGTTGTAGGCGCAAAGCGTTTGATGATATTGCCTTCTTTATCCACTAAAAATTTAGTGAAATTCCATTTTACAGCTCTTCCTGTAAGACCTTTTGTTTCTTTTTTCAGCAATTTAAACAATGGATGAGCATCTGCTCCATTCACTTTTATCATTTCGTGCATCGGAAAAGTTACCCCATAAGTCATCCGGCACGATTCGGCTGCATCGCTGGCTGAACCGATTTCTTGTTTGAATTGATTCGTCGGGAATCCTAAAACAACAAGATCCTCTTCTTTGTATTTCTCATATAACTTTTGCAAATCATCGAATTGAGATGCTAAACCACATTTGGTAGCTGTGTTGACGATCAGCAATGTTTTGCCTTTGTATTTATCCATTTTATACGTTTCTCCGCTTTCAAGAGTCACTTCGATATCGTAAATAGTCATCTGATAAGCCTCCAGTTTTACTAACTTTTTGTACTATCTTACTTATATCACTTATCAGATGAAATTCAAACACATTTTGTTTTAAAATAAATTTAAATTTCAAAATTGTGTAATCGCAATTAGAAATTTGAACCGATAGATACATATACATAATAAAAGACTTCGCTGATCATCAGCGAAGTCTCTCCAATCAATTTTATTTTACTTCTCCAATAGGCATGATATCTTTGCCGTATAACTCATTCAATACTTGTGCCATAGCTGCATAAATAGCTGAAAAACCACATAAGATTCCTTCATAGCCGGCAATCGTTAAAATCAAACTAAAACCGGTAAAGTTTCCAATTGCTAATAAAAAGAATAAAATCGTCAGAGAACCAAATACTACTTGTAATGCACGGTTAATACGTAATGTTCCGATGAACATGAATAATGTAAATACTCCCCACATGAATAAGTAAGCTGCCATAGACAAAGATCCAGCGGCCTCCCCGTATCCCATCAATGGTAAAATATTTAATGCCACTAATGATAGCCAAAAGAAACCGTATGAAGTGAATGCTGTCGTTCCAAATGTATTATTTTTCTTAAATTCCATGATACCTGCGATGACTTGTGCAATACCTCCATAAAAAATACCCATTGCTAAAATCATTGCGTCTAATTCAAAAAATCCTGCATTATGTATATTTAACAAAATAGTTGTCATACCAAATCCCATCAATCCTAGTGGTGCCGGATTTGCTGTTACTTCTTTTACTGAAACAATTTTTTCTTTCTCCAACTTAAAACACTCCTACTTATATAATGAACACACAATTTATAACTATACATCACTGTTTATATTAATGCAAAGTAAATATAGTTTTTTGTCCATTTTAACAACCTTTTCACCTGTTTTCCGAAAACTTCTAACTGTATTCATTTCCTTATCTATATTCATTTGATATGATACTCATGAGGTGGATGAATTGAAATTAACGATTCGAAAAAGAACTTTAGGAACTATCCCAATGCTGGAAGTTGTTCCAACAAAAAAACGCAATGATTTGCTGCCATTGATCATTTACTATCATGGTTGGCAGTCAGTAAAAGAACTGAATCTAACTCAAGCTCGCTATTTGGCACGCCAAGGTTTTAGAGTCATTTTACCGGACGCTATGAATCACGGGGAAAGAAAGCAGCCTGTTTCCAAAATCCCTTCTTTGACGTTTTGGCAAAGTATCCATACCAATTTAGTTGAATTTGGTTTTATTGTACATCATTTTCGCACTATTGGTTTTGTAGATGATGTTATTGGAGTAGGCGGTACTTCAATGGGCGGAATAACCACTTGTGCCTTATTGACACATCATCCTGAAATCAAAGCAGCTGCTTGTTTGATGGGGTCGCCTAAGTTGTCCGCCTACCGCGAAAGGATAGTCGAACACGCTAAGTGGTCCAACCGTTACTTACCTCAAGACTACAAAGAATTGCTGAGCTGGATTCCACAGTATGATTTGTCTCTTCATCCTGAGACTCTAGATGGCCGACCTTTATTTATCTGGCATGGAAAACAAGACCTGATTGTTCCTTATGAAGATGTGGCTGATTTTGCTGATCAACAAAAAGAACTCCCAAATATTTATTTTACTGATGAAGACGAAGAGCATCTAGTCAAAACGAGTACTATGCGGGAGGTTACGGATTTTTTTGTAAAAGAATTATTGGAAAAATAGAAAAAACTGTTTTCCTCAATCAATCAGGAAAACAGCTTTTTCAAATTAATGTTTATTCACCTAAAATATCTTTATTCTTTTCTTCAAATTCATCCAATAAAGCTCGTACATCATTGGTTGTTTCAGTTTCCATTAATTGAGCTCTTAAATCACTCGCTCCACGGATTCCTTTGACGTATATCTTGAAGAAACGACGAAGCGGTTTAAAAGCACGAGGCTCATCAACGGTATACTTATCAAACAAATCCAAATGGATTCTAAAAAGTTCCAACAATTCTTTGCTAGAATGTTCTCTCGGTTCTTTTTCAAATGCGTAAGGATTGTGGAAAATACCGCGTCCAATCATTACTCCATCTACACCGTATTTTTCAGCCAATTCTAGACCTGTTTTACGATCTGGGATGTCTCCATTGATCGTAATCAATGTGTGAGGCGCTATCTCGTTACGCAATTCTACGATTTCTGGTATCAATTCCCAGTGAGCGTCTACTTTACTCATTTCTTTTTTAGTGCGCAAATGAATCGATAGATTAGCGATATCTTGCTTCAATAAATGAGTCAACCATTCTTTCCATTCATCAACCTTCAAATAGCCCAATCGTGTTTTGACACTTACAGGCAGTCCGCCTGCTTTTGCAGCTTCAATCAGTTCAGCAGCCACTTCTGGACGTTTGATCAGTCCGCTTCCTCTGCCGTTACCGGCTACATTAGGAACTGGACAACCCATGTTGATGTCGATTCCGCTGAATCCTTCTTTTGCCATACCAATACTCATTTCTCTGAAGTATTTTGGCTCATCTCCCCATATATGGGCTACCATAGGTTGTTCATCTTCTGTAAAGGTCAAACGACCGCGAACACTGTTGCGTCCTTCTGGGTGACAGTAGCTGACGGAATTTGTAAATTCTGTAAAAAATACATCTGGTCTTCCTGCTTCAGTGACTACATGACGGAAAACAACATCTGTCACATCCTCCATCGGCGCTAATACAAAAAACGGCCGTGGTAATTCTTGCCAAAAATTTTCTTTCATTTTCTATACGTATTCCTTTCATAAGAGGTCAATTGTTTCTCCTCAAATTAGATTGTCTCTATTAGCGGTTTTTCAATGCTAATAATGTTTTTAGTTATTTTTAGAAATTGTTGTTAACCCTAAAAATTATAGCGGATTTTTTACCGTTTAGCAAATCCAAAAATATTCCGTTAGTTTTCATGGATTTCACTTTTTGTTTATCTTTTACAATAGAAAATGATTAAGGCCACGAAATTCGCGGCCTTAATCATCGTATTGTTTCTTATTAAGCTTCGTTTCTTGTCAACAACGTTACGGACTCAACATGACTTGAGAGGACAGAATGAATGTCATTTGAGTATGTCCGTTCTCGGAAACATATCCACTGCGTTTTTGGCACTATCGGTAGACGGGAACATATCAATATACCTCATGGATTATTATTTTAGAATGGATTTTAAGTAATCTAATAAATCTGATTTAGTTAGAGGCTCTGCATGACTTAAAATACAATACTTACAGTCGATACTTTCTATCAGATTTGTTAATGACATTAATTTTTCTTTATCCATATACCAATCATTGTAGAAATCCTCGCTTGTTGAATCTCCCAAGAACAATATTTTTTTCCTCAGGAATATAGATAAGCACCGTATCTTCCGAATGGGGTGAAGCCGTATGAAAAATCTTTGCGGTTATTCCACCTAGATTAAGGGTAAGCTCTTTTTCAAATTGGATATCCGATAAAACAGCAATAATTCTTTTATTATCTACATATTCTCTAGCTAGGCACTCATCATCATTTATCAAAAATTTTATATATGCACTGTCAGATAGTTTGGCTCTTTCCTGTTTCAAAAACTCGTTGGTTTTATGGTGTGCAATGGACAATCCGTGAATTTTATGCATTCCAAAGGTATGATCCCAGTGCCAATGAGTGATGACAGTAAAATCTGGCTTCTTTAGGTCCTCGATTTCTAGGGATTTATAAAATTCATCAACATGGTCTGCTGAATTTCCTGCATCAATGGCAAGTGCAATTTTATCTCCATTTAAGTATGCCAACATAGGCCGATCAGTTTCTGGTTGATGTGGATAATAAAAGACCCTGCTAGTTATCTTTTTAAGTTCCATTTGCCATCCCACCTTTCTGGTAATAAATCTTTCAGCAACACTTCTTCCATTTCAGGTAATACAATTTGGGTCTCTATATTATGATTGTCTATCTGTGAAATAAACTCTCTGCACCTTCCACATGGTGGAAGTATACTCCCATCTTCAAATACAGCGATAATCCTTTTGATTGCAGTTTCATTGTTCTTTACCATTTCAGCAATAGCTGACTGTTCAGCGCATAAGCCAATAGAACAAGGCAAGTCAATGCATATTCCCGTAAAGATGTTACCGTTATTTGTCTCCAACGCGCACGTAACATGCCCCGAAGTTCCAAAGTTCCGTAGCTTTTTATGATTAATTATGCTGAAAGCAATTTGATATAATTCTTGTTTATTCATTTAATTCTCCAATATTATTATCTTAATAATACGTTATTATTTTTTCAAAACACTTAGTTATTCAGTTCACCATCAAGAACTTTTATAGTTTGATTTCTTTCTTTATCCTCTTGATTGTCATATAAAAGTTGTTCAATAAATTCCCATATATCTTCTAGTTTACGTCTAATATGATAGAATAATAAAGCATCCGTATTGATTACAAAGTCTTTGTGTAATTTCAGGTATATGTTCATAAATACATCATAATATGGCTTATCTACAAAAAACATGAGATCAGCTTCTACTGGAGCCAATTTCAAGCCTTCCCAGTCAATTAGAACTAACTGCTCATCCCGTTGCATCAAGCTCCAATTATGAATATCTGTATGACATAGGACCATTTTAGGATTACTTTCCCTCAGAATCTTCGATAGTTCTTCAACTCTGTCAATAGATTGTTCAAGGGGTTTTATGTGTGCCTCAAGCAAACTTTTTAAGTCCATGGGAAGACTGGCGCATTCTTTACGCAATACTTGTTTTAGCTGGTTCAGAAATGGCAAGCTAAAATCTTCCCTAATAGACTTCGTATTAATAGGTATTTTGTCATTATATGAATGAAGAGTTGCGATTATTTTTGCAAGCTGCTGCACCTGCTTCTCTGTCAATTCACTACTACCTACGGTTGTGCCATCAATATATTTGTAAAGCAGATAAATTCCATTGTCATCTTCACACTTAGACTTGCCATCTTTGGTTAGCAATGGAATGGGGAGTTTTTCTTTCATATCCGTATTCTCATTCAGCCACATGGTAATTGGTACATAGGTATCAATAAGGGCTGTCAGTTTTGGTGTTGAAGCTCTACTTTTTTCGTAGACTTTTAGAAAATAGTCCTTCTCACCGTCGAATACTTTATATGCAAGAGCTGACCAGCCACCTGCTTGAGCGATAATATTGATGCAATTTATATTATATTGTTTTTCTAATATATTATTAAACCTAATCATAATCATATCCTCTCCTCAGTAATTAAAAAGTATGTTTGTCGTACTACTTAATTGCACTTGCTCGTTCCATAATCTCCTGTACTATTGATGTTTTGGCATTCGCATAGTGTTGAACATGCCGCCACTTTTCCTTTGCCAAGCTTCGCTTGACTTGCGCATATTTCTCCCGGTCGGTTTCATTGGAACGCAACCAATCACGAAAGCGTAACATTCGTTTCATCTCAGACGTGCCCGAACTGAACACATGCAGATTGATGTCGGTATCAGGTCCTTTAAACAGACGATGCTCGAACCAGTCAGACTCCCGAATCCGCAATGTGTAACCGGCTGCTTCCAATGCCGGGACATATGACGGCTCGTCGGCAGAATCCTTCACAACCAGCAGCATATCAATGATTGGTTTGGCACAAAGTCCCGGCACCGAGGTTGATCCCACATGTTCAATTTGCAACGCTTTGCTGCCGAGTATTGAACGAATCCGGTGCTTTTCCCGCTCAAATAGTTCAGACCAAATCGGATCGTATTCGGCAAGGGTGATAGGGGCGTTATGCGGTTTCAGCTCTCCAACCATGTTCCTTTGCAGCTCTTCATCTGTTGTAGGCATGGAGCTGTTACTATCTTGTATTGCTCGCATATGATTTACCTCCTTATTGTCAAAAGCGTCCAGCCCATGATTCTGCAATATTAAGAAGCTTTATACCTTCTTGTTTTTGTCCTGTTTTCACCAATAATAATCCAGTGGCTACACATTGTATAAATCCCCATTCCCAAATTAATCGACTTTCTACATTTGTCAGCTTACTTAAAAGTTCACAACGTTTTTCACCCAATATAATTGGATTATCGAACAATTCATCTGGCCATTTTCTCATAAGTATGCCTAAATCGTAGGCGGGTTCACAAAAAATACCATCTGGGTCGATTAACTTAAACTCGTTGCTATATAAATCCTGTTATAAGTTTGCGTTATGAGGATCGCCATGTACCAAAACAGATTTCTCTGGAATAAATGCATCCAAACGGGATTCACATACCATAAGCACTTTATCCATAGTTTTTCTAGGAATTAGGGTAGAAAATTCTTTGTACAGATCATCTAAAAAATTTAAGAAGAAAGAGCAAATGTCTTTTCCATCTTGGAGATTAGTACCATTCAGAATTTCAATCCAAGACTTTCTTAAAGTATTACAGATTATTTCTATTTGATTATCGACTGGTAAATTTAGGATCTTAAGCGGTTTACCGAGTTGTTCCAATAATGCTGCGCCACTGCTTAAATCATACTGAAGTAATTGAACATAGCCATTTACATCTGCCAATTCAAGAGCTTTAATTTCATTCTCGAATTCAGTTTCACCTATCATCTCAGGCATTGAAAGTTTTAATATTACCCTTTTATTACTTTGGGTAATTGCTTCTCCAATAAAGGCATGGGTGCCACCTTCAAGGACTTTTATCACTTCAATCTTCCATCTTTTCTCTAATGTGTATATGAGATGATCTAACCTTTCAATCCATTCTACCCCTGTTTTACCAGAGGCATTTATTTTATCCAGTACAGGCTTTGGAATGCAATTTGTCCAGGTTGTCATATGCTCACCCCCAATGATTAGCTTATTGTTATTAGTAAAAATCAAATTTTTATTTTACTAATCTTAAAAATAATCGTTTTCTACATATTTTTTATACATATCCTTTGTATACCTTGTTACATTTTTATCATATTCCGGATATCTATAGTTGAGTAGTTCTGCTACCTCTTTGGACACTTCCCTGAACATTTGGTGGCATATAAATAATGACTTCCAAACATTTTCATAGGAATCCATACGATACGTAGATAGCAATCTATTCCATAAATCTTCCGGTATATACTTATCTAAAAATTTATAATTCTTGCCGACACTCAATGTAAATCCTGTTTCTATTCCAACCTTCCATGACATCATTCTAAGTAATTCAAACCGTAGAATCTGGTTCAGATGATCGATTGCAAACAGTATCTCTTTGCGGCACAATCCTTTAACAACATAAGGTGTTACATGCCAAAATTCATTGCAGCAATCATCATACTCCCGTGCACTTGGCTTTCTTACATGATAATCTATATCAGTCGGAACTATGTCCCTTTTAATTCTACAATCTTTATCAATCAGAACCTTTATCAATTTATCACCATTTAAATAATCATCCAAATCTTCTAGCGGCAATAATGTAAGATCAATTTTATTATAATCATCAAAAAGCATAAGATATGAGTACCCTTTTTCTTCAGGTGGAAAAAGCTCCATACTCTCTGGCTTTTGCATCATTATGATATTCCCAAATTGACTAAGCCAATCATCACTAGATAGAAGTGATTTCATATCCGTCACAAAATATGTGGTATCATAATCCTGAAATTCATCTTTAGGTATATTAATATTTGTGCGTGACCCCTCGAGGGTCATAATCCTAATACGATCGTCACTTTTTGCTACGGAAAGTATTGTATCCATTATTTCCTGTTCTGTTCTCATTTACATACTCCTCGTTTATATCTTCAATATTTTCTATTCTTGTTTTTTACTAGCTGATACAATCAGCATCATGGGACGGCGCATTTCATCCTGCATCTCCGGAATATCCATCATGTTCTCTGGCGGCTGTGGCTCCACAATCTGATTTATTATAAAACCATTTAAAAGCAGTGCATTTAGATATGTGGTCAGTGTTCTATGATATTTTGTAACTTTTTCTCCCAAAAACACAGCTGTTCGTTTTCCCTCATAATAATAATTATCCAACGGAAAATGCAGTATCTCTCCTTTTTCGTCATAGTACCAATCTTGTGTTCCATAAGCGGTAAAAACAGGATGTTCAACTGTAAAAACTAAATTACCGCCAACTTTCAGCATTCTAGATATCTTTTTTATTAAATACTCATAATCTGAAACATAGTGAAACGCAAGAGAACTTAGTATTACATCAAAGCTCTCCTCGGGAAAATCCACATCTTCTATGGCACAGCATTCATATTCAATCTCTGGAAATTGCGTTTTTTCTTTTGCTACTTCGAGCATTTTACGAGAAATATCAACACCTACAACAGAAGAAGCACCATTTTCCATTGCATATATACAGTGCCATCCATAGCCGCATCCTAAATCAAGCACACGCTTTTCTTTAAAATCTGGCAGCAGCTTTTTCAATGTTTCCCATTCTCCTGCACCGGCCAGCCCCTGCTGTGAGCGACTCATTTGACTGTATTTTTGAAAAAATATATTATCATCATATTTGTTTTCTTTCATATGAATTCTCCTCGTCTCAAAAGTTATTTATTTCCTATACAATTTGTTTCACTTCATTATAAAGATTCTCAGTCATTTCGTAACATTCATTAAGGGAAAGACTGAGTACTTCAAAAATACGATTAACCTTTTGTGCATATTTTCTAGGTTTATGTTCAAAAGTTTCAATCAGTTTGACAGCTTTCTTTTCGTTAATGCAATAAGCATTATTACATGCAAATAGTACTTGATTTAAGCATGAAATAATACGAAAAACATGGCCTGCAATATAATATTTATCGTCTGTTCCTGCATTTGCTTTTACAAACATTAAAGAGAACTCAGCTTCAAATATAAAAAAGTTTATTAAGCTCTTTTTTAGAGCAGCAGGGTAAATCTCTGCTTTTTTCTTCAATTCATTAAACCCGCTATTTTTGTTATAAAGTACTTTGCTGATTGCCAATTCTCCACGATACATAGCACTTATATAACCATGGGGATGCCCCGTCTGATAATTGGCAGTAACAATTCCTTGCTCCGTATCTTTGATTATTTGTTCCACCCGTTTAATATCACGTAAAATTAAGTCCACATGATATCCGTTTATGACTAACCATCCGCCGCCATTAATCCAATCACCCCATGCTCCGGGAGGTACAATAAGGTTGCTTCTATTCTCATCATCCAACTCTGTAGCAAGTTGATTAATTACTGTAATGTCAAATAACTCTGAATTGTAATAGATTCCGAAATCTATATCAGAATCCTCTGTATGGGTGCCTCTTGCACGAGAACCCCCTAATACGATGCCTTCTATATAAGGCAAAGAGGATAATTTTTCTGTCACTGATTGAATAATATTATCTATCATACTGAATCACTCCTTTCAATATCAAAAGCTATATCTCATGTTGAGAAACACCTTTTTTGCCATATGTTCCTTATGCTTTACGTATATTTATATGGAAAGGGGGCCTTCAGAATTCATCTTGAAGGCCTTATTTTCCCCGATTAGTGATCTAAACTACTTAGCGCTTAGATAAAATCCATAATCTTTTTCACTGCCCTACTTACGATCTGTCAAATAAGAAAAGTAAAATAATTATCGGACTAAGTTTAATTTCTTATCTTTGATTTCATAAATCACATTAGCCACATTATCAAGTAGCCGATTGTCATGGGTGATAAATACTATAGTTCCGGCATACTCCTTCATTAGTATTTCCAAAGCCTCTAAGCTTGGTATGTCAAGGAAGTTGCTCGGTTCATCCATTAGTAAGATGTTATATCTACCCATAAGCATTTTAGCTAGCAATAATTTAATAATTTCTCCGCCGCTTAAAACAGATAAGCTTTTTCCAATATCATTCTGTTTCACCCCCATGGATGCTAGCACTGAACGAATTTCCGATACATTGTAATCACAATCCTCCTGCATAAACTCTAGGACATTCTGATTACTGTTGTACTTGTAACCATTTTGTGCAAAGTAACTTATTTTTGCCTTAGGTGAAATAGAAATTCCATCTTCATGGTTTAAGATCATTTGGATTAAAGTTGTTTTTCCGGTTCCATTACTACCAGTTAATGCCACTTTTGCTCCAAGCGGAATTTGAAAAGATACATTTTCAAACAATACCTTATCTCCAAATATTTTATTAATTTCCGTACCAGCAATAGGATATGGATTGTGGAGCTCCAATGCTTTACTTTGCCTGAAACGAATCCTACGAATGTCTTCTGGGGCTTCTACTTTTCCTAAGGCCGCAATCCTATGTTCTAGGGACTTAGCGGCATTATGCATCTTTTTTTCCTTACTTCCCATTGATTTTTGATGAGCTAAACGCCCTCCGCCTTCAGTACTTTTTTTCTTTGAAGCACCTTTTGCCTTTTTTTCTATTTTACGGGCCTGCTTTCGCTTTTCCTCCGCAGCCCTTTCCAATCGGGCACGTTCCGCAATAAATTGTTCGTATTCTGCAGACTGGATCTTGCGTTCTTCCTCTTTTTGGCGAAGATAATCAGAATAGTTTCCCCAATACTCAGTGATTTTGCCATCTTTCAGTTCCCATATTTTATCTACTACCTCATCAAGAAAATAGCGGTCATGGCTAATAACTAACAGTGCACCTATAAAATATTTTAGCTGTCCGATTAGAAAATCAATTCCTTCACGGTCTAAATGACTGGTAGGTTCATCCGCTAAAATACCATGAACCTGTGCCGATAAAGCTTGTGCTATTTTAAGCCTTGTTTCTTCACCGCCGCTCATGGTCTGAATATCTAATTGATTAACACCAAGCTTGCCTACAAGTCCAAAATCTTTTTCCTCTTGCAAGGTTACCTTGTCCAACTGAGGGATATAGGCAAGTTCACCTAGACGATTCATTTTACATCCTGGAGGAGTTAATTCTCCTAAAATCACCTTAAATAAAGTGCTTTTTCCTGCACCATTTGCTCCTACTAAACCAATACGGTCATAATCATATACTTCTATATCGTCTATATCTAAAACATCGCGTCCTTTAAATTCCACACGAATGTCTTTTGCTTTTAATATCAATTCCATAACATTTTCCTCCTGTCTATAATCGCATGTTTTCATTTGCTTGTACGCAGGGAAAACCCTACGATTTAAGCAGGAAGAATTACATGAAAATTAAATACATAAATATGTCCCTCCTATGAATTTTGTTTTAAATCTAATTTTCTAATCTCGGTCATCATCGGGCAAACGATAGCAACGCCAATAATTAAAATACCTGATAGTAAAAACCAATGATTTACACCGATTCTATCAGCAAAAAACCCAGAAAGGATTAAGCCAAGCGGCATAGCGAATGACATAATACTTCCGGTCAAAGAAAATATACGTCCTAAATATTCAGGCTTAATTTTCTCCTGAAAAAGAGCTGTTTGCACACCGCTATAAAATGGCACCGAAAGCCCCATTATTGCACAGCAGACTACAAACATTACAAATCCATTTGAAGGAAGTAATCCTGCAATGGCTAAACTAGCTCCCATCATAAAAAATGAACCCGTTATTAATAGTACACGCTTTTCGTAACTTCCCAATCTTCCTAATATCAAGCCTCCTGCCAGCATACCAGAGGCAAACGCAATTTCGGTGATAGAAATATGCATCGGTGTCCCATTAAAATATTCCATACTGAATAAAGGGTATAGTGCATTAATTGGCATATAAACAAATGTATATAGTGTGCCTAAAAGTAATAAGGCAAATAATCCTTTGTTTTGTTTCAGTACGACAATTCCATCTTTCATTTCTTTTATGAAATTTGGTTTTAAACTTTGCACTTGATCGCCAAGCTTAGGAATACGTACAATTGCTACCGTAATAGACGCAATCACAGCACCCAATACATCGATGGCAATAATAGCATTTAATTCCCAAACAGAATATAACAATGCTGCAAGCGCCGGACTAACAATATAGCTTATAGACTGCAAAGACTGACTATAGCCTGCACATTTCGTAAGCTGTTCTTCTGGTACTAAAAGTGGAGTAACCGCATTGAGAGCCGGGGTATGAAAAGCTGTTCCAATGCTACGGATAAACAATACTACCATAACCATCCAGATAGGTAACTCCATATACAATGCAACAATAGCTAGCACGGCCCCAGCTGCTGCGATAATTAAATCAGCACCAATCATTATCTTCTTCCTATCATGACGATCCACTAATACACCAATGGCTGGTCCAAAGACCGCATAGGGTAAAAAACCTACAAGTGAAGCCATAGACAAGACCATCGCAGATCCTGTTTTTTCTGTAAGGTAAAAAATAATCGCCATTTGCAGGATGGCACTAGTGATTAATGATACTGCCTGCCCTGCCCATATTGTATAAAACTTAAGTTTCCAATTGTTGTATTTTTCCATTTATATTATCTCCTGCATATTATTTTGCTTGAATTTCTATTTTGAATAGCATTCTAGGCAATAAAAAATGCAGGCCTAAATCCACAATGTGGCTTTTGGTCTGCATACATACAATATGGAAACATTCATAATAAAGACATAGTTAAATAAAGGTATAGTTAAATGACCTACATCCTCACCGTAACTAATGAATGCTCAATATCGTATAAATAAGCACAACAAAAAAGCCTATCATCGGGGATAGATTCTGCTTTTTTTATTGCCAGCTTATCTTAAACGCATTGAGGCTGTCATAGTTTCGGTTCCTCCTAAATCCTTATTTGTATCAGCGTATATTTTAACACAACAAGTCGTTTTAAGCAACTTTAAAATTAAAAAAATCCAATATTAATGTCATTAACAAATGATAATGTCTTAATAAATAACAAATGAAAATGTCCCATAACTACGTTACTCTAATCTTATTGGATTGGAGAGATAGAATGGGAGCAGAATTAACTATGTTTGAAAACAAAAAATATGAAGTCATAAAAAAAGTATGTAATGGTCAGTGTTCAAAGGAGCGGGCAGAGATTGAACTAGATTTATCCCGTAGGCAGATTAACCGATTGGTTAATCGCTATAAAACGCAAGGAAAAAAAGGTTTTAAGCATGGGAACAAGGGACGAACTCCCGCTACAACGTTGTCAAAAGAAACCCAACAAAAGATTATTCGACTCTACAGAAAGAAATATGATGGTTTTAATTTGTTCCATTTTACAGAAAAACTGCAGGAGGAAGAACAAGTAACCGTCTCTTATACGACCGTTCGCAATTTATTATATCAAAAACATATTCTTTCTCCTCGTGCTTCTAAAAAAACACAACGAACGAAGCGCAAAGAATTAAAAGAGAAAGAACGGTCTGACCAACTACTAACAAAGAAAGAGAGCCAAGTTTTAAATGAATTAGAATACGTAGATCCTGTGAAAGCTCATCCTAGCCGCTCACGAAAGAAATATAAAGGTGAACAGCTTCAAATGGACGCTTCAAGACACGATTGGTTTCAAAACGGAAAATATGCGCATCTCCACGCTGCTATAGATGACGCCACTGGAATCGTGGTTGGGGCTTACTTTGATAAAGAAGAAACATTAGATGCCTATTACGAAGTAACACATCAGTGTCTGACTACCTACGGTATTCCGTATAATATTTTGACGGATAATCGAACCATCTTTCACTATAAACAAGAAAAGAGCCCTTCAGAAGAGAAGGACACTTTTACACAATATGGATATGCCTGCCATAACTTGGGAATAGAGTTAACCACAACAAGTATTCCTCAAGCAAAAGGAAGAATTGAACGATTATGGAATACCCTCCAAGATCGTCTCCTAAATGAAATGGCCTTAAAAAATATCCAATCCATTGAAGAAGCAAACCAATTTTTGAAACATTATATTCCTACATATAACGCCAAATTTGCTTTACAGCTAAACGATACCAAAAGTGTTTTTGAAAAGCTACCAAAAGATATCCATTTAGATTATATACTGGCTCGCTTTTCACACCGAGTTGTCCAGAAGGGACACGCACTCAAATATCAGAACAAGTTATATCATTTATATAATCAAAATCAGCACGTCTTATTGGCCCCAAAAACGAAGTTAATGATTATTCATACTAAAGAAAATCAACTGTATGCTAGTCATCAGGATTCACTTTTCATGTTAAAAGAAATTCCGCTTCACGAAAAAGTTTCAAAAGAATTCGATAAGCCAATCGAACGTAAAAAGATGCAGGTGCATATCCCTCCAATGAGCCATCCTTGGAAAAAAGCATCTTATGATCGCTATCTTCGGAAGAAAAACCAAAAGGAAGCTCTGAAAACCAATTCTAGAACATGAATACAAGTTTTTAACTAGAAAATAGATTTAGAACGCTAATTTCAGTTGATTCAGAAAATGGCTTCGTGGTTTTCGAAGCCATTTCCTGAATCAACTTTACCAAGCGTAGCGCGGTAGTTTTGCCAGGAATAGGATCAACGAAATAATGACAGTGAACCTAACTCAAATTTGAATAAAATCGGGACATTTTCATTTATCATTGACACTTTAAAATTAAAAAAATCCAATATTAACCGCCAAAGGGTGCTAGCCCTAATTGGCGGTTAATATTCTATATCTCTTCGTCAATCTCAATCCCAGACTTGAATTCAACGGTGAGCTTATCTTCATATATCGTTACTTTCTCAATAAGTCGCTTTACTAACTGTTCATCATATTCCTCCAACTCACAGGATTGTTCATTCAAGAAATCAGTCATTTCAGCGATTCGTTGCCTTTTTCCTTCTCGCTCTGCATTTTCAACTAGTGCATTTTGCTTCAATTCACGAAGCCGATAAATTTCATCAGCCACATCTTCATAGTCATTCTTGGACTTTGCTTGGATTAGAAGCTGTTGTTGCAATTCTTCCAATTTGCCATCAATATCAACGGTGGCATTATCATTTTCTTCATTAAGTACGGTGGCTATATTTTTCTGTAACGTTGAGAGGAAGGGTTCTTTGTTAGCCAAAAGTTCGTTAATAGCCTTGACCACTGCTGTCTGTAATATTTCCTCGTTTATGGTAGAGGCCGTACATTCAGACCCTTTTTCCTCCCAACGGCTGACGCATCTCCAAACAATAGACTTGTAACCTCGGTTATTCCAGTGTACTCGTCGGTAAATATCGCCGCAATGACCGCAGTAAACAATACTCGATAAAGCATACTTGCCGCTATAGACTCTCTTTTTACCGCCTTTGCCGCCCCGAAGATTTGCTCTTCGAACCATCTCTTCTTGAACCTGCATAAAAAGGTCGCGTGGAATGATAGGCTCATGGCTGTTTTCTACATAATACTGGGGAACGATGCCGTTATTCTTGACTCGCTTTTTAGAAAGGAAATCAACCGTATATGTTTTTTGTAGAAGGGCATCACCGATGTACTTTTCATTTTGTAGTATTTTTTTTCAGCGTTTCTGGCCTCCATTTTGATTTACCTGCCGCTGTTAGAATATCGTGGTTCTTTGTCAAATGACGTTGGTGGAGAATTTTAGTCCCTATTTAATTTAAAGATTCGAACACTTTTCAAGGCAACTTTTAGGCTGCCGTGGAAAGTGTTTTTTCGTTTTGTTCATGTTGTGGTTTTTGATTGAAGTGTAGAAGAATACGATTTTTATAGTTTGTGAAGTTCCCGTAGCCATAGGCTACCCGGTTAAGGACTTTGATTTTATTATTGATTCCTTCAATTTTTCCATTGGAATAAGGATAAATAAATGTATTTTTAATGTGTTTGAGATTTTTCTCAAGGTTTTTAAACTCGTCTTCATAGCTTGTGAAATCAATGGATAGTCGTTCTTTAACAGATCCACTAGCTCATCATACTCATTTTTATCTATCGCTTTGAGAATCGCTTGATAAACCTCATACGTTTCCTTCAATGTGGCATCATAGCTTAACAACTCATCTATGAGCGCTGATTCTAGACGTAAGCCAAACATAGTGTAGTAGTGATAGGTCGTATAAGATAATTCAGATTCTTTCTTTAGAATCTTTTTCCAGAACCGTTTCAACCGACGGTTTTTTTCATGTCTTCTCCATCTGAGGTGTGTAGTCGATTCATAATCGTTATTCGGGTACGGTTCAAGGAACGATTGATCAATTGAACGATATGGAAACGATCAATGATAATTTTGGCATTTGGAAAGAGAGTAGGAATGAGATTGACATAACCAGCATTCATATCGACCGTGATCGTTTCTACTATACTTCTACTTTTTAGGCTATAACAGGAAATGAAATGATTTTTTATCGTTCGGCTGTCTCTGGAAGGCAAAATATCTAGAATTTTCCCTTCTTTAGCATCTATGTATTCAAAAGCCAGGGTTCCTTTGGCGTACTTAAACTCATCAAAAGAAAGGTGTTTAGGCAACCAAGTATCCGTTGATTGGTACCGTTTAGCCTGCTCATTCATCATCCGTTGAGCAGTCGCTGAAGAAACACACGTTTGGACAGAAATGTCTTTAATCGATTGAGCCATAGATGATTTATCTAAAATTTGCGCTTTTACATAGTTGGAGATAAAACAATTTTCTTTTACGACAGGTGTTTTTGCAGTGAAAGACGCCCCACAATTTTTACATTTGAATCGTTGCTTTTTAAGCACTAAATAAGTAGGATGCACTCCACTCATTGGTAAAGTGATGCGTGAGATCTGAGTTCCGTTGGCATAGACTGTATACTGTTCATTTGGTATCTGGCACTTTATACATTCCTGAGGAATGTACGTCAAACGTCCTTTAATCATTTTACATTTTCTGCCTTTGAATCGCGTATATTCTACGCAATTATCTTCAAAAACAATATTTTTATCTTGAATATCGAGTATTTTTCGCATATCATTTGATGTAGGCAAGTGAGTTCTCTCCTTTGAATTGGTTATGGTGACTTTATTTCTACAGGAGAACTCACTTGTTTTCTATTTTTTCTATAGAAAAGACGTTAGCAAGTTTTCACTCACCAACGTCATATATTGTACAACCCTAAATAAAAGGTACCGCCAGATGTTAGGCAGAAAATCCTCCAATCTTGAAAATACTTTATTTATCAGTGTTTTGAATAACCCTATTTCTCCACCCTAGACATCAAGGCAACACACTCCACATGGTTTGTTTGCGGGAACAAATCTACTGGTTGGATTTTCTCCACATTGTAGCCGCCCTCTGCCAATAAGGCTAAGTCACGAGCTAATGTAGCCGGGTTGCAGCTGACATAAACCATTTTTGATGGTTTCATTTCTAATACAGCATCGATAAATTGTCCTTCCAGTCCTTTACGAGGCGGATCAACGACTAATAGATCTGCTGTACGTTCTTCCTCAGCCCACTTAAGCATGACTTCTTCAGCAGCTCCAAGTTGGTAAGTGACGTTTTCAACACCGTTTAATGCAGCATTTCTTTTAGCATCTTCAACTGCCATTTCAACGATCTCGATTCCGTAAACTTCTTTCGCTTTTTTCGCCAAAGCAAGAGTAATCGTTCCGATACCACAGTAAGCATCGATAACTGTTTCTTCGCCTGTCATTGCAGCAAAATCTAAAACTGTTTGATACAGTTTTTCCGTTTGTAATGGGTTGACTTGATAGAATGAACGATGTGAAATTTCAAATGTATTTCCCATTAATTCATCTCTATATTTGTCTTCACCATACAATACGATTGCTTCTTCTCCTAAGATAACGTTAGTTCCTCTTGGATTGACATTTTGAACAATGCTGACAACTTCTGGTAAAGCTTCTTGGATAGCAGGGATGATTTTACTTGTTGGGAACAATTTAGCTGTACGTGTAACCAATACAATCATCATTTCCCCAGTATGATATCCTCTGCGCACAACGATATGACGCAAGTTACCAGTATTGTCTTTCTCGTTATATGGTTTTACTCCGTATTCACGCATAATATCTCGAACAGCGATAATCGCTTCGTCGATTTTTGGATCTTGAATATAAAAATCTTCCATAGGGATCAAGTCATGACTATTTTTACGGAAAAATCCGGTTGTCAACAATCCTTCAACTTTACGCACTGGAACCTGTGCTTTATTGCGGTATCCCCATGGCTCTTCCATTCCCATCGTATCTAGTACTGGAACTTCAGGCATTCTTGCAATACGTTGCATAACATTCGCCACTTGTTTCTTTTTAAAAGCTAACTGAGCAGCATAAGACATATGTTGCAAAGGTGCGATACCTGCACGTGTATAGCTTCTGTTTTTCAAAGGAACACGATCTTTGCTTGAATTTAAACGATTCATCACTTTTGCGTAACCATAAGTCTTACCTGTTTTGTGGATTTTGACCTCTGCTTTTTCACCTGGTAAAGCGTCTTCTATAAATAATGGATACCCATTTATTTTAGCAACACCCATACCTTCAAATGTTAAATCTTCGATAGTAACCGTATGCTGTTCATTTTTATTTACTGGAATAGTTTGATCTTTTTTCAATTCCTTATTCTCCTTCCACTCAAAAACATGCTGGACATTTTTGGGGCGATTATTCTTTTATGTGCAACGGCCGGTTGATTTCCTGTTTTCTACAATTCGTCTGAATCATTTGTATAAGAATTCTTCAATTCGTTGTTTTCTTGCTCGTTTTCTGGTAATTCTCCTGTTAATTCTTCTACTTGTCTCAAGAAGGCTTCTTCCACATCATCTGCAAATTCATCTTTTTCCTCTACATCATAAGGAATCAAATCAACATCTGCATACATTTCAATGTGTTGTTTCAAGTTGATAAATTCAACAGGCGAATCTCCGCCGTACTCTCCATCTAAATTGATCATTAATGGAGTAGAATCCGTTGTTTGTGCTTTGATTTTATTGGTTTTTACATAGACAACATTCGGACTCGATATGTGTCTAGCTCCGTTTAAGAGCTTAGCAATCAAACGGAGGATTTCCAACAAATTGGCCGTTTTAACAATGATCAGAGTGAACTTGCCATCGTCTAACCTGGCGTCTGGAGCCAGCTGCTCAAAACCACCGACGGAATTCGTCAAAGCGACGAAAAACATAGAGGCACTTTCTTCAAAAACTCCATCATCGTATTCGATTCGCATAGGAACCGCTTTGACACGTGGCAACATTTCCGCACCCTTAACAAAGTAAGCTAAGTAGCCAAAAACGGATTTTAATTGAGACGGAACTTCATAGGTTAACTCCGTCAAATAGCCTGCCGCACCAATGTTGATAAAGTAAGACATTTGTTTTTGTGTGATTGATTGTCCAATGTCCATATGGATGGTTTGATTTTTCTCGATGATTTTTGCTGCAGCAATCAAATCATTTCTTGGGATATGCAATGCTCTAGCATAATCATTTGTCGTTCCTGCAGGGATGATCGCCATTTTAGGTCTTTTTTCTAGACCGGCTAATCCGTTCACGACCTCATTGATCGTTCCGTCCCCTCCAGCAGCCACAATCAAATCAAAACCCGCTCTTGCAGCTCTTTCCGCTTCATTCCGAGCTGAAAAGGGCTCAGGCGTTGTAGCAAAAGCACTGGTCTCATAACCAGCACTTTCATACACACTCAAGATGTCTACTAAATTTTTCTTCAGCAATTCGCGCCCAGATGTTGGATTATAAATAATTCTCGCACGCATCTGTTTTACCTTCTTTCCAAAATTACCGTTTGCTCAATTCTTCGTTCAACAATTTATTGACTACACCAGGGTTTGCTTGTCCTTTAGTAGCTTTCATGATTTGACCAACGAGGAACCCGATCGCACGGTCTTTTCCATTTTTGAAATCTTCAATGGATTGCGCATTGTTGTCTAAAATATCATTGATGATCGGCAACAATTTAGATGGATCACTTAATTGTACCCAGCCATTTGCTTCTACAACTTCATTGGCATCTCCGCCATTTTGAATCAATTCACGGAAAACTTTTTTCGCGATTTTTGAACTGATTGTTCCATCTGCGATCAAATTGATCATTCCTGCTAAGTTCTCAGGCGTCAATTTCGTATCGTGTAATTCTAATTTTTCACTGTTCAAGTAAGCTGATACTTCACCCATCAACCAGTTGGCTGCTTGTTTTGCATCCGCTTGATTAGCAATCGTTCCTTCAAAGAAATCGGACATTTCTTTAGTTGCTGTTAATTGCCCAGCATCATAATCAGATAAGCCAAAGTCTTTTACATAACGTAAACGACGCTCTTTAGGCATTTCAGGAATCGTTTCTCTTACCGTTTCGATCCACTCGTCTTCAATGTATATGTTTGGAAGATCTGGTTCTGGGAAATAACGGTAGTCACTAGAACCCTCTTTCACACGCATCAATATCGTTTCACCTGTTGTTTCATCATAACGTCTGGTTTCTTGTTGAATAACGCCGCCAGCAAGCAATACTTTTTCTTGGCGTTTTTCTTCAAATGCTAATCCTCTGCGCACAAAGTTGAACGAGTTTAAGTTTTTCAATTCCGTTTTTGTTCCAAATTCATCTTGACCGAATGGACGAATAGAAATGTTTGCGTCACAACGCATTGATCCCTCTTCCATTTTAACATCACTTACACCTGTGTATTGAACGATTTGTTTCAATGCCTCAAGATAAGCATAAGCTTCTTCCGGCGAACGCATATCTGCTTCAGATACAATCTCGATCAAAGGCGTTCCTTGACGGTTCAAGTCAACATAAGAATAACCGTCTGTGCCGTGAGTGTTTTTCCCAGCATCTTCTTCTAAATGAACGCGTTCAATACGGATTTTTTTCTTTTTGCCTTCGACTTCGATCTCGATCCATCCATCGTGTCCAATCGGTTTATCAAATTGAGAAATTTGGTAAGCTTTTGGATTATCTGGATAGAAGTAGTTTTTACGGTCAAATTTTGTATCTTGTGAGATTTCACAATTCAAGGCTAATGCAGCACGGATACCGAAATCTACAGCGCCTTTATTGATTGTTGGTAAAACACCTGGGTATCCCCAGTCGATAACGTTTGTGTTGGTATTCGGTTCAGCTCCAAAATGTGCTGGAGATGGTGAGAACATTTTAGAGTCTGTTTTTAATTCTACGTGGACCTCTAGTCCGATTACTGTTTCAAAATTCATGTTTCGTCTCTCCTCCTACAAATTTGGTCTTGCTTTGTGGAATTCTGTTGCTTGTTCAAATGCATATGCTGCTTGGTAGATTGTTTTTTCATCGAAATGTTTTCCGATCAATTGCAATCCAACAGGCATGCCGTCTGAAAATCCACAAGGAATTGAAATTGCAGGAACTCCAGCTAAGTTTACCGGTACTGTTAGAATATCTGATAGATACATTGCGATTGGATCATCGATTTGTTCACCGATACCATAAGCAGTTGTTGTTGTAGTAGGTCCTAAAATCAAGTCGTACTCTTCGAACACATTTTCAAAGTCTCTACGGATCAACGTACGAGCTTTTGAAGCTTGTTTAAAATGAGCATCATAGAATCCAGAACTTAATGAGAACGTACCTAACATGATACGACGCTTAACTTCTGATCCAAAACCTTCTGTACGTGTTTTAACATACAATTCCTCTAAAGATTCTACATCTTTAGCTCGGTAACCATAACGTACTCCGTCAAAACGTTGCAAGTTCGAAGAAGCTTCCGAAGAAGAAATGATGTAGTAAGCAGGAATTCCATATTTAGAATGCGGCAAACTAACCGTTTCAACGATTGCACCTAATTTCTTATACGTTTCGATAGCTTCTAAAACAGCTTCTTTTACGCCGTCTTGAAGTCCGCCTTCTTGCATGTACTCTTTCGGCACACCGATTTTCATTCCTTTAACGCCATCTGTAATGCCTTCTGTAAAATCAGGCACTTCTTCAGTATGAGACATAGCATCTTTAGGGTCATGACCACTGATAGCATTCAATGCAATCGCGTTGTCTTTTACATTACGTGTAAAAGGTCCAATTTGATCTAAACTTGAACCAAAAGCAATCAAACCAAAACGAGACACTCGTCCATAAGTCGGCTTCATACCTACTACACCGGTAAAGGCTGCAGGTTCGCGGATCGACCCGCCTGTATCTGTTCCTAAAGAAACTGGAACTTGTCCTGCAGCAACTGCTGCCGCTGAACCGCCTGAAGATCCACCAGGTACTTTATCTAGATTCCAAGGGTTGCGTGTTAATTTGAAGTAAGAGTTTTCTGTACTTCCGCCCATTGCAAATTCATCCATGTTCAGTTTTCCAACTGAGATCATGCCAGACTCTTTTACTTTTTCTGTAACTGTAGCATCATAGATCGGCACAAAGTCTTCCAACATACGACTTGCAGCCGTTGTCAGAGTTCCTTCTGTAACGATGTTGTCTTTGATCCCAATCGGCAATCCAGCTAAGATATTCTCTGGATCAATTCCAGCTTCGTCCATCTCGCGTGCTTTTATTAAAGCTTCCTCTTCAGTTAAGGTAATAAATGAGCCCACTTGATCTTCCGTCTCAGAGATGCGGGCATAAACTGCAGTCATGATTTTTTCTGCTGTTGTTTCTTTGTTTACCAGCATAGTATGCAGTTCTTCTAATGTATGATCCAACAAACTCATCTTATGCATCTCCTTCCGAATTATCTATCATTGCAGGTACTTTCACTAATCCATTTTCATGGCGTTTTACATTTTCAAATAATTTGTCGCGGTCTGTTCCAGGTACTGCTTTATCTTCACGCATAACGCTTGAAGTTGCCATACCATGCGTTGTCACAGGCACATCTTCTGTATCCAACTCACTTAATTGCTCAACCATAGCGATAATTTTATCCATTTGTTCAGTAAATTTTCCGAGTTCATCTTCGGTTATCTCCAACTTTGCTAATTTTGCAACGTGTTTGATATCTTCTTCAGTTACAACCATTTGCTATTTCACTCACTTTCTAAAAGTTCACAGATTTAAAACTTCCTTCCTATAATATCACAAACCGGGTACAGACTCTATGAATTCTTTGATTCAGCAAGGAGAATTCTTTAGAAGCGCACATTTAAAGAACACATATAGAATTTTTTCTTTTTAATCACAAAATAAAAAAAGTGAGAACAGTGAACCAGAAGATACTCGGTTCTTGTTCTCACTTTAAACGGAATCATTCATTTTGATTTAACGGTAAATGCTTTAATCAAAGACATGACTGTAAAATTGATTTTCTCCCGTCTCTCTTGCCAGGAAAGCTTCCATCCCTTTCATGGATGAAATACTGATTTCGATGGGGATATTTGGCGGTAAAAATTTCACTGCTTGATCGTAAACGTGTTGTGTGAATGCAATCACTTCTGTTTCTCCATAAAATTGAGTCACTATATCAACTTTCATTTTGACCAATGTATCGTCAATATACGTTGCTTCTGCAGTAACGCCGCTTAAGTTCGGGAAGAAACTTTCCACTTCTGATTTGAAGTTTTGGAAGCTGTTCAACTCCGTACTTTCGCCTCCTTGCAATGGAAAGACCAACTTTTTAACAGACAGATTAGTCCATCCGCCGACTGAATTACTGCCGTTTTCGCTGACACCTTCCGCTACATATGAACCTCCAGCTAAACTGTCTTGCGGAGTTTGTTTAAAGATCCCTACAACGATTGGAATTTCTTCCAATCCTTCAATTTGGCGCATACGCTCAATGATTTTATCCGCCATCTCTTTCCCTTGTTGAATCAATTCTTCTTCGCTGATCTTCGTTTCAAACGTTGCATCAAATTGTTTCTTCTGGTAATAATCAACAGTATTCATTGCCAATCCTATACTGATTCCAGACAGTTTGTACCCATTCTCTGTTTCAGTAACGTAATTTTGTTCCAAAATAGACTCTAGAAAAATGGGTGTCCGTTCGTCCGGCTCTTTGCTCCCATTGTGTTGAGGATTCAATCCTTCAAGGTTTTGGCTGCTTTCGTCCACTGTAATAGGATCCCCATACTGATTGAATCCTTTTCCTTCAGATCTATAACGTTCAAGCCATTTGTTGACTGTGCTGCTGTCCAGATATTGACCTTCTTGTATCAGATGATTATCGGTCGAAAAATGTTCTTGAGAGATTTCCAACAATCCCGTTTCAAATGCTTTTAAGTTGTAATTCGAATTTGTTCCTAATGTGGCGCCTCTGTTTGCACTAGTTTGATATTGACCATCGGTAATCAGCGAACGATAATATTCATCAGATAATTGACGTGAAGTACTCGTAGCCTCTTCTGCCGCCAATTCAGTTTCTGAACCGTGCGTCGTTGTTTCTCCTGCGTTTTCTTCCTCAGGAGCTGCACATGCAGTAAAGAACAATACACTTCCTGCAAGTAACATGAGTAGTTTGCTTTTCAAACTCTTATTCCTCTCCTTCTAATGTTTCCAACAATTGATCCTCGTTCCAAACGGGAATCTCTAAACTTTGCGCTTTTGTCAATTTGCTTCCTGCATCTTCTCCGGCAACTAGAAAGTCCGTTTTTTTAGACACACTTCCAGTTACTTTTCCGCCCAGATTCTCAATTCGTTCTTTAGCTTCTTCACGCGTAAAGTGAGTTAATTTTCCGGTCAAGACAATTGTTTTTCCATTGAAATATGAATCACTTTCTTCTGCCACTTCTTTTTTCTTTCCAAGATACTTCAAGTTGATGTCTTTTGCTCTAAGCTCATTGATCAACTCGGCCACTTCCGGAAGCTCGAAAAATGCTACTACACTCTCCGCAATGATCTTACCAATGCCTTCAATAGCTGTGATATCTTCAGCTTTTGCTTGTTGCAGCTTTTCGATGGTTTCAAATTCTTCTGCTAGTAATTTCGCTGCATTTACACCTACATTGCGAATACCCAATCCGAAAATCAACCGTTCTAATGAATTACTGCGGCTTGCATCAATAGCATTCAACAAATTGTTTGCAGACTTATCTTTGATCTTATCTAAAGTGACTAGTTGATCATACGTTAAACTGTACAAATCCGCTACATCTTTTACCAATTCTTTTTCATACATTTGAATAATGACTTTATTTCCTAATCCATCAATGTTCATGGCATTACGGGATACAAAATGAGTCAACCCTTCAATGATTTGTGCAGGACATTTTGGATTGATGCAGCGCAATGCCACTTCTTCATCTAAATGCACCAACTCGCTGTCGCAGGCCGGACAATGGGTCGGAAATTCATATGGAACGCTGTCTTCAGGACGCAAATCTTGTACCACTCGCGTCACTTCAGGTATGATGTCTCCCGCTTTATGGACTACCACAGTATCAAATAGACGAATGTCTCGCTCTTTGATCAAATCTACATTGTGTAAACTCGCTCTTTGCACAGTCGTTCCGGCTAATTGAACAGGATCCATGATAGCAGTGGGAGTGACTACTCCTGTTCTTCCAACGGTCCATTCGATTGTTCGAATGACTGTATGTGCTTCTTCAGCAGGAAACTTATACGCTATCGCCCAACGTGGAGCTTTTATCGTATACCCGATGTCTTTTTGCGCTTCAAAATCATTTACTTTGATGACGATACCGTCAATATCATACGGCAGACCGCTGCGGTGCTCTTGAAACTCTTGAACATACGCCCATACTTCTTCAATGGTTTCATAAACACGGCGCTCGTGATTTGTTCGGATACCAATAGTATCTAATTGGTCCAGCGCATCAGACTGGCTGACTGCATCAAGTTCTCCAAAATCAGCAATAGTATACATGAAAGTATTCAAATTACGCTTCGCGGTTTCTTTTGGATTCAAATTTCTTAATCCGCCAGCTGCTGCGTTTCTAGGGTTGGCAAAAATGTCTTCCCCGTTCTCTTCTCGTTCCATATTCAATGTTACAAAAGCTTCTTTCGGCATATAACACTCACCGCGTACTTCAATCGAATAAGGTTTTTTTAGTTTTAAGGGAACGGATTTTATAGTCCGAACATTTTGAGTCACATTCTCGCCCACTACTCCATCACCTCGAGTAGCAGCTTGTACCAATTTCCCTTCTTCATATTTTAAAGAAAGGGCCAGACCATCGATTTTCAGCTCACAAATATACTCCACTTTTTTATCCGTCAATTTTCGTACTCGACGGTCAAAGTCTAATAAGTCCTGTTCTCCAAATGCATTACCAAGACTCAGCATAGGAATGTCATGAGTCACTTTTTCAAATCCGGGAAGAACTGTTCCGCCAACCCGTTGTGTAGGAGAATCGCCACTGATCAATTCAGGATAAGCTGTTTCCAAGCTGACAAGTTCTCTATATAAACTGTCATATTCCGCATCTGTTACTGTGGGTTTATCCAATACATAATATTCATGACTGTAACGATCTAAAGTTTCTCTTAATTCCTCTGCTCTCTTTGTAGCCTCTTCAAAAGATAAACTCGTTGGAGAATAGTTTCCTGTTTTATCCGTCACATAAACCCCTTCTTTCTTTGTTATTTCGTAACCTCTTGGTTCATGAAACAAAAGCAGCCCATCCTCTTTTACTTGCCTTAGAAAGAAACCTGACGGGCTGTAACCTTTGTCGTACCCTTTTTCTTACGATTAAACCTTTTCGATTGGAGCGAAAGCTGCCAATAGACGTTTAATACCTGTTGGAGCTGGAAATGCAATATCCAACTGTAAATTATCAGCATTACCAGTAAGTTTGACTACTGTACCTACGCCCCATTTTTTATGCACAGCTTTATCACCGACATTCCATTCAACTTTATCTGCTCCACTGCTTACTTTGCTGGAAACTGGCGCTTGAGTTGGATACGGCGTACTGCTTGCACGTTTTTCTTTATTGATAAATGGTGCATTGCTTCTAAATGGAACAGAAGTCGTTTCTCTGTGCATCAGATCCATTACATCATCGCTGATCTCTTGGATGAAACGTGAAGGTGTATTAGCTTGCGTACGTCCATATAACACTCGAGAGTAAGCATTTGTTAAATACAATTTCTGTTCAGCTCTAGTAATTCCTACATACGCTAAACGACGCTCTTCTTCCAGTTCGTTTTCTTCCATCATGGCACGAGAAAGCGGGAAAATTCCTTCTTCCATTCCTATCAGGAAAACAACCGGGAACTCTAACCCTTTTGCTGCATGAAGCGTCATTAAAGTTACTTCACCATTTTCTGCTTCTAAGTTGTCCAAGTCGGATACAAGAGACAAATCTGTCAAGAAAGTCAATAGATCCGTTTCTCCTCCTGCATTGTCCTTTTCAAACTGTTGTGTAACAGATAAGAATTCTTGGATATTTTCTAAGCGAGATTCTGACTCTAAACTTTTTTCCAGTTCTAATGATTCTTTATATCCGCTGCGTTTCAATAACTCTTCTACCAATTCTGTCACAGGCAAGTACTCTTGCATTTTCTGCAAGTCTTTCAGCATATGACCAAAACCTTCTAACGCTTTAGAAGCTTTTCCTGTAATACTTGTTAAAGCTACGTTTTGTGCAGCTTCCAATAATGACCAATCGTATTGATTCGCAAAAGCTCTCAATTTTTCTACCGTTCCCGGACCAACCCCACGTTTAGGTACATTTACAACACGCTCAAAACTCATGTTGTCGTCCGGATTTGCAATAAGGCGCAAATAAGCTAAAACATCTTTGATTTCTTTACGATCGTAGAATTTGTGACCGCCAACCATTTTGTACGGGATATTCGATTGCAATAGACTTTCTTCAATTTTACGCGATTGAGCATTTGTTCGGTAAAGTACAGCGAAATGCCCATAACCCAGACCATTTTTTTTCATTTCTTCTTGGATCTTTGAAACAACGTAACGAGACTCATCGCCTTCACTTTGAGCACGGTAGTAAGAAATTTTTTCTCCCTCGTGGTTGTCTGTCCATAACTTCTTATCTTTTCGATTGGCATTGTTGCCAATAACATCATTTGCGGCTTGCAGAATGTATTTAGTGGAACGATAGTTTTGTTCCAATAATACCACTTTTGCATCCGAATAGTCTTTTTCAAAGTTCAAGATATTTTCCATATCGGCTCCGCGCCATCCATAAATACTTTGGTCAGCATCCCCTACGACACAAATATTTCTGAATCGGTCTGCTAATAATTGGACCAACGTATATTGAGCATGGTTGGTATCTTGATACTCATCCACATGAATATACTGAAATTTCGCTTGGTAGTACTGAAGCGTTTCAGGACTTTCTTTAAATAAACGAGCTGTCAGCATGATCAAGTCGTCAAAATCGACTGCTTGATTACGGCGCAACTCTCTTTGATAATCATCATAGCAGTCTGCCACGATTCGCTGAAAATAAGAAGTTGCTGTGTCTCTGTATTGTTCTGCTGTCAGCAATTCATTTTTTGCATTACTGATCTCAGCAAGAATAGCTCTAGGATTGAATTTCTTGGGATCAATGTCGCGCTCTTTCAGAATTCGTTTCATTAGCGTTTGTTGTTCTCCTGGATCGCTGATTGTAAAAGAACGCGTATAACCGATACGATCGATGTCACGGCGCAAAATTCGGACACACATCGAGTGAAAAGTTGAAACCCATACTTCACTCCCACCATCACGAATCAAACGACTGACTCGCTCTTTCATCTCTTTAGCTGCTTTATTGGTAAACGTGATCGCTAATATATTCCAAGGATTGACATTTTTTTCCTGAATCAAATAGGCGATACGATGAGTCAGTACTCTGGTCTTTCCACTACCAGCCCCTGCCATAATCAAGAGTGGTCCATCAGTATGGATCACGGCCTCTTTTTGACGCGGATTCATTCCATTTAATAATTCTTCTCGTAATACCACTTATTTACATCCTCTCTAATTCCTAAAGGTACAATTTACTCTTGTCATACCTGTATCCTGACTTCTGCCATTATTTCCTTGTCTATTTTACCATAGTTTGAATCTTCTTAGAGTATGAGATGCAAAACTTCAAAGTAAAATCACAAAAAAAAATACAAAAACCTCCACATTATTTAATGAAGGATTTTGCTTTGTAGTCATTGTATATGAAAAATGATTTAAACGCCTTGTAATAAAGCTAAAGATAGTTGATTCATCAAGATTCGAACCTCTTTTCTAGCATAAGCATACTTGGAATCAGCTACATATTCAGCCAACCGTTTAAGATGACGGATTTTTATTTTTCTGCACTCCAGCAAGACCGCCTGAATTTCTTTATTGTCTTGCTGATTCAACGAACGAAAAGTATCCATAAGTACGGAGACATTATAAGAATTCTTGGCATGTCTGACAAATTCTTGCCAGTAATAGATCTCTGCCTCATAAAATTCATCTCCTTGATTCCTGCCAGTCAAAGAGGACATTTTTTCCACATAGTCCAATAAATCCTCTTTTGTAAAGGAAACCTCTCTGATCTGCATTTGATGCAAGTAATCGTTCAGCATCAATTCCATAAACCCAAGACGGTCTTGGAAACCTTTATTATCGATAAGAGGTTCTTGAATGGTCGCTCCTTTATGAGGAATGATTCTTAAGATATTTTCTTCTTGGAGACGGATAAAAGCTCTTCTGATTGGGGTTCGACTGATTCCCAGCTCTTTAGACAAATCAAGTTCTGTTATATGTGTTTGGGGCAGCCATTGTCTACTAGTAATTTTATTTTTTATGTACTGATATGCTTGAGTCTCTAAATTTTTTGCTTTTACCAATTCTTTCTTTCCCTTCTTATATTTCTATGTTCCCAACTCATTACTACTATACCATTTATTTAAAAAACAATTTTGTGCCTAGGTATTACATCTGATTATAAAGATAAATCTAAGGATATTCAACCTGTTTTTAGGAAACAGCCTCCAAAAAAGAGGGCGTTTTCAAAAATTAGTCGTATTTAACCATCAGAAACCTTTTTTTATCATTAAACTAAAGTTTACAAAAAGAAAACCTTTTCCTAACACGTTTTTTATATCGATATGGTATCTTTTAATCAGTGTAATGGAGCACTGTTTTTCACCATATGTTTGTATGGTTTTGCCCCGAGGAAACTGCTTGAGCCCACAAGCAGTTTCTTTTTTACGGACACTTTTGACTTTTAGACAGACTGTTCAAAAGCAGAAACGGCCTTTGTTTCACTGATAAAAGAAGCCCCTAGAACAAGTAAGCCCCCGATAAACTGAAGCAGACTAAATTCTTCCTTGATGAATACAGCTGAAAAGAAAACTGCAGATGCAGGATCAATGTAACTCAACATAGCTGTTGTTTGACTTTTCAAGTGTGGGATGGCAGAAAAGAACAGTGCATAAGCTATTCCTGTGTGCACGACACCTAAAATCAACAAATAGATAAAAGAACTCCTATCAACTTCCATTAAGTGGAATCCTTGAGTCGTTAAGACATACGGCAATAATACAATGGACGCTACAGATAATTGAATAAACGTACTTTGTAATCCTGACAACTCTTTGACAAATCGATTGACGAGAATGACGCTGGCATAGAAAACAGCAGCACTTAATGCTAATCCGATACCTTTGAGATGGCCTGGACCTCCCAGCCCTGATCCGCCTCCATTAACGATTAGAAACATCCCCAACATAGCGGCTGCGGCACAAAGAAATTTTCTAAATGTCAATTTTTCTTTAAATAGACTTGCTGAAACGACAACAACGATAATGGGGGCAACATAGTAACTCAAAGTTGCATTTGAAATCGTAGTGTAACGATAAGATTCGAACAATAAAATCCAATTGATACCAATGGCTGCTCCAGAAAAAAATAATGCCCATGCATTCTTCTTAAGGACAGATACAGGGATGCTGTCTTTTTTTGTCATTAAGACTCCAAGTAAAAATAAACTCCCAAAGAGTCCTCGATATAGGGCAATTTCACTGGAGGAAAGGGCAATATTTTTTACGAAAATACCGATGGTCCCAAAAGTAATCATCGAAAAAATAATGCTGATTTTTGCTTTTTTCATTTCTGCACCTGCTCTTCTTTTGTATAGTGAAACACACAAAAACTAGAGCAAAAGCTCTATTTTTGTGTGTTGTTTTTGCTATGTGTCTATCCTGATTTTTTTCTTGCAAGAAACAACGAATCAGATCAATCAAGCCCTAATCGTTTGAAAACTTGATCTACATTTTTTAAATGATGCTGATAGTTGAATGCATCATCTAACTCTTCTGTAGAAAGAAGTTTGCTGATTCGTCCATCTTCTTCCAATAATGGTCTGAATTGTATCTGTTCGTCCCATGCCTGAGCAGTTTTAGGTTGAACTAGATCGTAAGCTTCTTCGCGGCTCATCCCTTTATCAACCAATTTCAGTAAAACACGTTGGCTATAAATCAATCCGTAAGTAGCATCCATATTGCGCAACATATTTTCTGGAAAAACAGTTAAATTTTTAACCAAGTTGCTGAATCGATTCAACATATAATCCAGTAAAATAGTCGTATCAGGAATAATGATTCTTTCAGCAGAAGAATGTGAGATGTCTCTTTCATGCCATAACGTAACATTTTCGTAAGCAGTGATCATGTGACCTCTTATGACGCGAGCTAATCCACTCATATTTTCTGAACCGATTGGATTGCGTTTATGAGGCATAGCTGATGATCCTTTTTGCCCTTTTGCAAAGTACTCTTCTACTTCGCGTGTTTCTGATTTTTGAAGACCTCTGATCTCAGTAGCGAAACGCTCAATACTGGTCGCGATAAGCGCCATTGCGGAAATATATTCAGCATGCAGATCACGAGGTAAGACTTGGGTAGAGATTTCTTGAGCTCTGATTCCTAGACGATCACAGACATACTCCTCGACTTCCAGAGGAATATTAGCGAACGTTCCAACAGCTCCGCTGATTTTCCCTGCTTCCACGCCTTTTGCAGCATGTTCAAAACGCTCAATATTCCGTTTCATTTCAGAATACCAAGTACCTAACTTCATGCCAAAAGTAGTCGGTTCAGCATGGACCCCGTGTGTTCTGCCCATCATAACCGTGTACTTGTGTTCTTTTGCTTTTTCACCAATCACAGCAAGGAATCTGTCTAGATCTTGACGTAATATATCATTCGCTTGTTTGAATAAGTATCCATATGCTGTATCTACAACATCTGTACTTGTCAGACCGTAGTGAACCCATTTCCGTTCTTCTCCTAATGACTCTGATACAGCACGTGTAAAAGCAACCACATCATGACGAGTCTCTTGTTCGATCTCAAGGATACGTTGAACATCAAAAGAAGCATTTTCACGAATCTTTTGAACATCTTCTTTCGGAATCTCTCCTAATTCAGCCCAAGCTTCATCAGCCAATATTTCGATTTCCAACCAAGCATTGTATCGATTCTCATCCGTCCAAATAGCTCCCATTTCAGGTCTGGTGTAGCGTTCAATCATCTTTTTAGTCTCCCTTAAGTAAAAATTTTCTTGCTGAATTATTGAAATTCCCTTTATTACTTTAGCATTATGTCTTTCATCTGTCATGATTTATCTTTATTTTTTTGGACTGGATGAGATAGAAAAAAAGATCAACACAATGTCGTTGATCCTTTTCAAAAAAATATCAGTTCAAAATACCTGTATCTTGCAGCAATTCTATCGTCATATCAATGTCTTCTGTCAAAACCGTTATATGTCCTATACCTTCCTCATAGTCTCTTTCAACTCCGTAATAGTAAAAATGCCAATCCGGCTTCAATTGAAGCTGATTTTTCACTTCAGAACGGTTATTTTCAAAAGCTTTTACCATCACAGCTTTAGAGTGTAACTTAATTTCCGGCAACGGCCATCCGCAGATAGCACGGATATGAGCATCGAAAAGCGATATAGAACAAGCATCCATCGTGCTTAATCCGCTATCGTGAATCGTTGGCGTAATATCGTCCACATATAAGGCACCACTGGACGTTAACAATAATTCTACTGTCATTGTGCCTATCAAATGGCTTCTTTGAGCAATATCTAAAGCTATCCGATTCACTTCTTCTGCTACTTCATCATCGATATGCGCTGGAAACAAACTCTGATACAAAACATCCTCTCGATACAAGTTTTCAGAGATTGGAAAAGTCCGTATTTCTCCTTGAGGGTTGCTGACCACTGAAACGGAAAGTTGTCTTTCAAACGGGATCAGCGCTTCTAAGATACAAGTCCCGTGAACAAGCAATGCTGCACTTTTCTCAAAATCTTCTTCACTGTATAATGTAACTTTCTGCTTTTTCTTTTTGTCTCGATGCAATGTCTTTAATACACAAGGAAACCCTAGTTCTCTGCTGGCGATTTCAATGTCTTCTGGTGAAACAATCGTTGCATAAGGAGCGATATTAAAATTCGCTGCTTCTAAATAGGCTTTTTCCAATAATCTGTCTTGAGCAACATCTAATAGTTCAATTCCTTGCGGGAAAGAAACCGTTCTGGAAATTCTTTGAGCTGATTCTGAAAATACATTTTCTGCTTCAATCGTTACGACATCACATTTAAACGCTAATTCTGTTAGAAGCTGAGGGTCATTGATATCCCCTACTAATTGCCAATCAGCTAGTTGAGCGGCTGGACAGTCCAGTACAGGATCAAGAATACCTACTTGATATCCCCTTTTTTTAGCAGACAAAGTCAGCATTCTTCCTAGGTTTCCTCCGCCAATAATACCAATCACTTTGCTAGGAGTTATCACATTTGCCAAGATTTATCCCTACCTTCTAAATATTCAGTTTTTTTCATCGATTTTTTGTTGTTTTTGTTCTAGTTTAATTTCTTTTCTGCGCTTTTTCACACGTTTCGTCCAGAATCCGCCGCTAATGTATTTCGGTTCATATGAAATGACAAACGCTTTTGGTGCTAATTCTTCGATCTGTTGATACAATTTCCGTTCTGTCTTGCGGGGGGTCAGGATTTCTAATACCATCCGGTCGCCTTCTTTACCCAAGGCGTAACTTGTTGTTACCCCATATCCTAACTCACGTAATTTAGAGGGGATGTCATTCTCAATAGACGGTATGATCGCTGTAACCATAATATACCCTAATGCTAGATATTCTTCAATTTTAATCCCGGCTAAAATTCCGGCACCGTATCCTAAAGCATATACTAAGATGTTCCAAAAATTATCTAAACGATCCAATACAAGCCCTAATCCTACGATGTAAATAGTCGTTTCTGCCATCGCTACTAACGGTGCAGCTAAACGGTATCCTTTCATCGTCAACATCATCCGAATCGTCATCAAAGTGACGTAACCTACGTTGATCACAAATATTGTTGCTAATAGTCCCAAATCTATTTCCATTTTAGCTATACTCTCCTTGTCTGATAAATCTGCCAAATTAGTATCTAACGTTAACCTGACTCTTTACGCATTCAGTAAATCTCTTTAGTTGCTCATTTAGTGTTGTGACAGATTTTCCTCTACAAACTCAACCTGTCCCTTCTCTAATGAACGGATACGCGCAAGAGAGTAAACATCTGCTCCTTGTTCCTCCAATAAAGAACGACCCGTTTGAAACGATTTTTCAATAACAATGCCGATTCCGCCTACTGCTGCCCCTAGTTGCTGACAAATGCTCATTAACCCTAACGCAGCTTGCCCATTGGCTAAAAAGTCATCAATGATGAGAACAGTATCATTTTTTGACAGCACAGATTTTGAAACAGATATCGTATAATTTTGTTGTTTGGTAAAAGAATACACATCAGCTGCCGCCAATTCATCTGTCATCGTAATCCCGACATTTTTCTTTGCCACAACAACAGGCACACCTAAAGACAGTCCTGTAAAAACAGCCGGAGCGATTCCTGAAGCTTCAATTGTTATAACTTTCGTGATCCCTTTTTGCTCAAAGTAATTTGCAAAATCTTCTCCCATGGCTTGCATCAACGCAGGATCTATTTGATGATTCAAAAATTGATCCACTTTCAACACACCTTCACTTAATACACGCCCGTCTTGTACAATTCTTTCTTCAAGTAATTTCATTCTCTTCCTCCCGTTGATAGGTTCTCTATTTCTCCATAATGACTCGCAGCTAAAAAGATTTAGATAGAACAAAAGGTTAAACCAATTGCTGGCTTAACCCTTATGTTAATTATTTGTCTTCGTCCATAAGATTTATTCCTGTAGTATCTTGGGTTTCATCTATTCTTTCAACAATCAAATTGCTGATTCGTGAAGATTCGATTTCATTTGCTTTCAACAAGAAGTTTTCGTATTCGACAAATGCATCATCACCATCTCTAGGAATATTTCCATATTCTATAATGAAGAATCCGGCAATAGTATCAACGTCTGAAGATTCAAGACTCGTGCCAAAGAACTCATTGAACTTAGATAATTGAGTGGATCCGTCTACTAAATAACGATTATCATTGATTTTTTCAATCAATGCATACACTTCATCGTACTCATCGTCGATATCTCCTACGATTTCTTCCACCACGTCTTCCAAAGTCACGACTCCTACCACACCGCCGTATTCGTCATTCAATACAGCCATCTGATTGCGCGTTTTTCTCAATTCATAAATCAAATCATCAATATAAATTGTTTCTGGGACAAATAACGGTTCATTTAGTATGTCTTTTAAATCGATCTCGTCAATATTACGGTTTCGGCTTTCTCTCAATAAGTTTTTTACATGGATGATCCCAATAATGTTGTCCTTATCTTCAAAGTAAACAGGGACACGTGAATATGGGATATCTAATAGTTTAGGGATGTTTTCCTCATTCCCATCATCGTAATCAATCATGAATGTATCTGTTCTTGGTACCATGACTTCTTTAGCCATTTTAGTATCTAAAGACAAGACACCTTTCAACATTGAAAATTCGCCTATATCAATAGCTTCATCTTTTTGACTTTGCTCTAAGTAAGAACGAAATTCGTCACGCGTCATCTTCTCTTCTTCTTCCGAAAATTCAATTGGTGTAATTTTCTTCAACATATTTGTTGATAATGAAAGAAGTTTTACGAAAGGCATCATCACTTTTTGAACGGCTAATATAATTCCTGCAGTTCCAAGAGCAACACTTTCTGAACGCTGTAAAGCTACTGTTTTTGGAAACAGCTCTCCAAATACCAATGTGATATAGGAAATAATTATTGTCACGATAACAACTGCTATAGTTGAAGCTCCGGGAATATCTCCCAACAACGGCATAAAACGATTTGCTAATGATGTAGCTGCAGAGGCACTGTTTAAGAAACCTGCCAATGTAATTGCTACTTGAATAGTAGATAGAAAGTTGTCTGAATTGCCTAATAACTTCAAGACGTTTTTCGCTTTCTTATCACCATTTATGGCTTTCTCGTTTATTTTGCCTTTGTCTAAGGAAACAAACGCCATCTCTGCTGCGGCAAATAATGCGTTAATTGCAGTCAAGACTACAATTAAGATTATCTGGACACTCAGCGAAGAATCACTTCCGGGGTCTGGGGTCATTTATCATCTTCTCCTTCAATAGTCATAAAAATTCATTTATAAAACATTACCACTGTACCATTATTTAACCTTTATTTCAACAAACGATTCTCATTGGTTTCTAATCAATTTGTCTGTTATTAAAAACCAGTTATTGCAATAACTTCGGCATTTCTTCTAAGACAGATTTTAATAGCTCGATCACTTCTCCACTTGCGCTTTCTTCCAACATTCCCAACATCATGTAAGAATTATTTTCTGCATCAAATGTCAAAACGAACCCATTGTTCTTGTCTACGTTTTGGAATTCAGCTGTTGCTGTTTTTGCGCCGATTGAGTAAGGCAGATCAGCTAATTCGTGAGCTGTTCCATTTTCATCCGTTACAACTTCAAGCAAATACGAACGAATCAACTCAGCGGACTCTTTAGACACTACTTGTTTAGGTTCAGCTGTTTCTTGATCACTGGTCAATTTCGGATAAATCATTGTTCCACCATTCAAAAATGCACTATACGATACGATTTGCTGGATAGGGCTCATCAACAATTCTCCTTGTCCATAAGCCGTATCGGCTAACAGAATCTCAGAATCCAGTTTGCCAGAGTTGGACAATTGAGCCGGCTGCATAACTAGCGGCAAATCGAACTCTTCTCCAAATACAAAGTTGCTCATGCCTTTTTCAACCGTCTCTTGCCCCATTTCTAAAGCTTCTTGAGCAAAGAAAATATTATCTGAATAAACTAATGCTTCTCTTAAAGAAACGTTATCCACTTCGGTTACACGATGTACGGCATAATTTCCCCATGACTCATTCGCCTGCCAAGTATCTCCATCGATTTCGTGTACTTCTTCAGGATTTGTCGTCCCTGAATCAAGACCAATTCCTGCTGTGATCAATTTAAACGTTGATCCTGGTGCCAGACGAGCTGTATACCGGGAAAGAAATGGTGTATTTTCATCATCCAGATAAGCTTGGTAAGCTTCATTGGTAATCCCTCTCGTCATCAACCCAGCATCATAAGAAGGAGTACTGACAAGAGCTAACAAGCTCCCGTCTTCAGGGTCCATGGCTACTACAGATCCGTTTTTCTCTTGTAGTGCTTCATAAGCTTTTTGCTGCACATCTGCATCGATCGTTAACTGGATATCTTCCCCATTTTGAACTTCTTGTTCTTTTAAGACGGTTTTCGTCGTTCCTTTCCCATCTTTTAGTACGATTGAACCACCAAATTTGCCGCGTAACCGCTCATTATAAGCAGCTTCCAGCCCAGATTTTCCGACGATTTCCCCAGCAGTCAACGTTGGATTCTTTTCGATCTCTTCAGCATTCACTTCGCCAACATAGCCGATTAAATGAGCTGTAGCTTCATTCAAAGGATAAGTCCGCATGCTGACCTCTTGATACATTACACCTGTCAATTCCTCAGTCTCATCGGAGGCTATTGTTTTAAACGGCACAAAAGTATCTTCCGTAACCCAGCTTTGTTCCAACAATCCTTCAAGGTACTCTACTGAAACTTCAAACGTTTCACTAATTTTTGTGAGATTATCTGTTCGTGCATCTTCTTCGCCTAATGCTCCAGGATAAAGACCAGCTCTCATCCAAACACCAGCTGTTGCCAATGGATCTCCGTCTCGATCCACAATTTTACCCCGTTCGCCTTTTTCAAATTGTGCCTCAACTACATCTCCGGGCTCCATATCAGGCAAGACGAGATTTGGCTGCCAATCCACGAAAAACTCCTCTTCAGCACCTTTTGTTAAAGTAGCCGAATAGGGTAGGTTTTCCATTGTCCCAATTGGTGTCACGAAGTTTAGGACATATGAAAATTCCATCACATCATCCGATTCGTTTTCATTAAACACTACATCCGTTACTTCAACATCATTCACTTGCATTTCATTAAAAGAACTCTGATACAATTCTTCTACTTGCTTTTTTGTAAATCCAGCATCTACCAATGAGGATTCATTTAATACAGTAGGTAACGCAGAGAAATTTTGTTCTTCTAAGTAAGCAATAAATTCTTGAGACTTTTCTTCCGCTGCAGCTGAATCTGAATTTTTCCCGTTAAAATATGACCAAGCCATCCAACCGATTACGCTGATAACAGCTACTAAAAAGACAACAACTGCTATCCACATTGGTTTACTCAACCCCCGTTTTCTTTGTGGTTGATTCGTCGACATTTACCACTCCTCCTTTAAGTTTGTTTCCTTTTTACACTTGAATACACTTATAGTTAGTTTACTCCAAACCCTTTGTTATTCCTAGTATATTCTCTATAGACATCTGTGCTGAGATAAAAGTTCCTGACTGGTTAATCATCGTATTGATGAAGCTGATATTGTTCAATCAAACGAGTCAGCTTTTCTGCATAAGTGGGGTCTGTGGCATAACCATTATCTTGTAAGGCTTGTGCAGCTTCTTGATAATTTTCAGCCGTCAGCACCGTTGTATACTGATCCGCATTCCAGTTGGTCCCATTGACAAATAATAGAGCATGGTCATCCATTGACTCTTGCCAAGTGTCGTACTTTCTAAAAGGAGCTTTTATCTCGATCCACTCTCCGTTTTCAAACTCTTTTGTTTCCATCATAACCGTATTTTCTGGACTGCTGCCTTTTATGCCGTAGAGATTCTTATTCTCAGTTGCCAACTCACTCGTCCCCCAATCTGATTCTAAGATAGCTTGAGCGATACTGATACTAGGCAGCAAATCGTATTGTTCTTGCAATATTTTTGCATGACCAGAAATTTGAACGATAAACTCTTCTTTTTCTCGACTCGAATTCAACGGTTCGATAATGGATTTCCCCAAAAAAGTTAATGCTCCAAAAAAAACAAAAAACAAGACAAATAATACCATTAGTATGCGACTAGGTAACAAGCGTCTTTGTTTAGCACTTTTTTTTCTGTACGTCGTTTTCTTCTTTTTCTTCGCCTGCGCCACCTTGACTGCTCCTTTCACAACTTAGGATAAAAACGAGTTATTCTATCCTTTGTTCTCCTGTTTTTCCAGCTTTTTCAAGAAGCTCAATGTATTCTTCCAAAGACAATCCATACTGCTGGATAAATTGAGCATTTTCTACTCCTACATAACGAAAATGCCAAGACTCGTATTGAATACCCGTCTCTGTTTCTTTATTTTTAGGAAAACGCAGAATAAATCCGTAGTCCGCTGCCGTACTGACCAGCCATTGTTGGGATTCTTGCGTGTCATATTCCGGCACTAACCCTTTTCCTGTACTGAGCCATTCATTATCTACCATATCCAGTGCTAAACCATTGTGGTGTTCACTGCCTCCAGGAACAGCAATATAGTCTTCCGTTTTTTCAATAGCCTCTTCTTTAGAGTAGCCTTCATTGATGTAACCTTGAATACTGGCATCATAATTAGCTTGCTGCCTTTCAATTGAGCGGTAAGAGGAAGCTAAGAAAATTGTATAACCTGCTTTTTTGGCAGCTTCCATCCAATTCGTATAAGGCTCTACTATACGAGCATCGACTTCTTTTTGATCAGCTACTGTTTCCAATGGAATCTCAACCGTCTCATCAATCGGATGCCAATTATTGACCAAAACCAAATTCCAATCTGCTGTCGATACATCTGGTAATGCAGCGATCATCTCCTGCTCTTTTTCTTCTTCCGGCGTCAGAGCCGTTGATTCTTCAGATTCCTGACTGACTTCTTCGCTGTTTAAAGATGTGGATTCATTCGTTACATCCGTAGATTCATTTTGGCACCCAGCCAATAACCCTACTGCTAGCATTGTTGCCCATAATTTCAATTTCATTGTTAAGACTCCGTTCATTTCATATCATTAGTTGCACTTATTCTATTTTATAGAAATTTTTTCGCTTTTCAACCTACCTTAGACTGAATTTTACTTCTTTCTTTTTTTATCGACTACTTCAACACAAAACAAATCAGCAGGAAGAAACTTCCCGCTGATGATTGGTTAAATTTATTATTCATTGTTTTAAATTTCTTTAGACACGAAAAGGTTGTTCTACGTTCTTGCTGAACCATTCCAACAAACCTTGTTTTTCAGTTTCCAATTGCTGCTGTACGATTCCTGGCAAATGCAATTCAATACGGTCCTTATAACTCCAGAAATCATAACTGATCTCTATGCGTACAATGGTTTGATTGATTTTGCGGTGATGAGCTTCTGCGTTCTCTTCTGGCTGATGATGAATCTCTATTGTTGCCATATTGCTTCTCAACCATTTTTTCGCTACGTGATATTTCATGTTCATATACTCTGCGACCGGATTTTCTGCTACCTCTGAAATCAACAAGGAATTGCGGCAAACCTTTTGGACAAGCATCCACTCATAATCCGTAAACAATTGAGCCAACTTATTCATGTTTTCTGTTTTTAAACCTTGTTGGCCTTTTTTCCAACGATCCCAACTTTGGGGAGAGATCCCCAATTGTTCAGAATAAAAAGCCTTTTCTGTTGCATATTGTTCTTTGACTGCCCCTAATACAATGGCTACCAATGCTTCATGCATACTTCATCTCTCCTTATCCTTGAAATGATGAACACCTTTCCTTAAATCAATTTAAACGGTGACGAGAATAATGGCTGCAGCAAAATAACTTTCTTTTTATACTTTTATAATACACTTAATAGGTTAATTTGCCAGTTATTTACTCCTTTCTGTTGCAACTATTTGACCCTAGTTGGCGAAAATTATATGTTAACTATGAGGACTATTGAGATTCAATTTTTCTTAAGAAAGGAGGAAACAATTTATGTTAGACACCATTTTATTTTTTGGTTACTTCGCTGCATATTTATTTTTATTGATTTGGGGTATCAAGCTAGCAGCACGCTACGGGTGGAACGATCTCTCAAATGTACTGCTGCTCGTTATTATCGGATTGGTTTACGACAATGGTGTACTGGCTGTGGGTAAATTCATTGGAGAAGGCAGTTTACTGGAAAACTTAAGTTACCCTCGGTTTTATATGCACGCTTTTTTCACCCCTTTACTGGTGTTGTTTTCTTTGGGCGCGATGAAAAAAGCTGATTTCAAATGGGCGTTTAAAAAATGGTTTCAAGCTATTATTTATCTATTGACATTGGGTTTAATCGTTTACGAACTATTCAGTGAAGTACTCGGACTGACTTTAGAAGCCAATTGGAAATATGGTGTGTTGAGTTACAGCAACGTTGAACCAGCTTCCGGAGTTCCTTTAATGGTGTTGTTTGTTTCACTGATACTGATTTTCACCTCTATTATTGTCTGGAGAAAACAAGGTTGGATCTGGTTTTTTGTCGGTACATTAATCATGTTCCTTGGAAATACATTCCCTATTTCATTACCAAGTGCAGCTATTACAAATGCTTTCGAGTTGATTTTGATCGTCTCTTTGTTCTTTACTAAGAGGTTTCAAGATACTCGTTCATTTAAACAATCGACATAACTTTCACTGTACTTCTTTTGACAAATACGCAATAATGAAAGCGGAACTTTTTTATTGAGAGGAGGATTAGAAGCTCTAGTATCATGAATGATAGAGAGTTTCTAAAATACTATATGACAACTGTTAATTGGGGAATCATCGGTTTAGGAGATATCGCATCCAGTTTTGCTAAAGATTTTAATGTCCAACAAGCTACTTTGCTGGCGGTGGCTTCACGTAATTTGGACAAAGCAAATGCATTTGCGGAAAAGTACGGGATTGAAAAAGCTTATGGAAATTACGAAGAAATGTTGTTTGATCCGGATATTGATGTCGTGTATATCGCTACTCCGCACAGCCATCATGCAAAGTATATTTTAAAAAGCTTGCGAGCTGGTAAACACGTATTGTGCGAGAAGGCAATCACTATGAACAATAAAGAGTTGGACGAAGCTTTAGCTGTAGCTGAAGAAAAAAATCTGATTTTAGCTGAGGCAATGACAATTTACCATATGCCTCTTTACCATAAATTGCAAGACATCATCTCCACTGGAAAACTAGGCAAATTGAAAATGATTCAAGCTTCTTTTGGAAGCTTGAAAGAAGCTGATCCGACTAACCGCTTCTTTAATAAAGAGATTGCAGGCGGAGCTTTATTGGATATTGGAGTGTATGCTTTAGCCTTTACTCGATTCTTCTTATCCAGCCAACCTACTGAGATTTTAACAACTATGAATCCATATGAAACGGGTGTCGATGAGCAATCTGCTGTCATTTTGAAAAACCCAGATAATGAAATGGCTGTCGTCAGTTTGACTTTCCGTGCTAAGATGCCTAAAGTGGGTATCGTTGCTTTTGAAAATGGTTTTATTACTGTTGAAGATTACCCTAGAGCCAATACTGCAACCATTACGTATCCAGATGGTTCTTCTGAAACCGTGACAGCGGGCGACTCTAACGAAGCTCTAAATTATGAAATCGAATTGATGACGAGCAACATTGTACAACAAGCACCGAACAAGCACATTCAATTGACTCATGATGTGATGTCTATCATGGATAACTTGCGGGAACAATGGGGCTTGTGTTACGATTTTGAATAACATTTGAGTTCCTAGTCTAAAACGAATCAATCTGCTTAACAATCGAGTAGGAGGTAAATAATTAATTTATTTACCGTCCTCTCACACCACCGTACGTACCGTTCGGTATACGGCGGTTCAATTTTATATAACATGCTTTTGTTTTAAATAGTAACTATCTGGAGATACTAGACCTTTAAGGGCTAGTATCTTATTGGTTACTGTGGTTGTCATAACCCAGGACAGGGCTATTCGGGCAGTTCCTTTGGAACTGTGGCTATTCATGTAGGCGTTGTAGTCGCTCATCCCTAGTTTAGTGAGGGCTCTTCTTCGATTTTTGGCTGTTTTCCATTGGTGCCAGATACACATCCTCAGTCGATAACGAAGATGACTCGCTATTTTCTTGAGTTTTGTGTGCATATTTCCTATTTTGAAATAGTTCACCCATCCTCTGATGACTTGATTCAATTTAACGATGCGGTAAGCCATATCAATGCCCCAGCTTTTCTTGCTTAGCTGATGAAGCTTATATTTAAACGTCTCGATTGATATGGCATGAGGCTTTGCTTGATAGCCTTTATCTGCTTTCGACCAATAGAATCCAAATCCCAAGAATTTAAAGGTTGGGTCATTAGGTTTAATGATTTTCGATTTACTCGTGTTCACAGTTAAACCCAGAGTTTCCTCAATATATCGTGTAACCGAACGCATTACGCGCCTTGCTGCGAATTCGCTCTTAACTAGGATAATGCAGTCATCTGCGTATCGCACGAAGTGTAGACCTCTTCTCTCTAGTTCTTGGTCGAGTTCATTTAAGAGGATATTACTCAATAATGGCGAGAGGTTTCCCCCTTGGGGAGTGCCAACTGGACTTTCCTCATATTCTCCGTTTACCATAATGCCACTCACGAGATATTTCCGAATCAATGATATCACATCACCATCGGTTATTTTCCGAGAAACTAGATTCATCAATCGATCATGGTTAACGGTGTCAAAGAACTTCTCTAAATCAATGTCGACAATCCAGTGATACCCTTCGTTCATATCTCTTAGCCCTTGCGCTATAGCCATATGGGCGTTGCGGTTTGGACGGAATCCATAACTACTGTTGTGGAAGTGTTCGTCAAAAATGGGTGTGAGAACTTGTGCAATCGCTTGTTGAATAACTCGGTCAATCACTGTCGGTATACCCAGTAGTCTGACCCCACCCGATGGTTTAGGTATTTCTACTCTTCTGACAGGTTTAGGTTGATAGTGACGTTGACGAATAGTCTGAATAAGCTCTTCTTTGTGCTGACGAAGATATTCTTTAGCCTCTTCGATAGACATACCGTCAATGCCTGCGGCACCTTTATTCCGTTCCACTTGTCGAAAGGCTTCGTTTAAATTATTTCTGGATAGGATTCTATCCAGTGTCCTGTTTTCCTGCATGCTTGTTACTCCTTTTCTGCTCTCGTAAGGCAGTTATCTACTTTTACGCTGTCGTAGCCAATAGTCTTTGGCGGCCTCCAATAAAGATGTTTGTAACGATAAAATTGTTCGGTCCTTCGCTCTTTCTAGCTTTCACTAGCTGTCTTCACTACTACGACCTCTGCTGACTTCTCATGAGTCAAGCACTTATCACTAAGTGTATTTGGTATAACGTCATGAGACCTCCCCAGTTAAGGTGCGAACTCTTTCACTCCATCTATCTGCCACATTTATGCTTCGAGTTAGGACAGTTATCGGACTTTAGCTTCTTTGGCAGCTTTATCCACTCGACTCACCTCTTATGTGATTTCTGTTCGTCAGACCAGAGTTTTGCCTTGGGCTTCCTTCAGATTCCACCTCACGGTGGACACCCTTGCCGTCAGCTATATGCTTACCACTGTCAGGTCGCATTCGGGACTTACACCCGTTAGAGTTCGCCCATGCTGGGCGAACCAAAAAACCATTAGGGCAGTGACCCCTAATGGTTTTTCGTTATGACTAGCTATTATTCCTCTTTTAAGTAACCTTCTTTATAAATAGCTGAACTGACAGTATATCCGCTTGTTGTTAGAATTTCTTTTATGTCAGTGGTTTTGTCGCTGTCCATTTGAATCACGATTTGTGTAAATGATTCTTTTCTGTAAACAGCAATTTGGTTGATGCTTACATTAGCTTCCGCCAGAATATTAGTGATATCCTCTAAAATACCGGGATAGTCTTCTGGAATATCGATCACGATACGACTGCCTTTGTTGTTGTATCCCAATAAGTCGATAAAAGCTCGAAAGATGTCTTTATCGGTGATAATCCCGACAACCTGGTCTTCATTTTCTATAACTGGCAAAACAGTGACTTTAGAGTCTCTCATACGAGTAGCTGCTTCTTCCAGTAAATCATCTGGACCAATAGCAGGAACTTCTTTGTTCATGATGTCTCCCACAGTTGTTTTGGTCAGCAAGTAGTTCAACTCATGAATACTTAACGATGTAGCCGTCGACGGAGAATTGTCACTGATGATCTCTTCTGTAACTAATCCAACCATTCGTTCATTTCTTACGACTGGCAAGCGATGGAAGTCATGTTCTTTCATCAAATCTAAAGCTTCCAATACTTTTGTTTCTTCATTTACCGACACTACATCAGCTGTCATATAATCTTTGACCAACATACCTTTAACCTCCCAAATAAGCCTTCTGAATGATGTCGCTCTCTAACAATTCTTCCCCTGTACCGGTTTGAACGACATTTCCGGTCTCTAATACATAGCCTCTATTCGCTATCTTTAAAGCCATTTTAGCATTTTGTTCGATCAAGAGTACAGTCGTACCTGTTCGGTTGATTTCTTCAATAATATGAAAAATCTCTTTGATCAAAATCGGTGCCAACCCCATTGAGGGCTCATCTAAGAGCAATAATCTTGGGCGGCTCATCAGAGCTCTTCCCATGGCTACCATTTGTTGTTCCCCACCAGAAAGAGTTGCTGCATCCTGATTCTTCCGTTCCTTTAAAATAGGAAACCGATCAAAAACGAGTTGCAGATCTTTTTCGACCTCATTTTTGTCTTTTCTTAAAAAGGCTCCCATCTCCAGATTCTCTAAAACGGTCATTCCGCTAAAGATGTGTCTGCCTTCTGGAACTTGAGAAATCCCTTTTTCTACGATTTGTTTCGGAGTAGCTGTTGTAATAGGCGTCCCTTCGTAAACGATTTCCCCTTGGCTCGGACGGATCAATCCGGAAACAGCTTTTAAAATAGTTGATTTTCCGGCACCATTCGCTCCGATCAACGAAACGATTTCCCCTTCTTTTACTTCAAAAGAAACCTCTCGAATGGCTTCAATAACCCCATAGTGCACTGCTAGATTGTTTACAGTTAACATTTACTCACCGCCTAAATATGCTTTGATAACTTGTTTATTGCCTTTTATTTCTTCGGGTGTCCCATGAGCGATCATACGACCATACTCTAATACGTAGATCCGTTCACACACATTCATGACTAACGACATGTCATGTTCGATCAGCAAAATCGTGATCTTAAAGTCTTTTTGGATTTGACGGATCAAAGCGGTCAGATCAGCTGTTTCTTGAGGATTCATTCCCGCAGCCGGCTCATCTAAGAACAATACTTTAGGCTTAGTAGCTAACGCTCGAACGATTTCTAGTCGTCGTTGTTCCCCATAAGGCAAATTTTTTGCTAGTTCGTCTACTTTATTTTCCAAACTAAATATTTTCAATAACTCAATCGCTTCTTTTTTCATTTTCGATTCAGAAGCATAATAACTTGGTAAACGAAGAACACTTTTTAACGTTCCGACTTTACTTTTGGAATGCATCGCGATCAATACGTTGTCCAGAACAGTTAGATTTTTGAATAAGCGGATATTTTGAAACGTTCTGCCGAATCCCATATCCGTTATCGTATAAGTCTTTTTCCCTATAACAGATTCTCTTTGCCCATTCGTTTCAATTTCAATCGAGCCTTCAGTGGGTTGGTAAACCCCTGTCAGTAAGTTGAATAACGTCGTTTTTCCTGCTCCATTGGGACCGATTAATCCAACGAGTTCATTTTCTTTTAATTCTAAATGAACATTGGAAATAGCAGAAAGTCCGCCAAAGTTTTTCGTTAATTTTTTTACTTCCAGCAAACTCATCGTTATCCCTCCCCTTGCGCAGATTTGCGATTGAATAAACGCAGCAGTCCTGATACAGTGAATTCTTTATTGCCCAGCAATCCTGAAGGTTTAAAAATCATGATCCCAATTAACGCTAGTGCATAAATGATCATCCGCAAAGCCCCAAAAGGTTGTAGAAACACGTTCAAGAAACCCAGCAAAATTGCCGCTACAACAGAACCGGTTATGCTTCCGATACCGCCGAAAACCACAATGATCAATACATCTACTGATTTATTAAAGGTAAAATCTCCTGGACGGATAACGCTAAAGTATGAAGCGTGTAAAGCTCCGCCAATGGCTGCAGTCGCTGCACCTAAGATAAAAGCGATCGTTTTGTATTTAGTCGTATTGACCCCCATAGATTCAGCAGCGATTTCGTCTTCTCTAATAGCAATCGTTGCACGACCTGGGCTGCTTTGTGTGTAATTGGCAACGAGTAAAATCGTCAATACCGTAAATACATAAATCAGTGGCCATTTAGACAGATAAGGAATACCGCTCAACCCGGCAGCTCCATTAGTGACAGATTGCATATTTACGATAACAATTCGAATGATTTCTGCTACCCCTAACGTAGCAATCGCCAAATAGTCTCCTTTTAGTCGTAATGTTGGGATCCCAACAATCAATGCCACTATACTGGTCAAGATAACACCCGCCAAAATACCAAGAAACAAACCGGTATAAGTTGGGAAATATTTCGTGATGATTCCTGCTGTATAAGCTCCAATAGCCATAAAACCAGCATGGCCCAGTGAAAACTGACCAGAGAATCCAATAATCAGGTTCAATCCGACAGCCAGTATAATATTGATTAGAATCGTTACTAAAGTGATTTCATAATAGGCACTGATGATTCCCGTAGTCACCGCTAGTTGCAGCACTAAAAATCCTGCTATAGCCACTACCAACCATCCAATCGTTGTTTTGTTTATTAATTTCATTTTGTCACCTACACTTTCTCTTTAACATGTTTTCCTAAGATGCCGGCAGGACGAATAATTAAAATAAGGATCAAGATCCCATATACTACTGCATCACGAATCATGGAGTTTCCATAAGCACTGACCAAAGTTTCTACTATCCCTATAGTAAAACCGCCAAGTACCGCACCAGGAATGAAGCCTATTCCTCCTAGAACTGCAGCTACAAAGGCTTTAAGACCAGGAGCTACCCCCATCATTGGATCAATCGTGTTGTAGTACAAGCCTACTAATACTCCTGCTGCTCCTGCTAAAGCCGAGCCTAAGAAAAAAGTAAAAGAGATGACGTTGTCGACATTGATCCCCATCAATTGAGCTGCTGATGAATCGGTACTTACCGCTCTCATAGCTTTCCCCATTTTCGTCTTTTGAACGATGAACTGCAACAAGACCATCAAAACAAGTGTTGTCGCAAATATCAACAATTGGATCCGACTCACTTGCAACCCTGCGACTTCAAAAAGTGTATTGTCGACGACTTGTGGGAACGAGCGTACCTCTGCACCATAGAAATAAAGCATCCCGTTTTGCAATAGATAAGAGACGCCGATAGCTGTGATTAAAACGGCTATTCGAGTAGCATGACGTAAGGGTTTATAAGCAATGCGCTCAATTAAAACGCCTAAGAGTGCACTTAATGCCATTGCTGTAAGAAGAGCAGGGAAAAATCCCATTCCAAAAGAATGAATCATGGTGTATCCGATAAACGCTCCAACCATATAAATGTCCCCGTGAGCAAAATTAATCAATTTTATAATTCCATAAACCATTGTATAACCTAGAGCAATCAAAGCATAAATACTACCCAACGATAGTCCATTTATCATTTGTTGAAAAAATGTTTCCATAGGATACCTCTCTTTTTACTTCTATTTTTTTGCCTTATTTTATAAAAAGTAAAAAGTGCAAAGTTAGCAACTGCTTTGCACCTTTTATTTATCTTTTGTTAAGGTTGAATTTCTTGTGTACTTGTTTCTTTACCATCTTGCAATTCAATGATCAACGTAGATTTTACAGGGTTGTGATTTTCATCGATAGAGAATGTTCCAGTTACCCCATCAAAATCCGTAATGCTTTCAAGTGCATCAGTGATAGCTTCAGGTGTTGCTTCTCCGCCGTCTTCAATAGCTTGAGCAACCAAGTATACTGCATCATACGCTAGAGCTGAAAAAGCATCAGGTGCTGTATCGTATTCTGCTGTATAGTTGTCAATAAACGTTTGTACTTGTTCGTCTTCATTTTCTAATGAGAAATGAGCAGAGTAGTAAACATCTGATACATTTTCTGTTCCTGCTAAATCCAATAAAGCTTGGTTGCTAAATCCGTCCCCGCCTAGTACTGGCTGATCCAGCCCCATTTCACGAGCTTGTTTCAAAATTAAACCTGCTTGCTCATAATAAGCAGGAAGATAGATAAAATCAAAGTCTTGATTTTGGATTTTTGTCAAAATAGCGCTGAAATCTGTGTCGTCTTGAGTAAAGTACTCTTCTGCAACGATTTCGCCTTCATAAGTATCTTTAAAAGCATTCGTTAATCCCACAGCGTAATCACTTGAACTGTCACCAATAATAACCGCTTTTTTTGCTCCTAGGCTGTCCATAGCAAAGTTCGCTAATGCTACTCCTTGGAAAGAATCTTGGAAAGAAGTTCTAAATACAAATGGCTGTACATCTCCTGATTCTGTTAGTGTCAGGTTATCTGCTGTACCGGATGGCGTGATCAACGGCACTTCTGCTCTAGTAATCGGTTGTGTCGCTGCTTGAACAGCACCAGAAGTAGCAGGTCCAACGATAGCTACAACATTGTCTTCAGTAGCTAACCGCGTTGCAATACTGGTTGCTTCCACGTTATCTGATTTTGTATCGTATTCTGTTAATTCAATTTGTTTGTCTAAGATACCGCCAGCTTCATTGATTTCTTTAATGGCTAACTTTACTCCATTAGATTCGGCTGTTCCATAAGCTGATACAGGACCTGTTTTTTCAAACATCGCGCCAAGCTGGATCGTATCTTCATCTCCTGCTCCACTTCCTGCACCACATCCTGCTGCAAATAAAGATAAAGCTGCTACCCCTAATAGTAATGTCTTTTTCATTTATTCATTCCCCCATTATCCCTTTTATTTCTAACTTCTTATTCAGCAACTTTATCGTTAAGCATAAAATTAAAATCAAATAAGAAAAGTAATGATGTTTCTTAGTATAGAATATTCAGAATATTTAATCAATACATTTTTTCCTTATAACAAAAGGTTTTTATCAAAAGTTGTCAGTTTGGTTAAATACAACAATAAGAATCTTGATTTCGTCATTTCAGCTAGTTGACGAAGTAAAGCAAAAAGACGTTTTTGATTAATAAGAGATTACTAATCAAAAACGTCTATTGTTCATTCGTTTTCTAAATCCATTTATAATACAAACCATTCTTTACTGTATTCGTCATAAAAATCTTTCTTTATTTGAATGAAACGTTCAAAGTCATTCAATAGTTGAAAGAGGACTGCTCTTTTTTCGAACTCTTCCCTGGTTTCAGGTAAATCGCTTTCTCTGAATACATCTGTTAACTGATCGATTTCTTCCAATAAATTGATTCCCGGGTTGTACTCATGCAAGGTTTCAGCTGTTAAATAGTACATTCCAGCTAAAATTCTGCTTTGTTGAAGCGGAATTGAAATTTGCTTCAAATTCCATTGCATTTGCTCCAAGATTCTTGCTTGACTCTTTCTCATTTCAAAGTAGCGAAAATGATAATACGATTGATCGATAAATCGATTTTCAGCTTCTGCGCGAGACAATCGAATGCCTTGTTCCAACAAATGGTTCAACTGAACCAAGTCTTTGTCTGAGATTTCCTCTTCGATTCCATTTTGTAAAAAGTGATCAAATTGAAATAAAATCACCTTCATTTGTTCTTCGACTTGAGTTCTGATATCTGCGATTTTATTCTCTTGAGAAGGCATATATAAATTCACTATCAAGGCCATACCTGCTCCTATCAGCATCAAGCTTAATTCATTAAACAGCAATCCAAGCGCAGTACTTTCTGCCAGCAGCAAATGAGTCACCAAGACTGAACAAGGCGCAATACCCGACTGAACGTTTAGTTTATACGCACTAGGAACATAGAACAATAAATATAATCCAAATACTGCTGTAGAAAAACCCAGTACATTAAATAATACAGCAGCTATTCCTAAAGCCAATATTGTTGAAACCACACGTTGAACGGCTATTTCCAAAGATGTTTTACGAGTATCTAAAACACTCAAGATAGCAATAATCCCTGCCGAGATGCTTGACTCCAAATGAAATAAGTCCGCAATAAAAATAGCGGCTACTGTTGAAAGTGCTATTTTTAGGGTCCGCAAACTAAGCGACAAACGATCCCCTCCTTTCTGTATATTTCCGCCATTTTCAGCAGTCTCTTCTTAATTTATTATAGCAAAGAAGTGAGCTGTAGTCAGAAGAGTCTAGGGGAGAAATCAAAAAAGCGCTGATCGCAAAATACGATCAACACTTTTTCAGTTCTCAAGAAGCTGATTAATGTCTGTTTTATTCGATTGTTTTTAAAGCTTCCAACATGTCGACGTTTTTCAATTTGACATGCATAAACACCATAACGAGTGTGGAGAAGAGTATGGTCAACAATGCGGAATAAATGTAACTGGAGACTGCAATCACTGGGCTGAACATCATAATGTCCAATTCTGCTGTATTCAATACAAACCCATGTAAAATCAATCCTAAAACGAGTCCTACAACGATTCCCATTAAGGTCAACAAGAAGTTTTCCCGGTAAACATACATTGTGACTTCTTTGTCATAAAAACCAAGCACCTTAATAGTCGACAATTCCCTAATCCTTTCAGATACATTTATGTTGGTCAAATTGTACAACACGACAAAAGCTAGTAAAGCTGCTGAAACGACTAATACGAGTGTTACGATCACTAAACTTTCCAATGTGTCTTTAAAAGAGTCACTAATAACGCTCGTAAACGTCACTCCCAGAACAGCATCCAGCTGAGTCAATTCTTGACCAAAATCATTTTCCCAGCTTACAGATTCGTTGAAGTTCACTAACTGTGTAGTAGCTTCCGGTAGTTCTCCTACTACTGTTTCATAATATTCAGGAGTCAGATAAACAAAATGCTGCAAGTAGTTTTCTGTGATCTGGTCAACGGTCACTTCTATTTGTTCATTATCTGCATCTTCCAGTAAAAGGGTATCTCCCACTTGAAGATCAAATAAATCTGCTAATTTTTCACTGATAATGGCTCCATCATTGCTTAATTCATATTCTTCTCCAGAAGAGCGATCATTCAATCGTACGAAATCCGCCAATTGATCAGTAGATTCAGGAACAAACAGAGTGACATCTTGTGGATTCACACCTGATTCTTCTGCTTGGTAAATTTCTTGATACACATTCAATGTCGAAGTGATTTCTGGAGTTTCGGCAATCAATTGAGTGTATTCTTCTTTTTCTCTCTCTTCAGCATCTGTGTCTAAAGCGATGATTCCATCGTATTGATTGATTTTTCCGTACTGCAAACCGCCCACATCGGAAATGGAATCTGATAAACCAAACCCAGTCAACAGCAAAGCCGTACATCCTGCGATACCGGCGACCGTCATAAACATTCTTCGCTTGTAGCGGAAAAGGTTTCGTGCAGTAATCTTTTGGGTAAACGCAAATCTGTCCCAAATGAAAGGAACTCGTTCCAATAAGATCCGTTTCCCAACTTTTGGTGCTTTTGGCCGCATCAATTCTGCTGCGTTGCTTTGTAAGGATACTCGAACAGCTACGAACGCCGTTACACTAGTACACAAGAAAGCAATGAGCAAGGAAATCGCCATGTCTTGCGGATAATAACTGATTTGGACCTCTGAAAGGTTATATAGGGATCCATAGGCATTAATGATGATCGTCGGGAACAAATGGAACCCAATAATCAACCCTATCATTGCTCCTGATAAACTAGCCAGTGTAGCGTAAACTAAGAATTTCTTAGAAATATCCCAGTTTGTGTATCCTAAAGCTTTTAAAGTCCCAATTTGTGTACGTTGTTCATCTACCATTCTCGTTAAAGTGGTCAAGGAAACCAGTGCTGCTATCAAGAAGAAAAAAACTGGAAATACTTGTGCAATAGAGGCAATACGTTCTGCATTGTCTTTAAATTCAGCGTATCCTGGATTAGTTGTTCGATCTAAAACATAATATTCCGGTAAAGTGATATCTTCCAGTTCAGCTTTTGCTTTATCCAATTCTCTTTGACCCTTAGCGATTTCTGTTTCTGCATCTGCAATTTCTGTTTCTGCATCTGATTTTTCAGTTTCAAACTCTTCCAGGCCGTCTTCGTATTCTTCTTCACCTTGTTCTAGTTCTAAACGAGCTTCCTCTAATTCTGCTTGCCCATTTTCTGTTTCTTGATACAGTTGATTTTGTGCTTCTTCAAGAGCAGCTTGACCATTAGCGATTTCTGTTTCCGCTGCTTCTAGTTCAGCTCTTTGCTGGTTGATTTGATTTTGTCCGGCATTCAACTCAGCTTCGTAAGCATCCAATTGTTGATCAATAGCATTTACACGGGATTCTGCTGAACTTAAAGCTTCAATCGTATTGTTTGGCGGTACTGCTCCATCGTAATACTGACTCATCAAATCGCTTAGTTGCACATCCATCGTTCGCAGTTGTTCGACCACTTGGACTTGTGTATTCAATGACACACTCATACCTGGTATTTGAACAACAGAACGTGCGAGTGTGATCCATTCTGCCAAACTCTCACGATTTTCTGAGGATTCATCTTCAGCAGAAGCTGCTTCTACTTCATTGACAGCATCTAATACAGTCTGGGCAGGAACAGTTCCATCAAAGTATCCTCTTATTAAGCCAGTCATTTCAGGACTGATAGCTTGTGCTCCACTAAGTAAAGTATTTTGCTGCTGTGCAGGAATTGAATTTATCGGAACAACAATGGTTTCTTGAGCATTTTGGATAGCTGCTGTACTGTTGGCTACTTGTGTTTCAGCATTTGCTCTTTCTTGTTCCAACATAGCTCTAGATTCATCTAATTCCTCTTGGGCAACCTCAAGTTCTGCTTTTCCATTGATAATCTCTATACGTGCATTTTCAAGTTCTTGTCTTTTCTGATCAATCGTAGCTTGTCCATCGGCAATTTCTGTTTCAAACGTTTCTATACCATTCTCATACTCTTGCCAACCTTCATCTAATTCAGCTCGAGCATTTGCCAATTCTGCTTCTGCATCCTCTAAAGCTTGTTTTCCTTCTTCTATTTCTTTTAACCCATCATCGATTTCAGCTTGCCCTTTATCAATTTCATCTTGAATCCGCTGGGTAATCTCATCTCTGCGCTCTTCGGGACGATCTTTTAACAGTTCTTCTACTGCTGTTTGATTGTCCTCAATTTGAGATTCGTATTCACTTGAATACGATTGAGAATCTTTGACGTTCGCAAAAGTCAAATAGGCTTCCGTATACACGTCTAACGTGAAATCTTTTTCTGGTATAAACGCAAAGCCATCTAATGTCCCAGCCCCGATAGACGTATTTCCTCTGGCATTATTTTCAATAAACTGAGGCGAATTCACAAATCCCACGACTTCGTATAACAATCCCGTAAAGGAGTCTTCTAAATCAACAGCATTATCATCTGTCTTGAAAGCAACCGTTTCTCCAATCGCGTATTCTTCTGCGTACGCGCTTCTCGCGTCTAAAGCAATCTCACCCGATTTTTCAGGCAGTCTTCCTTCAACGATCAACGGTTTGTTCAAGTCATTTTTTTGATCATTTGGCAAACTGACTACTTTTGTGGTCAAATCTGTTTCTTCTAAAATGACATCTTGTGTATAAGCAGCTTCAACAGAGTTTCCTTCCATTTGTTCCAACAACTGAATATCCTCTTCTGTTAAACCATACGTCGACAAAACTTTTACGTCCATTAAGTTTTGTTTTCTATAGTAAGTATCTGCTGTATCGATCATGTCAGGACTAGTGGCTTTGATTCCAGAATAAAATGCTACACCAAGTAAAATAATCAAAAAGATGGACAGAAATCTCATCTTTGATTTAGAAATTTCTCGAAATATATCTTTCCACAATGCTTTCTTCTTCAAAGTCTCACCTCTACCATTCTATTTCTGATACAGATTTAGGGTTAGGGTTAAGGGTGACTTTTCGTACTTTCGCGTTATTGATTTCAATCGTACGGTCAGCAATCGGAGTGATGGCTTGATTGTGAGTAATCACTATGACTGTTGTTCCGTAGTTTTCACAAGTATCTTTCAATAACTTCAATACTTGTTTTCCCGTCTCATAATCCAATGCACCAGTCGGCTCATCACAAAGCAGCAATTTCGGTTGTTTCGCTAATGCCCTTGCGATTGCTACCCGTTGTTGTTCTCCACCAGACAATTGAGCAGGGAAATTGTTCATTCTGTGCCCTAGCCCTACTTCTTGGAGAACTTTCTCCGGATCTAAAGCATTGACTGAGATTTCTGAAGCTAACTCGACATTTTCTTTTGCCGTTAAGTTAGGCACTAAGTTATACGACTGAAACACAAAGCCAATTGATTCTCTACGGTAACGAATCAATTGTTTACTGTTGAAATCAGAAATATCGATACCATCAATTTCCACTAAACCTTCATCAGCCGTATCCATTCCGCCTAAAATATTCAAAACAGTTGTCTTCCCCGCACCACTTGGACCTACAATGACTGCGAAATCACCTTCTTCAATTTCAAATGAAACTCCATCGTTCGCAGCGACGATCGTTTCTCCCATTTTATAGCGTTTGTATTCATCTTTTATTTTAACAAATGCCATTTTCTCCACTCTCTCTACATCATAATTTTTTGTGTTTGTTGCATGCTTATCAGTGTATCAAAAAATCAATCATTTAAGAACTATGTTCGCTTATCATTTGAAAGGAATCTTTTAGCGGTTTTTATTATTCATTTTACTATGAGAATAACCATAGACCATGTAAATTCCTAAACCAAGAACTGTCCAAATAACAAATAACAACCAAATCATCCCTGACAATTGGATCATCAAGTAAACACACACCAATATAGATAATATCGGCAATACAGGAACCAATGGTACACGGAATTCACCTTTTTTAGGTTCTCCATGATCTTTTCTCAATTTGATGATACCTGCTGCCATAATCACAAAGACCATTAGCGTTACAATGTTTGTCAACTCAGCTAATTTACCTAAAGGAATGACACCAGATAAAATAGCAGTCACAACGCCCGCTACGATTGTAGCATTTTTAGGTGTATGGCTTTTTTCATCAATCTTACTCAATGATTTAGGCAACAGACCATCTCTACTAATCGCAAAAATCAAGCGTCCTAATCCATACATCATAGAAATCAACACCGTCAATAACGTTAAGATGGCTCCGATCGAAATGATCCCTGCTACAAAATCTTGTCCAATAAACCGCATTGCAAACGAAACCGGATCACGTACGTCCAAATGTGCTACTGGCACTACTCCTGTCAGCACCAATGTTACTAATATATACAACACCGTAGCAATACCTAAAGAACCAATGATTGCTCTGGGCATGCTTTTCTGTGGATCTTTCGTTTCTTCAGCAGCTGTACTCACTGCATCAAAACCAAGGAAAGCAAAAAATACAATTGCTGCTCCTTCAATGATCCCGCTCATTCCAAATGGAGCAAAAGGCGTCCAATTAGCAGGTTTTACGTAAAAAACACCTACGATCAAGAATAAAGCAATCAGACCAAACTTCACATACACCATAACACTGTTTAAACGTAAAGCTTTTTTAGCTCCTTGCATGACTAAATAGGAAACCAATAATGTGATAACGACAGCGATCAAGTCCACATATGTCCGGTTAGCCAAATCATAAGACGCACGAAAGGCTTGAGGCAACCCTATTCCAAGACCATCTAAAAATCCGTTCAAATAACCAGACCATCCTGAAGCTACAGACGCGCAGGCCAATAAATACTGACACAACATCAACCAGCCCACGATCCAACCAATCACTTCCCCAAAAATCGCGTATCCATAGGAATAAGCTCCTCCTGATACTGGCATTCTTGAAGCAAACTCAGCAAAACACAGCGCACTCAATGCACAAGAAAAAGCTGCAATAATAAAAGATAAGATCAATGCTGGTCCTGCAGTTGTGGCGCTGGCTGTTCCTGTAATCACAAAAATACCAGTCCCTACAATGGCTCCTAATCCTAATAAAATCAAATCCATTGTTTTTAAATCTTTTGCTAACCCTGACTTTCTTTCTTCCCCGATCGTTACAGGGAGCTTTCTAAAATAACTCATTTTCATCCGCCCACTCTATCTTAATTTCTTTATCAAGGTAATACATTACATAATAACAATAAGAACACAAAAATAAAATCTTTCCTACTGTTTTCTCATATTTTCTTTAAGTTTTCACCTTCATTTTCACAGATTCAGCCGGTTTATTGAATAGTCTAGTTTATATTGAGTAAAATGTGGTAAAGTAATACTACTAAAAAAACACTGATAAACCACGAAATTAAGGAGTTAACAAAATAAATGGATGCTAAAGTAATTGTAGTCGGCGGAGGAACAAGCGGTATGATGGCGGCTATTTCTGCTGCTGAGAATGGCGCTGATGTCATTTTAGTCGAAAAAAACAAAACCCTCGGAAGAAAATTGTTGGTTACCGGGAATGGGCGCTGCAACGTGACCAATAACCGAGACAAAGAAGAAATCATTGCTCATATCCCAGGAAATGGACGCTTTTTGTATAGCGCATTTGCTCAATACGACAACTACGACATCATGGATTTCTTCCGTTCAAATGGCGTAGCTTTAAAAGAAGAAGATCATGGAAGAATGTTCCCTACAACGGATAAATCTAGAACTATTTTAGAAACGTTGATCACGATCATGGACCGTTTGGAGATAAAAGTGTACACAGATGCTCCTGTAGAAACGGTATTGTATGAAAATGGCGAAGTCAAAGGTGTTCAATTAAAAGACGGACGCACCTTAACTGCACCTTGTGTCGTTTTATCTGTTGGTGGAAAAGCCATGCCTCGTACCGGTTCAACAGGTGATGGATACAAATGGGCGAAAAAAGCTGGGCATACGATTAAAGAACTATACCCAACTGAATCTCCGATTACTTCTAACGAAAAGTTTATCCAAGATCGTACCTTACAAGGCCTTTCTTTACGCGATATCAATTTGAGCGTCTTAAACAAAAAAGGTAAAAAGGTCATTTCACATCAAATGGATATGATTTTCACTCACTTTGGGATATCCGGTCCGGCTGTTCTTCGCTGTTCAATGTTTATCCATCAAACAATGAAACGGGATAAGACCGACTCTGTTTCGGTCTCAATCGATGCTCTGCCTCAATTCACAGCCCATGACTTAACACAACAGTTGCAGAAATTGCAAAAAGACGATGGTGGTAAAGCCGTGAAAAATGCATTAAAAGGTTTGGTGCCTGAACGCTATTTATTGTTTGGTCTAAACCGTTTAAACATCGATGAAAGTACTCCTATGAAGCAATTGACCGCGCAACAGTTGGAGGATATTTGCTTGTATTTGAAGGATTTCCGTTTAGAAGCAAACGGCACTCTTCCTATTGAAAAGGCTTTTGTTACGGGCGGCGGTGTCAGTACTAAAGAAGTAAATCCTAAAACAATGGAAAGCAAATTAACCAAAGGATTATACTTCAGTGGCGAATTTCTGGATTACAACGGTTATACTGGAGGCTATAACATCACTGGTGCTTTTATTACTGGACGAATCGCGGGTCAGCATGCTGCATTAGCGGCACTTGAGCAGTAAACTGCAGCTAGATTGTTGGAGCAAGTACTATGAAAGGAAAAATTTTTTATGAGAAAACGTATTGCCATTGATATGGATCAAGTACTTGCAGATATGGAAGTCAGTTTTATCGAGTTGTACAAAAAAGAATATCAAGTCGAATTTGATTCTATAGAAGACTACATGGCCGAAAACCCTGATTTTGATATCGTAACGGTCATAAAAGAACTCTATCCCCTAATCAACACCTATGAATTTTTTCGCCGCATTCCTGTTATGAAAGATGCACAGCGTGTTTTACGGGAATTAAATGATCACTATGATTTATACATCGCAACAGCTGCTATGGACGTACCCAATACATTCCAAGCAAAATACGAATGGCTGTTGGAGCATTTTGACTTTTTAGACCCTCAACGGTTTGTTTTTTGCGGTGAAAAAAGCGTCATACATGCTGACTACCTTATTGATGATTCTATTCGTCAATTAAATCGTTTCACAGGTACAGGCTTGTTGTTTACCAACTCGTTGAACCAAGAACAGTGTGCCTATGAACGAGTCTATCATTGGATGGACGTACGAAATTATTTCATGGATGCTGACAGACTTGAAGACCGTTCTGAATCTCAATCTTGATGATTAGGAGTCTTTTTCTCAACTAACCTTTTCATCCTCATTCAATCAGGCAGGAGGTTTTAAAAAATGAAAAAATTTCTATGGGGCTTTATCTTTTTATGTCTGATTTTCATTATGCTGCTGGTTCATGGATATAATGAAAACCGCTCATTAGATGTAGACGAATTAACTATCCGGTTGCCTGACCTTCCAGACAATCTAGATCAGTTAAAAATCGTCCATCTATCAGATATCCATTTTCCTAAAAACCGAATCGATCCTGATCAGCTTATTAAAGAAACACAAAAAGCAGACCCAGATGTTATTTTTCTTACGGGTGATTTAATCGATCGCTCGGCCTCTATTGAAGATGTCCCTCTAGCTGAATTGATCCGGAGTTTATCTCAAATAGCTCCTACGTATTCAGTTTCTGGAAATCATGAAACTTCCAGCCGCCAATTAGACCAATGGAATGACATTATGACGGAAAACGGGGCTGTGCTGTTGGAAAACAACACACACATCGCTACCCTATCAGGAGAAAAAATTGCCATTATGGGAGTAAAAGACGGGAATCAGACTTCCATGATCCCTCTTTCAGAAGATATCAAAGAATTACCGATTCTTTTATTGGCCCATCGTCCAGAATTTTTCCCGTCTTACACTACAGACAACCCTGATATTCAGCCTGACGTGACCTTTAGTGGACATGCTCACGGGGGTCAAATTCGACTCCCTTTTATCGGCGGCTTATTTGCTCCAGGACAAGGATTTTTCCCGAAATATACTTCTGGTGTCTATTCCAGCTCTCAAAATGCAGATCAAAAACTGGTCGTCAGCCGCGGGATCGGAAACAGTCTTTTTCCTTTACGTATCAATAATAAACCTCATTTCATCGTCATTACCTTAACCAACCAATAAAGATTAGTTCAGCAAATAAAGCGGCTGCTTTTCTGATCAAAAGACTAAAAAGGCGTTGCTGGACTGTGATCCAGCAACGCCTTTTTGTTTACCCATGACTTTTTTTCTTTGACTCAATCTCTGCAAATTCACCATGCGTCACCAGTTTAAGGTCTAAGGGAGATAGTTCCACTTGCATGCCTCTTTTGCCCGCTGAAACGATTATGCTGTCCATCTTCTCAGCTGTATTTGAAAAATAAGTCGGATACTCTTTTTTCATTCCAATAGGAGAACATCCTCCACGAACATATCCTGTAGCCGCAAACAGCTCAGTTATCGGCAACAGTTCAATGTGCTTATTGCCGCTGACCTTTGCCAAAGCTTTCAGATCCAACTCACCTTCACCAGGAATAACTGCGATAACGATACCTGTTTTATCCCCCGTAGTGACCAATGTTTTAAAGATGTGTTCTTTTGGAACCGTCAACTTTTCCATCGCTTCTTCCGCTCCTGAGTGATCTTCACTCCAAGGGAACGTATGGACAGCAAAAGAAAGGTTGTTTTTCTCTAGCAATCTAATTGCATTTGTTTTTTGTACTTTTGTTTTTTTAGCCATTTAAAAACTTCTTTCTCTTTTTTAGCCTTTTTGAACGATGTACACTTTTAAGTAATTGCCCTCTTTAAAATTCGGATTGACATGGAAATCTTCTGGTAAAGTGTGGGTTTCCATAATTCTGTAACGCAGCCCTTTGTTTTCAAAAGCTTCTCGAATAAACGTTTCAAAACGCGTCGCAGAAACAGCAGCCGAATTGGTAGACGCAATGATCGTACCGCCGCTTTGCGTAATGTCGATCACATCTTCTAAAAGAGCCGTGTAATTCTTCGCCACGCTGAACGTTCTTTTCTTCGAACGTGCAAAACTTGGCGGATCAACGACCACTGTATCAAACAATAGATTCTTTCGAACAGCGTATTTGAAGTAATCAAAAACATCCATCACGCGAATTTTATGCTGGTCTGTAGATAACCCGTTTACTGCAAATTGCTCTTCCGTTTTCGGCAAGCTGCGTTTCGCCAGATCCACGCTCACCGTTTCCACTGCTCCGCCCAGTGCAGCTGCGACAGAAAAAGCACCCGTATAACTAAATGTATTCAATACACTTCTGCCTGCTGAGTAATTTTCCATAAGACTTCTGCGTACATGGCGTTGATCTAAAAATATTCCTGTCATCAAGCCATCATCTAGATAAACCGCATATTTCACACCATTTTCTTGGATGATCAACGGTTCTGGTGCAGGCGTTCCGGAAACAAATTCAGAAACGATGTCGTCTGAGCGTTTGTATCGGAATTTTTGGTAGATGCCTTTTGCGTCTGTTACCGTATTTTCAAAGGCTCTAAGAATACTCTTTTGATGCTCATAAATCCCTTGACTATACCAAGAAAACACATAGTAGTCTTCATATGCATCAATGGTCAATCCGCCAAGTCCATCTCCTTCTCCATTAAAGAAACGATAAGCCGTAGTTGTTTCATCAGCTTTCAGATGTTCTCTAATGTCTGCTGCTTGCATAAACAAGCGTTCATAAAAAGACTCTGTGATTACTTCGTTAGGGTTCAAACTCAATACCCAACCTGCACCTTTATTTTGCTCCGCTAAATAAGCTGTTGCTACAAAGTGATTTTGTTCATCCGTTAATTCGACCAAAGAACCTTCCTTTTCATTTAATGGCTGGACAAAATCTTCTTTGACTAATAAAGGATAACCTTTTAGTACCCGTTGAGTCGCCTTTTGTTTTAATGGTATTTTTTTCACTTCTAAACCTCATTTCGTTTAATATGCTTCACTTTTTTAGTATAGCTCACTATTCTTCTTTATATTCGCTCATGTCTATTCTTTTTTGCTGATTAATTTATCTTGTTTTTTATTTCTTTTGGCTCTGACCCAGTGGATAAAGTGAAAACACCAGATGCCTAGTATGGTTCCCAGTGTATTAAAAATCAAATCATCAATATCCGGTATACCGGTATCCAACAGATACTGCAGCACCTCGATCGATAACGATACTAAAAAACCGATCGACAACGTGCGTAAAAAGGAATGTTTCTCTTTCAGCAGATAAGCTGAACCGAAGCCCATAGGAACAAACCACAAAATGTTTCCATACAGATTATAATAGTAAGAAAACATGGAAATCCCGTTGGTTAATTTGATGGTTTCCACTAGAGGAACCCAATTGATTACGCTCAATGGCTGGATGTGCAACTCAATAGATGATAGTGACGTACCACCCCTGAATACCGTTAGATGAATCAGCAATAGGATATAAAACACAAAACTGTTTAGTATCCATTCACGTCGTTTATTTTTAACAGGCCATCGGTTTTTCCGGATTTTCAGATAAAATCCTCTAAAAACCAGCCAAATTAAAAAATACAGTAAGGAACGATCCAAACTAAAAAAAATCAACTCAATCAAGAAGAAGTGATTGAGCCCTTCACCCAATAAGGCTTCTGTCATATTAAATATCTCTTCTAAAAAAATCACTTCGCCAGAAGCCTCCTTTACTCTAAAGATCATTATATCTTAAATCAGAATTTGTATTAAGTCTATTCTAGTCTCTTTAATCTTGTCTTCATTATCAAATTTTTACTGATTCTTAACATTTGCTTTCGATCCTTCACCCTAGAAGATTTATCATACTACTAAAGTCTTAACTTTTCTACTTTTAATTGACTATAATATGTATTAATTGTAAAATGTTTGTTGATACAGGAAGATATACTTATAGAAGATTAAAATGTTAAGTGAATCATTTTTTTTGAAAATATTTATTTTAATCGCCTGCATTTTCATAGAGGAGGCAACATCGTGTCAAAATTAAAACCATTACTGTCTAAACGACTCGGCTTTTTTTCTTTTGCTGTTATTTTATTTTGGTTAAAAACCTATCTAGTTTATCAAATTGAATTTGAATTAGGTGTAACAGGACTGATGCAGGAGTTCATTTTATTGATTAATCCAATTGCAACTACAGTCCTTTTATTCTCTTTTGCGCTTTATTTTACCAAACCGAAAAAAGCTTACGGAGCATTATTTGTTGTTTACTTTCTGACAAGTGTGCTGCTGTACGCAAACGTCTTATATTACCGTGAATTCAGCGATTTCCTGACCATTACTACTATGTTGGGAGCTGGAAAAGTTTCTAATGGGATAGGCGCCAGCGCATTTGCTCTCTTGCGTCCGCAAGATTTGCTTTACTGGGCTGACTTCCTCGGATTGCTTTATGTTGCATTCAGCAAGAAAAACGGCATTACACTGGATAAGCGTCCTATGATGAAAAGATATGCGGTAGCTATGACAACTCTAGGTGTAACATTGTTCGCTGGTAACTTAGCTTTAGCGGAAAGCGACCGTCCACAACTGTTATTGCGTACGTTTGACCGGAACTACATTGTCAAATATTTAGGAATCAACTTTTTCACTGCTTTTGACGGTTATCAAACTGCTCAATCCAATCAAATCAAAGCTAGTGCCGATGAATCGGATATGGACACTGTTTTGAACTACGTCAATGAGCATTACGGTGAACCGAATAGTGAAATGTTTGGTATCGCAGAAGACAGAAATGTGATTTATATCCATTTAGAAAGTTTCCAACAATTTTTGATCGATTATCAATTAGAAGATGAAAATGGTGAGCTTCATGAAGTTACCCCATTCATCAACAGCTTGTTCGATAACGAAGACAGCTACAGTTTTGAAAACTTCTTCCATCAAGTAGGACAAGGTAAAACAGCTGATTCCGAAATGATCTTAGAAAATTCATTGTACGGTTCCCCTCAAGGTGGAGCTTTTACTCAATATGGATCAACTAATACTTTCCAATCCGCTTCTCAAATTTTACGCTCAGAAGCAGATTATACGTCTGCTATGTTCCATGGAAACGTTGGATCATTCTGGAACCGAGATGATACGTACAAATCAATGGGCATTGATTATTTCTTCGATGATGAGTACTATACTTTCACAGAAGAAAATCGACTAGAATACGGCATGAAAGATAAAGTCTTTTTCCAAGAATCTATTCAATATTTAGAACAATTGCCGCAACCTTTCTATAGTAAATTTATCACAGTTTCTAATCACTTCCCTTATCCGTTGGATGAGCCGAATGTTAATTTCCCAGCAGCTACAACGGGAGATAATACAATCGATAATTATTTCGTAACTGCTCACTATTTAGATGAAGCCGTTGAAGAATTCTTCAATTATTTAAAAGAGTCAGGTCTGTATGAAAATTCTATTATCGTATTATACGGGGACCATTATGGTATCTCGAACGCACGTAACAAATCATTAGCCCCTCTATTGGGTGAAAACTCCGAAGAATGGACTGGCTACGATGACACAATGATGCAGCGTGTTCCTGCTATTTACCATATTCCTGGTACAGGAAAAGGTCAAATATCTGAGACGTACAGTGGTCAAATCGATATGCTGCCGACTTTATTGCACTTGTTGGGTATCGATACAAAAGATTATGTATTGATGGGAACTGACATGTTCTCTCCAGAACATGACCAGACTGTTGCATTTAGAAATGGAGACATCGTTACTCCTAAGTATACGGTAGACGGATCTGTGATTTATGACACTAAAACAGGTGAAGAGATTTTAGAACCTTCACAAGAAGTATTATCAGAAGTGGAAACTCTAAAAGAACAGATTTCTATGCAATTAAGTACTTCAGACAGTATTCTTCAAAGCGACTTGCTTCGTTTCTATACTCCTGAAGGATTGCTGGAAGACGACGTTGCTGATTACAGTTATATGAATCAACTGGAACGTCTTCAAAAATTAAATGAACAATTAGGAGAAGATTCTACTAGTTTGTATCATTTAAACGGCAACGAATCGACTGTTCCTTTGTACAAAACAAACGCTCCAGAGCTTGCACCTGAATCAGAAGATGGTCTGTCAGAAGAACCTGCAGACACTCCTGATACAGAAGAGACAACTGCAGAGTAAAAAACAATTCAAAAAATCCCCGATCAGTATACAGGAATTTCATTCCTCTACTGATCGGGGATTTTTTTGTCATTCGCTCTAATACCTGACATGTATTCATTACTGCTTGAGAAACTAGTTGCTCTTTCCACTCTGTTCTGAAGGGAAAAAGATCGTAAAAGTACTTCCTTCTCCTAATGTGCTCTCCACCGTAATCTTCCCTCCATGTAGTTGAACCAACTGTTGGACGATAGCCAATCCTAAACCAGACTCTCCATATTTGGTGCTCATTCTTGAGACATCGGCTTTATAGTATCGTTCCCAAATGTTTCTTGCTTGCTCTTTTGTCATCCCAATTCCTGTATCCGTCACAATGAACTTGCTTCCTTCAGTCTCTTGTTCCGCTGCAATCGTAATCACACCATCCGTTGTAAATTGAATCGCATTTTGAACCAGATTGTAAAGAATTTGGATAAACCGATCATAATCAGCATATACTTCTAAGTCTTCAGGACATGCGACTTGGATTTGATTATTTGAAGCATCTGCTTTTCCTTTTAAAGGCTCCACGAGAGAGCGAACGGCGTCATGGGCATTGAACGTTCTTTTCGTTAATCGAATCTGGTTAGACCGTATTTTTTCGTAGTCTAGATTTTCATTCACCAAACGAATCAGACGTCTTGTTTCGTCTCTCATCAACTGTACGCTTCTCTTCTTCTGATTCTCAGGAATCATGTCATGTTCCAAACCTTCTAATAAGCCATTTATAGTGGTTAGAGGCGTTCTCATCTCATGAGCAGCATCAGCCATGAATTGTCGTCTTCGCTCTTCTTGACGCTCTATTTCTTCTTGAGAGGCCCTTAGAGACTGAGTCATGCTATTGAAGTCATTAGCCAAATCATCGATCTCATCTCTATCGTCACTGTCCAAATGAATATCAAAGTCCCCTTTAGCTACTTGATGAGTGGCACTTCTTAAACGATTGATTCGTCCAACTTGATACCGAGCAAAAAACAGCCCCATTAAAATGGCACCCAAAGCAGACACTAAAACGGCCGTGAACAGATTGCTCCGCATTTCTCTTAAGTTCTCTTCGATACCGCTGATTGGAGAGCTGATTCCGATAAACCCGGAAAACGTTCCATCACTCTTAGAAAAAAACGGCATGTATACTAAAGCAATCTCCAGTTGGTTACCGAAGAAATCTTTGTCTTGAAAACTTAAAGTGATTTTTTCCCCGTTTTTCAATTGGGCAAAATTTTGATTCGAGATTCCGCTTGAATAAGGTATAGAAGTATTCGGATAAACCATTTCATTCCTATTATCAAAAACCGTGATCACTACTTCTTGATTGTGCAGAACAAATTGAGTATTTTCTAATTGTTCTTCATCTAAATCTCCATCTATCAACGCTTCTGCATAGCCAAACAACATTTCTTCCGTATCTCGATAAGTAGAATTACGTGTGAATTCTAGAAACACGATCGTCATAATGATCAACAAAGTAATCATTACAGCAAAAAAGGCCAGCATTTGTTGGTAAAAATATTTCATTCTCATGAATCAAACTGACCTCCTAAACGGATTCCGTTTTATAGTCCGATTTGTCTTATCTCTCAACTTCTGAATCATCAAATTTGTATCCTACCCCCCAGACGGTTTGGATGACTTGAGGACCATTTCTATCGATTTTTTGGCGCAATTTCTTAATATGGGCATCTACCGTACGTTCATCTCCGAAATACTCGTAATCCCATACAAGCGACAATAATTGTTCTCTTGAAAAGACTTGTTTAGGACTTTTTGCCATTGTGTACAACAGTTCAAATTCTTTAGGTGTAAGCCCTTCAAGCGGTTGTCCGTATAAAAAAGCTTCGCGAGTTTTTTTATTGATTTTTAAGTAAGTCGTCTCAATATCAAACGAAGAATCAATCCTTTTCTTAGGCTCTTCTGCATTCAAATCAGCTCTTCTGTGCAAAGCTTTGATCCGAGCAATCATAGTCAAGGGACTAAATGGTTTTGTTACATAATCATCTGCGCCCATCTCCAGACCGATTACCTGATCACTTTCAGTATCTTTAGCCGTCAGCATGATAATAGGTACCGAAGCAGAAACTGTGCGAATTTCACGGCATATTTGCATCCCATCCATACTGGGTAAATTCAAATCAAGGATGACCAGGTCCCATTGGTCTTGTTCTTTTAAAAACCTTTCGAGACCTTCTTTTCCGTCTTGTATAAAGACCGCTTCCCAATTCTCTTTTTGAAAAAACATATCCATCATTTCTCCGACAGATGGATTGTCTTCAATCATCAAAATTTTCAAAGTACCTACTCTCCTTTTTACTTTCTTTCTCTCTATTATACCCTATTCTCATCCACTTCTAAAGAAGCAACCGTATCCTCTAAACTAGCATTTGATCCATTAAAAAAGCGGCTGGAAAATTTCCAACCGCTTTTTTTATCATTCAGCTATTTATTGGGCAGGCATTGTACCAGCTGCAGAAGACAACGCTGGAATAGAAGAGTGTGTTTCTTCTTTCGGTTTGCTGGATAAAAAGTTTACCGTATTTACGACCATCTCTACCACATAAACCGTTTCATTCTCTTTGTTCACATAAGATCTTGATTGTATTCTGCCGGATAATCCGATCAAGCTGCCTTTCTTACAGTATTGGTGCATTAATGCAGCTGTTTTATTCCAGGCTACAATAGGTATAAAATCTGTATCTTGTCCGCCCTCTTTTTTGAAATTTGTAGAAACAGCTACGGTATTATTCATCACTTGTTTTCCTTCTCCCAAATCTTTTAACTCTATATCCCTAACCAATCGTCCAATTACATTGACTTGATTCATCTTTACCCCTCCTATAATTTTAGTGACAGTATAATATATGTAAAAAAACGCTGCTTTCTTTATTTTCACACAAAAAAAGACCTCTTACCTCTTCAAATGAAGGCGATAAAAGATCTTTTTCGATCAGCTTTTTTTTATTTTATTACTGGAGTTTTAAAGTAGCTGAAAATATTTTCCCAAATTGCCGGATCAAAAACACCAGCCGGCTCTCCGTCTCCTAATACTCCGTACCCTACCATTGCTCCTACAATAAAGGCAATCAATACCAAAACAATGACAAGCATAATTTTCAAAACAAACCATAACATATCCATCAACACTTTTTTCTTAGTCATTGCTACACCTCTTTGTAATAGTACTATCTGATATCAAAAAATTCTATCCAACATCAGAGCAGGATACAGAACATAATCAACAGGTAAAGAAAGGTCTATATTCTGCGTTTCTTTTTCGTAATATTTTCTAATAAAATTCCAGTTCCTAATGCAACAGAATCTAGAGGATGTTCAGCGGTAAATACAGGAACTTTTAATTGTTCTGTAAATAACTGCTCTATCCCATCTAATAATGCTCCACCACCTGTTAAAATAATTCCGCGATCAATGATATCTGCAGACAATTCTGGAGGAGTTTGTTCTAGTACAACTTTTGCGATTTCAACGATTTGCATCATTGAATCAGCAGTAGCTACTTGAACTTCATTTGAAGTAATTGTGATCGTTCTTGGCAAACCAGTTACCATATCACGTCCGCGTACTTCCATTGAATCTTCACGGCGTCCTTTAAATACAGTACCGATATCTTTTTTGATCGTTTCAGCAGTACGCTCACCGATCAATAATTTGTGTGTTTTCTTTACGTATTGGATGATTTCATTATCTAACGTGTCACCAGCTACTTTTAATGAACGGCTTGTTACGATTCCGCCCATAGATAAAACGGCTATATCACTCGTTCCGCCACCAATATCAATAACCATATTACCGCTCGGTTGGAAGATATCCATTCCAGCACCAATAGCAGCTACTTTAGGTTCTTCCTCTAAGTAGACATTTTTTCCGCCGCTTTTTTCAGCTGCTTCAATGATTGCTTTCTGCTCGATAGCAGTGATATTTGTTGGACAGCAAATCAAAATATTCGGTTTAGATAAGAAGCCTTTAACGTTCAACTTATCAATAAAATGAGTCAACATCGCTTCAGTTGTGTCAAAATCAGCTATGACTCCACCTTCTAATGGGCGAATTGCTCGGATGTTACCCGGAGTACGTCCCACCATTAAGTATGCTTCTTCCCCAACTGCTAATACTTTTTTAGTTGCTACATCAATAGCAACAACAGAAGGTTCATTTAAAACGATCCCTTTTCCTTTTACGTGAATCAACACGTTGGCCGTACCTAAATCTATTCCAATATCTTTAGCCATTTGTTTCGTTCTCCTCTCAGGCTATTATCAGCTATGCCAAAAATCATAAAATCATAACCATCTTACAAATTATAGCACAAAACAAATCAATAGGAAAAGGCGTTTTAAAATTTATTAAAAATGTAATAAATGTTGCTTTTTTGGGGACACAAAACAAAAATCCCATTATGAGAAACTTGTCTCATAGCGGGATTTTCACTCCTAATCATCATTCAAAATAACAGTTGTTTATTTTTTATTATTCTATCAAAAAACCAATAGATAACGATTGTGTTATAAAATAATAACAAATACTTATTTAGACAGCAAACTAGAAAATTCTTCTTCAATAGCTTCACTTGAACTATCATCGTTCACTCGAATAACATCCGCATTAAGTTGTTGAAGTTTTTTATGGAATTCATAGTAACCACGATCTAAATGTTCCAGCTGAGTCACTGTAGTATGACCTTCTGAAACTAGACCAGCTAAAATTAAAGCTGCTGCTGCTCTTAAGTCTGTAGCAGATACTTCTGCTCCTTGTAGTGAAGAAGGTCCTTGAATGATCAAAGTTTGTCCATCGACTTTGAATTCTGCGTTCATACGACGCAATTCTTCCATATGCATGAACCGGTTTTCAAACACGGTTTCTTTCATAATGCTGGTGCCCTGTGCATGAACTTGTGCTACTGTCAATTGAGCTTGCATGTCTGTTGGGAATCCAGGGTGAGGCATAGTTTTAACATCTGCAGCTTTTAATTCAGCTGGTCCTAAAACACGCATTCCATTAGAGTGCAATTCAAAATCCACACCCATTTCTCTTAATTTCGAGATCAATGGTTTATTGTGTTCAGGAATCACATCTTCGATGAATACATCCCCATTTGTTAATGCAGCAGCTACCATGAATGTACCTGCTTCAATACGGTCAGGGATAATACTGTGCGATGTAGCTCGAAGTTTTTTAGTACCTTCTATACGAATCGTTTCTGTACCTGCACCATGCACTTTAGCTCCCATACGATTTAAGAAAATCGCTAAATCAACGATTTCAGGTTCGCGAGCTACGTTTTCGATAGTCGTTTCCCCTTCTGCTAAAGTAGCAGCCATCATAATGTTTTGAGTAGCACCAACACTAGGAAAGTCTAAGTAAATATGAGCTCCATGTAATTGGTCTGCAAAAGCTTCGATATATCCGCTTTCGATATTGATTTTAGCTCCCATAGCTTCAAAACCTTTTAAATGTAAATCAATCGGACGAGTTCCAATTGCGCAGCCACCTGGCAAAGCAACTTTTGCATGTCCTAAACGAGCTAATAATGGTCCCATCACTACAATAGATGCACGCATTTTGCTCATGTATTCAAAAGGAGCTTCAAAGTTTAGCGGGTTAGTAGCGTCTAATAAAATTTCTTTTTTATCTTGATTAAATTCAATATCTAAATTTAAGTGTGTCAATACTTGGTTAAGTGTAAAAATGTCTGATAAGATAGGAACATTGGTTAATTTAGTTTGGCCTTCACTCGCTAAAATAGTAGCGGCTAATATAGGCAACACAGCGTTTTTAGCGCCCTCTACTTTAACTGAACCTTCGAGGCGTTTGCCTCCTCGAACAATAATTTTTTCCATTTTTTTCGTATCCCTCCGAATGTGAGTTGACTGCTGGATTTTTGTAAATGCCGTATACTCTAACGTATGCAATCCGAACAACTTTGTGCATTATAGCATGAGCAGTGATTGTGAAACAATTGAAATAAGCATTTGTCATAAAGTTATCACGAATTTAGCGTTCAAAAAGAAAAATCAAATTTTGAGAAGAAAGGATGAATTCCATGAAGAAAGAACTGACTAAATAGCCAATAGCGATCGAAACAAATAAATACAAAACTTTGGCTTGATTCACATGTTGTTTTCGAATAACTTTTTCTACACGGACAGCTTGCAGCGCCCAAAAGGTTAATAAGATAAAAATAATGTGCGATAGTAATGTTCCTGCCGCTTGGATACCAATAAAGTTCATGTAAACATCTACCTTTCTCTTCCTAATAGATAGTAACACAATTGTAATGTAAAAACACAAATTTTGCTTTTGAGAACGTTATCAACTGAAGGTTTTATCATTTTCCTATTGTTTTTTAATAAAGACATCTGTTTTTTTGTTTCTGACCTATTTGAAGCGATTTACCTATTATTTACATAAAAAAACATGTTGAGACAGATTTTTCCTCCTGTCTCAACATGTTCTTGAAATAGTCTTTTAAACTCTTTTATTTTTTGATACATTGATTCGATTAAGCGCTTTGTGTAGAGAAATGGAAGCTCGTTTGTATTCAAGATTTGCCTTAATACCTGACAAACGTTTCATACTTTCTTCTGCGCGATGTTTTTCTTCAAATGCTCTTTCAATATCAATATCACGTGCTCTCTCTGCACTATCCGCCACAATGGAACAGACATTGTTTCGCACTTCTAATACTCCGCCATTTACCGCTACCCAATCCTCAGCATCTATTGAGATACGTTTGATTCGAACAGCATGAATCGTTAAGGGCAAAATGATTGGAGTATGATTCGGCAAAATACTAATGTCACCATCGATTGCTCTAGCACTTACCATAGACGCTCTATGATCATAGATAACGCCTGATGGTGCAACTATTTGTACACTCATCTCCGCCATTCGTCATTCCTCCTCATGGAAAAGTTCAACTTATTTTTAGTCGATCAATATTTTAAATGACCCGCCTTTTCTACAGCTTCTTCTATTCTTCCAACGTTCCTAAAGGCATCTTCTGGTAAATCGTCATAACGTCCATTTAAGATTTCTTTAAATCCTCTGACCGTTTCAGAAACCGGTACATATGATCCTGGAATCCCTGTGAACGCTTCAGCCACATGGAAGTTTTGCGATAGGAAGAGTTGGATTCTGCGTGCCCTCGAAACGATTATTTTTTCATGATCTGAAAGTTCATCCATACCTAAGATAGCAATAATGTCTTGCAATTCTTGATAACGCTGCAGCATATGCTGTACTTCAGTAGCTACTTCATAATGTTCCTCTCCCACAATTTCAGGAGACAATGCACTAGATGAAGAAGCTAATGGGTCTACAGCTGGATAGATACCTTGCTCCGTTAAACGACGCTCTAAGTTTGTTGTCGCATCTAAATGGGCGAAGGTGGTTGCAGGAGCAGGATCCGTATAGTCATCCGCTGGTACATAAATCGCTTGAATAGAAGTGATTGAACCTCTAGTTGTAGAAGTAATCCGTTCTTGCAATTGACCCATTTCCGTAGCTAATGTAGGTTGATATCCAACAGCAGACGGCATACGACCTAACAAAGCAGAGACTTCTGAACCGGCTTGAGTAAATCGATAAATATTGTCGATAAAGAGCAGTACATCTTGACCAGCTTCATCTCTAAAATACTCTGCCATTGTCAGCCCTGTCAAAGCTACACGCATACGCGCACCAGGCGGCTCGTTCATTTGACCAAACACCATAGCTGTACGTTTGATAACGCCAGAATCAATCATTTCAAAATAAAGATCATTTCCTTCACGAGTTCTTTCTCCTACACCCGCAAAAACAGAAATACCACCATGTTCTTCTGAAATGTTGTGAATCAGTTCTTGAATCAATACGGTTTTACCTACGCCGGCTCCGCCGAATAGACCAATTTTCCCACCTTTTAAATAAGGAGCAAGCAAATCAATTACTTTTATTCCTGTCTCTAATATAGATGTGCTGGCAGCTAGCTCATTAAAAGCAGGTGCCTCGCGATGGATTGGATCACGTCTAATCTCTTCATCAAAGTCGCCTTTTTGGTCAATAGCTTCACCTAAAACATTAAACATACGTCCTAATGTTTCTTCTCCTACCGGAACAGAGATAGGACGCTCTGTGTTTTTCACCCGCATACCTCTTTGTAAACCGTCTGTAGATTCCATGGCGATGGTTCTAACTACTCCATTTCCCAATTGTAAGGAAACTTCTAGCACTACTGTCTCTGCACTTTGAGATGAGTCCGAATTGCTTGTTGAATACTCATTGGTTGCTTTTTCAACGATCAAAGCATGATTGATTTCAGGAAGAACTCCGTTTAATGGGAACTCTACATCGACAACCGGACCAATTACTTGCACAATATGACCAGTACTCATTCATCTTCCTCCCATTCACTTACCTTAATCTTGTTTATTTTAGCCCTTCAGACCCGCCGATAATTTCTGTGATTTCTTCAGTTATCGCGGCTTGTCTAGCTCGGTTGTATTTTATCGACAGATCATCAATGATTTGTTTTGCATTATCCGTTGCGCCTTGCATAGCCGTCATACGAGCAGCATGTTCAGCTGTTTTTGCATCAAGAATAGCCCCATAGAGCAAACTTTCTGCATATTGAGGCAGCAATATGTCTAATATCTCTTCTTTCGAAGGTTCATAAATATAATCTGTATCAAAATCTAATTTTTCTGCCTCAGAAATATCTAAATCGGTCAACGGCAATACTTTTTCCGCTCGATATTGGAACGTAATAGTATTTATATGATGATTATAACAAAGGTAAACTTCGTCAAACACTTCGTTTTTATACATCTCAACGATTTGGCGAGCTATCCCGCGCACCTCGTCAAATACTGGTTGATCACTTAAATTATCCAGCTCATAAGCGATATTCATTCCTCGGTTTTTAAAGAAATCAGCTGCTGTGCGGCCAATAGCCATAAAAATATATTCATCCGGAGATTGGTGATCTCGTTGGATCATATCAATCGTCGTTTTGATGACAGAACTGTTGTATGCGCCTGCTAATCCTGTATCCGAGCTGATAATGATATACCCTGTTTTTTTAACGGGGCGTTCAATCAACATATCGTGGAAGTCAATATTTGAAGGTGAATTTGTTCCTATCATATCTGAATCTTCCAATAGTGCTAATTGCGTTTGAGCCAAATGAACAACCATTTCTCTTACTTTGGCTGAATAAACTTGAAAACCTTTATTCAACTGTTCTTGTTTCCCTAGCTTGGCTGCAGAAACCATCTGCATAGCTTTTGTGATATTACTTGTTTTTCTAGTTGATTGGATTCGTTTTTGGATATCTTGTAAAGATTCTGCCAACTTCATTCACCGCCTTCAATTGTTAGCCTCTTTTTAGCGATTGATGTCAGTACGCATAGCACTGAATGTCGTATTGAATTCAGCCAGTACTGCATCGAGTTTATCCTCAGCAGGTAAATTTTTAGTTTCTCTGATTTCTGTCAATACTTCACTGTGTTGATTGTCTAAGAATATATACAATTGTTTCTCATACTCTTTCAGTGAGCCTACTGGTATAGAATCAAGGAACCCATGTGTCAAAGCATAAAATATCATGACTTGTTTTTCTACAGCTATTGGGCTGTGCAAGTCTTGTTTCAGTACTTCAACGGTTCTTTGACCACGGTTCAATTTCGCTTGAGTAGCCGCATCTAGATCGGATCCGAATTGCGTAAATGATTCCAATTCTCTATAGCTGGCTAGGTCCAAACGTAATGTCCCTGAAACTTTTTTCATCGCTTTGATTTGAGCAGATCCACCAACACGAGATACAGAAAGTCCAGCAGCTATTGCAGGTCTGACACCAGAGTAAAATAAATCATTTTCTAAGAATATTTGCCCATCTGTAATGGAAATAACGTTCGTTGGAATATAAGCAGAAATATCTCCTGCTTGCGTTTCTACAAATGGTATAGCCGTCATAGAACCGCCGCCAAGATCATCACTTAACTTAGCTGCTCTTTCTAACAAGCGCGAATGCAAGTAAAATACATCCCCTGGGTAAGCTTCACGACCTGGAGGACGACGTAGTAATAACGAAAGTTCACGATAAGCAGCTGCTTGTTTGCTTAAATCATCAAAAATGATCAACACATGTTTACCGTTATACATAAACTCTTCGCCCATTGCCAATCCTGAATAAGGGGCAATATATAATAAAGGCGCAGGTTGTGATGCACTTGCAGTGACCACGATCGTATATTCCAAGGCATTGAAACGTCTCAGTGTTTCTACTTGCGAGCGGACAGTCGATTCTTTTTGTCCAATCGCTACATAAATACAAATGGTATCTTTACCCTTTTGGTTTAAGATCGTATCGATTGCCAAGCTGGTTTTACCCGTTTTTCGGTCACCGATAATCAATTCACGTTGGCCTCTTCCAATAGGAACAAGCGCATCGATTGCTTTGATACCCGTTTGCAAAGGTTCTTTTACAGATTGACGTTCCATTACTCCAGGTGCTTCGGTTTCAATTTCACGTGTTCGAGAAGTATGAATTTCCCCAAGTCCGTCAACTGGTTGACCTAGAGGATTGACAACACGTCCGATAAGTTCTTCGCCGACCGGAACTTCCATGATACGTCCAGTACGTCTTACTCTATCGCCTTCACGGATTCCATCAAACGCCCCTAAAATAATGATCCCGACATCGTCTATTTCCAAGTTCTGAGCCATACCATAGACACCGTTTGAAAATTCAACTAATTCACCCGACATGACATTTTTCAAACCAAAAGCTCGAGCTATACCATCTCCTACGTAACTAACAGTTCCGACTTCATCAATAGCCAACTCATTACGATAGCCTTCAATTTGACTTTTTATAAGCGTACTAATTTCATCTGCTTTTTTGCCCATTTACTTCTCACCTCTTTAACTTCATTATTACTAAAGAATCTGTTTTTTTAGTTTTTCAAGATTGAACCGTAAACTGCCGTCAAAGACTTGGTCTTCTGTTTCGATGATGACACCGCCTAGAACTTCCGGCTCAACAATTTCATTGAAAATAACTTTTTTTGCTTTCATTTTTTCTGCAAAAACAGCTGACAATCGATCTCTTTGATCTTTTGTCAAAGGCACTGCAGTAATGACTTTAGCGACTACTGTTCGATTGTGATGATCATAGATTTTCTCAAATTCATTTACAATGTGATTTAGCTCTTCCATTAAACGATATTCATAGATTGTATGAATAAAACTCTTTGTCAATTCAGAAAATTCTTTCGTAAAATCTGCCAATACTTGTTCCTTATTAGCTTTCTCAATAGCTCTATTGTTGAAAAACCTGCTTAAATCAGGGTTGTTTTGCATAATTTGACGAACGTCCATTAAATCATTGAACACTACAGCTAACTGCTCTTTTTCAAGGGCATGGTCATAAAAGACACGCGCCATTTGTCCATGATCCATATTTCTATTTAGTTTCATTCGAATCAGCTAACCTTTCAATGAATTCATCAACTAGCTCCGCATGCGTTGCAGTATCTAGTTCTTTTCCAATCAATTTTTCCGCTATTTGAAGAGACAATACGCTAATTTCATTTTTAGCCTCATCTAATGCTTGCTGTCTTTCAAAGGCTATATCCATTTTTGCTTGCTTCTTCATTTGAGCTATTGAATCTTTAGCATCTTGGATCATTTCTTTTTCCATTCGAGTCGCATTGACTTGTGCTTGTTCAATGAGTTTTGCAGACTCTTGCTGCAGAGCAGCCAATTTATTTTGTTGTTCAGCTACTAGTTCATTAGCTTTTTTCTGGGCTTGTTTTGCTCCATCCAAATCATTAGCTATTGTTTCAGAACGTTTCTCCATCATTTCAGTAACTGGTTTCCACGCAAATTTCTTCAATAATAAAAGTAATATTAAAAAAGAAACAAGTACTACTAATGTGTTACCGGCACTAGTAGCAGATCCTATAACGAGCTGGTTGAACATCATTTATTGCCTCCTCCCATTCCCTTGTCTTATGCATCAATTCATTTTATTGATGTGAATTTTCAGATAACTTTTTTGTATGGATTGTTTTATTGGAATACGAGGATAAATGCAATAACTACGCCCATAATTGGAATAGCCTCTACCAAACCAACACCGATATACATCAATGTTTGTAGTTCACCTTTCATTTCTGGTTGACGTGCAATAGACTCAAGAGCTTTTGAAATAACGCGACTTGATCCTAATGCTGCTCCAATAGCTGCCCCTGCAACTGCGATTGCTGCTCCGATTAAATTCATTCTAATTTCCTCCTCGTTCTTCAACGACTTTTCATTTTATTTAAAAACTATTTAACTTGCTTCAACATATTCTTTGTGTTCCACTGTCTCTTCATGACCAATTTTATGAGAAATGTAGACCATACTTAAAGTGGTAAAAACAAACGCTTGAATACTTCCTATAAACACAGAAAAACCTTGCCATGCAATTTGGAGTGGTATTCCCACAAGCCAAGTCACTGCACCAAAACTATTCGCCAAACTGGCAATTAAACCAATCAAGATTTCTCCTGCAAATATATTTCCATACAAACGTAAAGCGAGTGTCAACGTATTTGTAAATTCTTCAAACAGTTTTATGGGCAGTAAGAACGGTACGGGACGTATATAACTATTTAAGAAATAATTTTTGAACCCTTGCTCTTGAACCCCGAAGAAATGCGACATCAAAATAACCATCATCGCCAACGATAAAGTTACGATTGGATCAGCAGTAGGACTCTTCCACCATTGAATGTCATCTATCACTAACACTAGTGGCAAACCTACCATGTTAGAGACAAATACGAATAAGAACAACGTAAAACCAAGGAGTTTAAATCGGTCTCCACGTTTCCCAGGAATTGACGTTGATACAATATTGTTTACGAAATCGATAACCCACTCGATAAAATTTTGCTTTCCTGTCGGCTTTAGTTGTAAATTGCGCGTACAAATAAACACAACCAAAAACACAATGATGCACGATGCAACTGTCACTAATACAGTGGTAAGATCAAATGTCAGGCCCATAAATTCCCTAGTCAGAGTTTCGTGTTCCAATACTTTCACCTTCTTTCTCAAGAATCCATCTTTATAATCAAAAAAATTCCAGCAGAAAAGAAAAACTCTCAAATCAGGCTCTCTTCTCCCAGACAATTGTCATCATACCACCAAGTGATTTTAATTTCAAAGAAATTATGTGAATATGTTTTAATTCTATCAAATTGCTTGTACAAAAGGCTTTTTAAGCAACTACTCACTTGCTTTTCACAAACTTTTGAAGCGCTTCCTATTGGTAGAGTCAAAAAACCAGAAATCCTTTTGACGGATTTCTGGTCTTAATTTTCTGATTATAGCGTTCCAAACAAGCGGTCGCCTGCGTCACCTAGACCAGGCAAAATGTATCCATTCTCATCCAATTTTTCATCTAAAGATGCTGTATAAATATCTACATCCGGATGAGCTTCTTGTAAAGCTTTGATCCCTTCTGGAGCAGCTACTAAACACACAAATTTAATAATCGTAGCCCCACGCTTCTTCAACGAATCGATTGCAGCAATCGCTGAACCTCCCGTTGCTAACATAGGATCTACTACTAATAATTGACGTTCTTTAATGTCTGACGGCAATTTCACAAAATATTCTACCGGTTCAAGTGTTTCATGATCACGATACATCCCTACGTGACCTACTTTTGCTGCAGGAATCAAATCAAGCATTCCGTCTACCATCCCTAGACCAGCTCGTAAGATAGGAATAATGGCAACTTTTTTACCAGCTATTTCTTTTTGAATACTTTTAACTAAAGGTGTTTCAATTTCAACATCTTGCAACGGCATGTCTCTAGATACTTCATATGCCATTAAGCGGGCGATTTCATTAACCACTTCTCGAAAAACCTTAGTCCCTGTATTTTTATCTCTGATAATCGTTAACTTATGTTGGATTAAAGGATGATCCATTACTTCAAGTTTTGCCATTTTATTTGCCCCCTTGGTTAATATGTTCAAACATGCCAATTATACATGAACTTTCATCACTTTACAAAGAAATAATCAATTTAGTTTTGACTATTTTAAATCCGAATTTTCTTTTACAAAACTACTGTACAATAAAACAGCAGCTCACTCAATTAATAAGAGTGAGCTGCTGTTTAGAATCCTTTATTTCGTCTGCAATTTTCTTCAGAGCATTCTGAGAAACAGCTTTAGTTTTCCAAGTACAATGGTCTTTTTGTTGTCAATTGGCGCACTTCTTTTCGGATAGTTTCCAGTTTTTCAGGTTGGTCTTTTGCCTCTAAAGTTTCGATGATCAGTCTTGCCACTTTCTTCGCATCTTCTTCATCAAACTGACGGGTAGTAATCGCCGGAGTTCCGATTCGAATACCGCTTGTTTTAAATGGACTCAACTCTTCAAACGGAATCGTATTTTTATTCACCGTTATCCCTACTTCATCCAGCAGCTTTTCAGCTTGCATTCCATTCAATGCAAAATTTCTAACATCCAGCAGCAATAGATGGTTATCCGTTCCTCCACTGATCAGTCGCGCTTTAGACGAAAGAAAAACTTCAGCCATAGCTTGAGCATTTTTTACAACGTTCTTTGCGTACACACCAAAGTCAGGCTGCATTGCTTCTTTTAGTGCAATGGCTTTTCCAGCAATGACATGTTCTAAAGGACCGCCTTGAATGCCGGGGAAAATAGCGCTATTCAATTTTTTCGCAAACGCTTCTTTAGCTAAAATCATTCCTCCACGTGGTCCGCGTAGCGTTTTATGCGTCGTTGTCGTTACGACATCTGCATAAAGAATAGGACTTTCGTGAACACCAGCAGCTACTAAACCGGCAATATGTGCCATATCGACCATGAAATATGCGTTTATTTCATCAGCGATTTCACGGAATGCCTTAAAATCAATGGCTCTAGGATAAGCACTGGCACCTGCAATAATCAACTTTGGCTTATGTTCCATCGCTAAACGACGAACTTCTTGGTAATCGATTTGCTCAGTGTCTTTGTCTACTCCATAAGGGACAAAGTTGTACGTTCTTCCACTGAAGTTTACTGGAGAACCGTGTGTAAGATGACCTCCATGTGTCAAATCCATTCCCAAAACTACATCTCCGTGCTCCAATAAAGCATTGTAAGCCGCCATATTTGCACTTGATCCAGAATGAGGCTGAACATTGGCATACTCAGCACCAAATAATTTCTTCGCACGATCAATGGCTAAATTTTCTACTACATCAATGTACTCACAACCGCCATAATATCTTTTTCCCGGATAGCCTTCAGCGTATTTATTCGTTAAGATACTTCCTTGAGCAGCCAGTACAGCTTCGGAAACAAAATTCTCTGATGCAATCAACTCAATATTTTGTTCTTGGCGTTGTTTTTCTTGTCCAATCGCTTGAAACACTTCTTCATCCCATAATTTACCCTTCATCTCAGCCACATCCCTTTAGTTCATTCCTGAATTTCTATGTATGATGAGTCCTCATCATTTTTTTTTGTATTCTTAACTCAACATTATATAAAATAATAACAAGAAAATACATAGGAAAAACGATTCCTATGTATTTTCTTTTAATTATGTTCTTTATAGAATTGATTTCCCGCTGCTTTTTTCAATCGGTTCATATAAGCTGTTCCAATTCCTTCTTCAGGATAAGCTTGCGCTAAAATCAAACTAGCTTCGGTAGTTTCAAAGTATCGTAATCCAGCATACAGTCTGCGCGAAGCTGAATGGATGTCGTCTATTTCGCCAAGAGAGAAAACAGCTGCAACTTTGCATTTAAGGGCTTCTACCACTTCATCATCCGCTAATAAACCAACTTTTTCTCCAGTCGATCCATACTGCTTGACAGCTTTTTGAAAAAGCTCTTTATTTCCCTCTACGATGATTACCGGTTCGTTAGGAGAATAATGCTTGTATTTCATTCCTGGAGCTTTTGGCGTCTCTTCACTTGATACCAAGTGCTTATCTACAGACACTTGTCCGATGACGTCTTCCAGCTCACCTTTAGAGATTCCGCCTGGACGAAGAATAGTTGGTTGTTGGGGATCTGTGATATCCAACACGGTTGATTCTAAGCCGACTCCTGTTTCTCCATCATCTAATATTCCGGCAATTTTCCCTTTTAAATCATGGTAGACATGCATAGCCGTTGTGGGACTGGGTTTACCAGATGTATTGGCACTTGGACCAACTAAAGGAACTCCAGCTTCTTTGATCAATTTTAATGTTGCTTCATTTTTAGGCATCCGTATAGCTACACTGTTTAAACCTGCCGTGACTGCATCTGCAAAAACGCCTTCTTTCACTTCAAAAATCAGTGTTAACGGACCAGGCCAAAATTGTTCCATCAACGTTTCGGCTACTTTCGGCACATTTTTCACGTAATCATACACTTCTCCTATAGACGCTACATGAACGATTAACGGATTGTCGCTTGGACGTCCTTTTGCTTGATAAACGTTTTTTACAGCTTGATCGTTCATTGCATCTGCTCCTAACCCATAAACTGTTTCAGTAGGAAAGGATACCAATTCACCTTTTTTGATCAATGCAGCAGCTTCTTTGATTTCTGATTGTTGAAAAACTCTTGTTTCCACAAATTTGCCTTCTTTCTTTTCTTTTGCAACTCATTTACTTGTTTTTTTTTATCTTTCAAATTAAAGCGGTTCAGGTTTGGACAGAAATCAGCCGATCTAATCCGCTCAAGTCTTTTTCTATTTGTACTAGAGCTTCAGGAAAAGCTTTTTGGAATAATTCCTTGACCGCTCCTCCTTGTTGATAGCCAATCTCTAAATAGATTTTCCCGTTCGGATTCAATAATCTTGGCAGCTCTTTTGCTAACCGCTGGTAAATAAAAAGTCCGTCGTTTTCAGCAAATAAAGCCATAGGAGGTTCATAGTCCAATACGCTTTGATCCATCACGTTTTTTTCATGTTCTCCTATATAAGGCGGATTAGATAAAATCACATCGAATTTTTCGTCCTTTACAGGAGCGGTTAAGTCTCCTTCAAGAAATCGGACCGCTACTCCATTTGCCGCAGCATTCTCTTTGGCAACAGCTAATGCTTTAGGTGAAAGATCCGTTCCCGTCACATCGTCATTTGGCCGTTGTTTTTTCGCTACAATCGCAATGGCTCCTGTTCCTGTTCCGATATCTAATACCTTTAACGAATCGTCTTGTTTTGTTTGTTGTAAAAATTTGTCTACAATTTCTTCCGTTTCAGGTCGAGGAATCAACGTGTCATGGGTCACTTTTAATTTCAAGTCATAAAACCATTCATATCCCAGTATATGCTGAATAGGTCTTCCTCCGCCATGTTCCGCTACATCTTCGATCAATTGGCGCTTGATCTCGGACGGCATTTCTTCATTCAAATGCAATACAAAATCTGTTCGGTTCCATTGTTGTCGTTCCATCAATAATCGTTCAGCTGCGATACCTTCTTTGGCACTGGCTTCTAAAAAAGAAGAAGCCCACTTAAGGACTTCTCTATAGGTTGAATTAGTATTCATTATTCTGTAATTGCTCCATTTTTGAAGTTTGGTCGTACAGCACTAATGCATCGACCACTTCATCTAGTTTTCCAGATAAGATTTGATCTAGTTTTTGAATCGTCAATCCAATTCTATGATCTGTGATCCGGTTTTGAGGGAAATTATACGTTCTGATACGCTCTGAACGGTCCCCAGTCCCAACAGCTAATTTACGTTCAGCATCGTATTCGCCTTGAGCTTCACTTTTTAATTGATCATACACGCGAGCACGCAAAACTTTCATTGCTTTCTCTCTGTTTTTTATTTGAGAACGTTCATCTTGCATTTCAACGGCAATACCTGTTGGAATGTGTGTCAATCGAACAGCAGATGCTGTTTTGTTGACGTGCTGTCCACCAGCACCACTTGCATGGTAAATATCTGTACGGATATCATTGTCTGCGATATCCAACTCTACTTCTTCTGCTTCCGGCATAACGACAACAGTTGCTGTAGAAGTATGGATACGTCCTTGGGACTCCGTTTGGGGTACACGTTGAACACGGTGTGCGCCATTTTCAAATTTTAATTTTGAATAAACGTTTTGTCCTGTAATCATTAAAGTGATTTCTTTATATCCGCCAATACCTGTGATGTTGGCATTCAAGACTTCAGTCTTCCAACCTTGAGATTCAGCATAACGTTGGTACATATTGAATAAATCTCCAGCAAATAATTGAGCTTCATCTCCGCCGGCTGCTCCACGAATTTCCATGATGATATTTTTGTCATCATTTTCGTCTTTAGGCAGCATCAAAATTTTGATTTTTTCTTCATATTCTTCCCGCTCAGCTTTCAAACTAGCCAATTCTTCCTTAGCCATTTCAGCCATTTCAGCATCCAATTTTTCTCTCAGCATCTCTTCAGTTTCTTCTATGCCTTGTTGGATCTCTTTGTATTTCAAATAAGTCGTAACGGTCTCACGAAGGTTCCCCTCTTCTTTAGAGAGTTTCATAAAACGTTTCGTATCGGAAATTACTTCCGGATCACTTAACATTTCATTTACTTCTTCATAGCGTCCGACCACACTTTCTAACTGATCAAACATGTCAATTCCTCTTTTCTAATTTCTTGAATTATCTTCAATAATCAATGGATGGTGATAGTGTCTTCGACATACCGGATAGTATGCTTCATTTCCACCAATTTGGATCTGCTCCCCAGTATAAACAGGCTTGCCGTCTACAACACGCATGTTCATCGTGGCTTTTTTATGACAATACCAGCAAATAGTTTTCATTTCTTCGATCTTATCTGCGTATAGCAATAAGTATTTTGAACCTTCAAATAGTTCATTTTGGAAATCATTTTTCAACCCGAACGCCATAACAGGAATATTCAATTCATCCACTATTTTCGTTAATTGAATGATGTGGTCTTTTGTTAAAAACTGCGCTTCATCTAACAACACACAAGCCGGTTCATAATCCAACTCATTGACGACTTCTAAAATATTCGTTTCTTCAAAAATGGCTATCCCGTTCCGGCGTAACCCAATACGGCTGGATACTACACCAATAGCGTCTCGATCATCGATACCACTTGTCATAATAATAACAGGTTTATTTTGTTCTTCATAATTATGTGCGACTTTTAAAATTTCAATCGTTTTACCACTGTTCATTGCGCCGTACTTAAAAAATAATTGAGCCATCCGATATATCCTCATTTCTCTCCTAAGAATCCTTTAAAATTATACTGTAAATCAACTTAAAGTACAAGATACGATTCAAAGACCTTGTCCTTTTAACTGCAAGCAACCATTTGTTCAAAGACATCCCATTCCTGCTGATTCTTTATAGATTCCCCAAATCATTCAGCTTCATTCAATAAAAGAGCAGAGAAATTTATTCTCTGCTCTTTCGTTTGTTCACTTGTTTGTTACAACTTTTCTCCTGGAGTTGAAGCAATCAGTTGTAAAGTTCCATCTATAGACCAAGCTTTTAAATCATTTGGCAAAATAAAATGCATGCCTTTTTTCAACTCATAAGATTGAGTATCGTCTATGACTAATTCACCTTCTCCATCCAATACACTCACTAGTGTATAAGGTGCAGTTTGAGCGAATGTTGCTACGCCATTGACTTTCCATTCATAAACGTTGAAAAATTCATTTTCAACAAATGTAGTCATCTGGATATTGCTAGAAGTTTCTGTTTTTACTGATGAATCAGGATTTTGACTAGGGATAGTTGTTACATCGATTGATTGCTGCAAATGCAGTTCTCTTCCTTGTCCGCTGTCATCTTTACGGTCATAATCATATACACGGTACGTCGTATCACTAGATTGTTGTGTTTCCAGTATCATGATTCCCCCGCCGATAGCATGTATCGTTCCGCTGGGCACAAAGAAAAAGTCGCCTTTTTTCACCGGAATGCGCTGTAGCAGTTCATCCCATTTTCCATTTTGAATCAGTTCAGTCAACTCTTCTTTGGTTTTAGCATGATGACCGTACACGATTTCTGAACCTTCATCAGCATCAATCACATACCAGCATTCCGTTTTCCCAAGTTCTCCCTCATGCTCTAATCCATACGCATCATCAGGATGAACTTGGACAGACAGGTCCTCTGCCGCATCTAATATTTTAGTCAATAAGGGAAATACATCACCCTCCGCGTTGCCAAAAACATCACGATGCTGATCCCAAACTTCATTCAACGTCAGTCCTTTGTAGGGTCCGTTGATAACTTTGCTTGGTCCATTTTTGTGTGCACTGATGGCCCAACACTCGCCCACTTTATCACTGGGGAGGTCATATCCAAACGCTTCTTTTAATTTAGTTCCGCCCCAAATTTTTTCTTGCATAACGGGTTCTAAGATTAATGGTTCTATCACTGCATTTCCTCCTGCTTCTACTCTATAATAATAAACCTTGTCCTCGCTTCTCCAGTTTATCACATTTGTAAACGTTTCAAAATGATATCTCACTATAATCTTTTAATTTTCTTCTTTTCTCTTTTCTTTCAAATAGGTGTCGATCAAGAAATCTCTTTTCTCTAAATAAGTTGGTGTATGACTTTTAGGATGAACTCTGTTGGATAAAAAAACAAACGCTTTTTGTTCCAGAACATCGATTAAGATAAATGTCCCAGTGAAACCTGTATGAAACAGAATAGGATGATCTTTATTTCCTTTTAGATTCCAACCTAGTGAACGCCATAAATCTCCAGTCGGCGTCCAATCTTTCAACAATCCTTCCACGGTTTTTTCTTTCAACACCCTCGCTCCGTTGCTTTCTCCTTTGTTTAACATCATTTGTGCAAAGGTTAGGCAATCTTTTAAAGAAGAAAAAAGACCTGCACTGCCACAGTGACCCTTCAATACAAAAGCTTTCGGGTCATGAACTTCTCCGCGAATCAACCCTCTTTTTGGGTGAAGTTCAGTAGGAGCACATTGATTCACATCTGTTGGTTCAAAGGTTGAGTCCTCCAGGTTTAAAGGTTGGAGGACTCTTTTATTAAATACTTGTTGTAAAGGCAGTTGTTCGATTTTTTCAATTATAAAGCCTAATAAAATCATTCCAGTATCAGTGTAAACCACTTCTTTTCCCCTATTTTCTCCTACTGGAAGCTGCACTAAAGATTGTTTTAATTCTGAAGCAGATAAAGCATCTCGATTTGGAATGTATCCATTGATAGCCGAAGTATGCGTCAGCAAGTGTCGAATCGTCACAACAGCAGAAGAGAATTCAAGCAAATGCTGTTGGACAGGATCATCCACAGCGATTTTTCCCTCTTCAATTAACTGTAATATGACAGTCGTCGTCATCATGACTTTTGTCAAAGAGGCTACATCGTACAATAAACCTGGTTTGATGGCTTCTTCCTCAGGAAAAACCGCTGCTAAGCCGTCTAAGTAATGCTGCACGTCATTTCCTTCGATGAAGGCATAACTAGCCCCTGGCATAATTCCTTCTTGAATCAACGATTGAATAGCTTTTCTAGTTTTTGGATACATTTTTTCACCTTTTCTTGTTCTTTTAAAAATAGTCGTATAACTGTGGATCCCCTTGTGGTATTCTTTCAGCTAATTCTGCTGCACAAGCCGTTGAGCAGATCAATTTTTCATGAAACTTCAACTCTTCTATACTTCGATAACCCAAAAAGAGCTGTGTCCAAGTTTGAATAGAAGCGGATAAAAAAGCAGCTTCTTTTATTTCTGTTTCCATAGCTAGCTTGGTTACTTTTCGACCTGTATTTCTCAGTTCTACTTTCCAGATACCATTATTCCAATCAGCTAAGCGATCTTTGACTTGTAAATAAAAAGTTGTTTGTGCTTTTTCTTTAAAAGGATAGCGCATCAAGAAAGATTCGATATTCACAATCCTTGCCATCATGAAAGGATCAACTTCTTTTTTTATGGTCTGTCTTGGAAACAACTCCATAATGTATTCATTCTCTGCTGTTTTATACTGAACGGTTTTAAACGTGCTCTGGTGAGACGCTACAAATTGCCATAACGCAGTGTACGCATCTGCCGTTAAATAAACCATTTCATCTATTATAAAATCAGTTGATGTTTTGTCTCCAAAATGATAGGACAAATATCCTTTTGCTTCATCATTGTTATCTTTATAAATAGCTAGTTTTTGTTTAACTGGATCCGAAAACTTTTGCTGCCACATCCATTCCGCTCTTTTTAGCGGTCCAACTGAATGGTGATACTTTTCAAGATAAATATTCGTTATCGTTTCTTTTTCTTGTTCCCATTTTACTCGACTAACCTGTCCTGGGTATTTTTTTGTTTTTGGCATGTAACTTGTATCAATCGTGTAAGAAGCTGTATTGAAGGCTACTTCATAACCGAATTTACGATAAAAAGGATACGAAAAAGGATCTAAATAAGAAAGTACCATCCCTTCTCTGTTCATATGGTCTAACGAAGCAGTGAACAACTTTTTGATGTTGCCCATCCCCCTGGTTTCTGGATAGCTAGAAACATATGAAATTCCGCCCATAGACATTGTTTCTCCATGAAACAAGACTTCTAAAGACAGTACAAGCATTTGACTCTTTAGTTCATTTTGCTGGTAGATCCCAAACGTATTTGAATGGTTAAAAACCGTACGAAAATTTGCTTTCCTTTCTGTCGTATCCGGTACGTTGAAAGCATAAATAGCTAAAGCATAAGCTTCTTCGAAATGATCTTGCGGGACATTCCTTACTTTACTCATCTGACTTCGCCTCTTTCTCTATGCCGTATTCTTTTTCTTTTATGGTAGCACATTTTCTTTGAACCTAGTTAATGAGAAGGACTTATTTCGTTCAGTTATCCTAAAAAAAATATTCTGCAGAAAACCCAGCGTGTTGCTTTTTCTGTTGGTTTATTCTCTTGTCCAGTCAATTTTTTGAGCTTACAAATCGACTTCTTATCTAACAAAAGACTATACTAATAATATATAAATCGGAAAAAATGGAAATCAATAGTCTGGAGGTGAGTATCATGCCAAAAACATTTCGTCCTATTTTGTTTCAAGGGAACACTGAAAAAAAAGTTTATTTTGAGGGTTGGTATTATAAACAAGTGACTAAAGATGAAACAGAACTGATCAGTTTCATTCCAGGTATCAGTTTAAGCGAAACGGACAAACATTGTTTTGTTCAATACATTTCAGTGACCAAAGATCATAACCACCTTCCCGTGATCAAAACGGATTATTTTCCTTATCCGATCGATCAATTTATTACTCGAGATGAACCTTTTCAAGTACAGATTGGTCAAAATGTTTTTTCTGAAAAAAAAGTTACGATTCACTTAACTAAAGAAGGCACTAAAATCAAAGGTTCTTTTTCTTTGCACAATTTGCATCCTATCCAAAAGACATGGTTAAATCCTACCATTATGGGACCATTGAGTTATATTCCCAACATGGAATGCAACCATGGCGTAATCAGCATGAACCACTCTATTAATGGTTATGTGAAAATCAATAATCGTGTGATCGACTTCACAGGCGGAAAAGGCTATTTTGAAAAAGATTGGGGAACTTCTTTTCCAAAAGAATACATGTGGATTCAAAGCAACAACTTTAAGGATCCTACGACAAGCTTGTTCTTTTCTGTGGCAAATGTTCCATTGATGAAGTTAAACCTTGAAGGCTTTATCTGCAATTTGGTGATGCAAGGAAAAGAATATCGGTTTGCAACTTATAATAGAAGCAAGATGACCATTCAACGATTGTCTTCTACTGAAATAAAAATCATTCTGGAGAATAAAAATGCTCGCTTGACCATTGTCGCTCGTCCTGATAAATTTGGTGAATTGACTGCACCCCAAAATGGAGTAATGGGTAAAAAAGTCAAAGAAGGCTTCTCAGATCATTTGCACATTACTTTAGAGAATTTTCAAGCCCCATTTGTTTATAAGGATGACGGAAAAATGGCTGGAATTGAAGTAGTCGGATATCAAATGACAGACTGAAACATAACACCATTCTTTTAGTACTAGAATAAGTTCCATTAAAAAGAAGACCGTTCAGCCTAAAGATGGCTGAACGGTCTTCTTTTTGTTAAGCAGTTTCTGATTGAGCGAATTGAGCGTTGTAAAGATTAGCGTAAAACCCATTTTTAGCCATCAACTCATCATGATTTCCGGTTTCAATCACGTCTCCTTGATCCATAACGATGATTTTATCAGCGTCCCGAATAGTCGATAATCGATGGGCTACCACAAAGCTGGTTCTGCCTTTCAGCAACTTCGCCATCGCTTTTTGAATCAATACTTCAGTACGCGTATCCACACTAGACGTTGCTTCATCAAGAATCAAAATTTCCGGATCTGCATAAAAAGCGCGTGCAATGGTCAGCAATTGACGCTGTCCTTGAGAAATGTTACTAGCTTCTTCATTCAAAACAGTATCGTATCCATGCGGCAGCTTACGGACAAAGTCATCGACATGAGCAGCTGCTGCTGCTTCAAAAACTTTTTCTTTCGACTCATTTGCTTCTTCGTTGCCGTATTGAATATTTTCTAAAATTGTACCGTTAAACAACCACGTATCTTGCAATACCATAGCAAAATGAGAACGCAATTCTTCTCTCGTGATGTCTCTAGTGTCTACACCGTTCAGCTTGATGCTGCCGCCCTTGACGTCATAGAAACGTTGCAGCAAGTTAATCAACGTCGATTTCCCTGCGCCAGTAGGCCCAACAACAGCAATCATTTCGCCTTCTTTAACATCTAAGTTGAAATCTTTCATCAACAATGGTTCATCAGGTCCACCATAACCAAACTGCACATGTTCAAATTGAATCTTATACGGCGAGTTTTGAAGAGGTTGGATGTTTGATTGCTCCAAATTCATCTCGGGTTCATCCAAGACTTCAAATACACGTTCTGCTGATGCTACTGTAGCTTGAATCGTATTAGACAAGTTAGCTATGTCTCTCATTGGCTGAGAGAATTGGTTTACGTATTGTAAGAAAGCTTGTACGTTCCCGAGTGTCATTGTGCCATTTGCTACATTAATCCCACCTAATACGGCTACTGCTAAATACCCGACATTACGTGCAAAAGAAATCAATGGCATCATAAGCCCTGTCAAAAATTGAGCCTTCCAAGATGCTTCGTAGTAAGATTCATTTTGCTTCTCAAATTTTTCAATTTCTGTTTCTTCATGGTTGTAGATCTTTACGACCGCATGTCCAGAATAAATTTCTTCTACCTGATCATTCAAGATCCCTAATTCTTTCTGCTGTTTTGCAAACATTTTTTGAGCTCTAGGGGCGATGACACCTACAAAAATCCCGCTCAAAACGACAATAATCATGGATACCACAGTCAATTGCAGACTGATGCTCAACATCACCGACAAAACGGCAACAAATTGCACGACACTTTGAACGAACTGAGTCAATGACTGCTGCAAGGTATTGGCAATTTGGTCCATATCATTCACGGCCCGTGACATGATGTCTCCATTAGAATGCGTATCGTAATAGCTGATCGGCATACGACTCATTTTTGCTTTTAAATCTTTTCTCAAATCATAGACTGTTCGTTGTCCGATACGCGCCATAGTGAACTGTTGAAAGTAATTAAATAGACCAGCTCACTAGTGTTGCATGAAACATAATATGTTTCACAATGTTATGTATCCTATTCCAATATGCAAAAAAGTCCTTTATACTGAACTTGGATGACTTATCCAAGACCAATAAAAAGGACCCAACTTATGGATAAGTATAAACTAAATTCTGCTTTTAATAAATGGTTTTCGGCAATTAAGTTAGAAAAATTACCGATTCCTATTCGTGAAAAGGTTTTTGCCTTTGATAAATACCATAAGAAACTTAGTTTCTTTCGAGCTCTGCAGCTTTTTCTTCATGCGATCAATGAAGAGAAAGAAAGTCTCAGAGATATGGATACTGCTTTTGTTTCCAAAGAACTTCAAAAAGAGATTGGGATTGAAAGCATCAGTTATTCTCAGCTTTCTAGAGTTCTTCCCAAAATGGATTCAGAAATTCTTTTAGCTATTTTTTACCAGCTTCTCAGTCAGGTTAAAAATAAAATGCCCGTGGATAAGCGAAATAGTCTCTATTTAATTGACTCTTCGACCTTTTCATTGAATCAAAATCTTTATCAATGGGCTGATTTTCGTAAAACGAAATCAGGAGTTAAGCTTCACTTAAAACTCTGCTTTATGGATAATGACCATCTTTATCCAGATGATTTTACACTAACTAATGCGATTGAACATGATACAAACCAGTTGGAAGTGTTGGTCAATCAACCTGAGGCAACTTATGTATTCGATCGTGGTTACCTAGATTTCGAACGAATGGATAAAATGCACTGGAATGGTTATTTCTTTGTGACGAGAATCAAAAAGAATACAAAAGTTCATGTTTTGGAAACATTAGCAGCTTCCAAAGAAGACTCTATTATCAGCGACCAATTGGTCGCATTAGGTGCTCAAAACTATCTAACTTCCCGATTTCGTTTAGTGACTATTCAAGATCAAAAAGGGAAAGTTCTTCAGTTCATCACGAATCGTTTTGACTGTTCCTCTGCTGAAATTGCAGAAATGTATAAAGCTCGTTGGCAAATAGAACTGTTCTTCAAACACATTAAACAGCATATGACAATCAAAAAGTTTTTTTCAAGAAGCGAACAGGGAGTCGTAAATCAATTGATTTTAGCCTTGATTGCCAGTTTACTAACCTATTTGATTCAGTTAGAAACAAAGACTGGACAGTCTATTTTCCAAATTAAACGACTTTTTCGTTACCTCCTATTTCAACCTGCAGAAAAATGGATTGAACTTTTAGTGCCCAATTGACTACAATAAAACGTTGTTGTTGGATGCTAATGGAATCAGCTAAATAAGCAAAATTTTCTGGAAATAGTCATCCTTTGCGTAAGCATTCAATTTTTTTTACTTTTTTCAAGAAAATAATAATTCAGAATATTCTGACTATATTTATGCAACACTAGTGAGACCAGCTGATATATAGAGGATAAAAACCATGACTAAAATTTCACCAATCAAATCAAAATTGATCGGCAGCACATCTACTGTTTGTCCGGATTCTCTCAAAGCCATTCCTTCTTGATACCCTCTAAATATTTCTGTCGTTGCTCTACCCAGCATCTTAGGGGTCAACGTAGTAAAAATTGTTGCGGCAATCGTTAATACCAGTACTAATAGAACTCCCCAGATTCGATTTGCCATGTATGTCATTAATCGTCTTAAAGTGCCCCAGAAATTTTTCGCTTTTCTTGGGCTTAGACCGCCTTTATTCTGCGAACTGTTTTTCATCAGATCTCGTCTCCTTTCATTTGAGATTCCATAATTTCACGGTACGTTTCACTTGTCTCTTTCAGCTCTTCATGAGTTCCTTTACCAACCATTTTCCCTTCATCTAATACAATGATCAGGTCAGCATCTACTACACTACTGATACGCTGTGCAATGATGATCACGATTGACTCCGTCGTTTCTTTTTTCAATGCAGCCCTTAAGACCGCATCGGTTTTAAAGTCCAAAGCGGAAAACGAATCATCAAACAGTAAAATATCCGCTTGAGATACAAGGGCTCGTGCAATACTTAACCGTTGACGTTGTCCACCAGAAAAGTTTCCTCCGCCTTGCTCAACATGAGCATCCAGACCTTTAGGCATTTTTTCCACGAAATCTTTAGCTTGAGCGATTTCGAGTGCATGCCATATTTCTTCATCTGTGGCTTCAGGTTTTCCATATCTCATGTTTTCGCGAATCGTTCCTGTAAACAGTACAGCTTTTTGAGGAGCATATCCCATAAGTGTTCTCAAATCATGTTGAGTATAATCTCTGATATCCGTTCTGTTGATCTTTATACTCCCAGACTCTACGTCATAAAACCGCGGAATCAAATTCGCCAAAGTAGATTTACCTGAGCCTGTCCCTCCAATAATAGCGACAGTTTCACCTTTTTGAACTTTAAAATCAATATCCTCTAATGCCAACTTTTCGGCACCTGTATAACGAAAGTCCACATGACTGAATTCAAACGAAACTTCTTTTTCCGTTGTGATGTCTTTTGCCACTTCTGGATCTAAGATTTTACTTCTCAAATCTAATACTTCGTTGATACGAGCAGCTGAAACTTGTCCACGCGGGATAAACATAAATATAAAAGCTACTTGCATAACACTGATCAGGATCTGCATAGCATACGTTAAAAAAGTTACTAAGTTTCCGACTTCCATTTCTCCGGTACTAATCAAACTTCCTCCCAGCCAAATGATCAAGATATTCGTGATACTGATCACTACAGTCATGGCCGGCATCAGGAATGCCATGTAAGTAAAAGCTTGGATCGCTGTGTTTGCAAAGTCTTTATTCGCGGTATCAAAGCGTTTTTCTTCATGTTTGTCTTTTCTAAAAGCTCTCACTACCCGGACACCAGTCAGGCCTTCACGAAAAATCAAATTCAATCGATCTGTTTTTCGCTGCATCGATTTAAAGTACGGCACGGCAAATCGCATGATAATAGCGATCATAATAGCTAGTAATGGAATAGAGATCAAAAAGGCTCGTGCCAATTGAGGTTCCCGAGTAAATGCCAAAATTCCAGCACCAACCATCATAATTGGGGCCATGATCATCATACGCAACATCATCAAAACAACTAATTGAACTTGGACAACGTCATTCGTTGTTCTCGTAATCAAAGAAGCCGTCCCCACTTCATCAAGTTCATCATTTGAAAAATGAGTTACTTTGCGGAAAATTTTGTTTCTCAATCGTTTTCCTAATCCTTGGGACTCTCTTGCAGCAATAAAGACATTCGCAATCGCTCCTGCTATTGCTATAAGTGCAACGATCATCATCTTCAATCCGATGTCTAAAATATAATCGACGTCTCCATTTGCTATACCATTATCAATGATATCCGCTGTTAATGTTGGCAATACTAAATCTCCAGTAACTTGTATGATCATGAATACTACGGCTAAAAATATAGCCCACTTATTCATTCTTTTTGTTAATTTCCACACGCTATTTTTCCCCCGCTTCTGATTTGACTTCTTTTCTGGCCCCATGTTCCAGCCACTTTAATTTTCGACAAAAATAAAAATGAATCTTTTTTCGAGGACGTTCTTTTGCATATCCTTCTACAATTTCCTGCATCATCATAGAGACGATGAAATTCAGTAAACACAACAGTTCTTCATCCGTATCGGCTTTCAAACGGTTCCGATCTACATGAGAAAAAACAGCTTTTCGTGTTGCGTTCCCTTCTTCGCTTTCTCTCAGCTGCTCTGGAGTCACTTCTTTGCTGGTACGGTAATCCAAATGCAAAAATAATTGCTTAAAAAAGTCCGCATTCGGTGTCTCCATGACGGATGACAACAATTTAGGAAAGTAATGCCTGACCCCTAAAAAAAGATCTCCGTCCGCTTTTTTGATTTCTTCGATAAACAGACGCTGCGAATCTGTTTTAACCAGCTTCATGATATAGAAGAATAAATCTTCTTTATTTTCAAAGTACTGGTAAAAACTTCCTCTAGACACACAAGCCTTCTTTATAATGGTATTAATAGACGCTTGATTCAATGACTTTTCTGAAAATTCTTCCATTGCAGCGTCTATCAGTCGATTTCTTTTTTCTTCGCTTAAATTAAAAAAAGTTTGTGTAGGCAAACGAAACCTCTCCTTTCACCCTACAATGTTCGTACAATTTCATACAGCATCCAACAATTATATATGACAACCTGTCATGTTGCAAATCGAGTAGGAGGTAAATAATTAATTTATTTACCGTCCTCTCACACCACCGTACGTACCGTTCGGTATACGGCGGTTCAATTTTATATAACATGCTTTTGTTTTAAATAGTAACTATCTGGAGATACTAGACCTTTAAGGGCTAGTATCTTATTGGTTACTGTGGTTGTCATAACCCAGGACAGGGCTATTCGGGCAGTTCCTTTGGAACTGTGGCTATTCATGTAGGCGTTGTAGTCGCTCATCCCTAGTTTAGTGAGGGCTCTTCTTCGATTTTTGGCTGTTTTCCATTGGTGCCAGATACACATCCTCAGTCGATAACGAAGATGACTCGCTATTTTCTTGAGTTTTGTGTGCATATTTCCTATTTTGAAATAGTTCACCCATCCTCTGATGACTTGATTCAATTTAACGATGCGGTAAGCCATATCAATGCCCCAGCTTTTCTTGCTTAGCTGATGAAGCTTATATTTAAACGTCTCGATTGATATGGCATGAGGCTTTGCTTGATAGCCTTTATCTGCTTTCGACCAATAGAATCCAAATCCCAAGAATTTAAAGGTTGGGTCATTAGGTTTAATGATTTTCGATTTACTCGTGTTCACAGTTAAACCCAGAGTTTCCTCAATATATCGTGTAACCGAACGCATTACGCGCCTTGCTGCGAATTCGCTCTTAACTAGGATAATGCAGTCATCTGCGTATCGCACGAAGTGTAGACCTCTTCTCTCTAGTTCTTGGTCGAGTTCATTTAAGAGGATATTACTCAATAATGGCGAGAGGTTTCCCCCTTGGGGAGTGCCAACTGGACTTTCCTCATATTCTCCGTTTACCATAATGCCACTCACGAGATATTTCCGAATCAATGATATCACATCACCATCGGTTATTTTCCGAGAAACTAGATTCATCAATCGATCATGGTTAACGGTGTCAAAGAACTTCTCTAAATCAATGTCGACAATCCAGTGATACCCTTCGTTCATATCTCTTAGCCCTTGCGCTATAGCCATATGGGCGTTGCGGTTTGGACGGAATCCATAACTACTGTTGTGGAAGTGTTCGTCAAAAATGGGTGTGAGAACTTGTGCAATCGCTTGTTGAATAACTCGGTCAATCACTGTCGGTATACCCAGTAGTCTGACCCCACCCGATGGTTTAGGTATTTCTACTCTTCTGACAGGTTTAGGTTGATAGTGACGTTGACGAATAGTCTGAATAAGCTCTTCTTTGTGCTGACGAAGATATTCTTTAGCCTCTTCGATAGACATACCGTCAATGCCTGCGGCACCTTTATTCCGTTCCACTTGTCGAAAGGCTTCGTTTAAATTATTTCTGGATAGGATTCTATCCAGTGTCCTGTTTTCCTGCATGCTTGTTACTCCTTTTCTGCTCTCGTAAGGCAGCTATCTACTTTTACGCTGTCGTAGCCAATAGTCTTTGGCGGCCTCCAATAAAGATGTTTGTAACGATAAAATTGTTCGGTCCTTCGCTCTTTCTAGCTTTCACTAGCTGTCTTCACTACTACGACCTCTGCTGACTTCTCATGAGTCAAGCACTTATCACTAAGTGTATTTGGTATAACGTCATGAGACCTCCCCAGTTAAGGTGCGAACTCTTTCACTCCATCTATCTGCCACATTTATGCTTCGAGTTAGGACAGTTATCGGACTTTAGCTTCTTTGGCAGCTTTATCCACTCGACTCACCTCTTATGTGATTTCTGTTCGTCAGACCAGAGTTTTGCCTTGGGCTTCCTTCAGATTCCACCTCACGGTGGACACCCTTGCCGTCAGCTATATGCTTACCACTGTCAGGTCGCATTCGGGACTTACACCCGTTAGAGTTCGCCCATGCTGGGCGAACCAAAAAGGCACACAACCCTTTAGAGTTGTGTGCCTTCATCTTTTTAATTTTTCATTTAATCAACAGATTCAATCAGAAGTTTCCGTTTCTTGCATTTGCAGTTTTTCCCGTCTTATGATGTCTTCAGGTCGATAACTCTCTTCATTTTCATATAGACCCGAATAGCTTTGGTACCATTGAAAAATATGCACAACAATGATTTTTAAAATTGCATATCCTGGTATTCCAAATAAGACACCTACCACGCCGAAAAGTTTTCCTCCGGTCAATAGAACAAAAATAATCGTGATGGGATGCATCTTCAAATTAGAACCAAGAATCTGAGGTGAAATGACCCGCCCCTCAATGATTTGTTCAATTGAAAATACAATGATCACTTTGATCAGCATACTTGGCGAGTCGACTAAAGCGACTACCAAGGCTGGAATTGTGGCCAATATTGACCCCAGATAAGGAATAATATTCAAAAATCCAGCTAAAATCCCTAAAGTAGCGGCAAACTCCACCCCAATAATTCCAAATCCACTCCAAAATAGAATACTGACGAAAAGAGCTACCAATAATTGTCCACGAACATATTGACTGATTTGCGCATTCATTTCTGTCATCACTCGATACGTTTTAGCTCGTATCTTCGTTGGTACAAAAGATAAGAAAAACAATGGCAGTCTTTTTCCGTCTCTTAGTAAGTAAAATAAAATGAATGGCATTGTGATCAGCGCGATCACGATGCTCGTAATCGTGCCCACAACACTTCCGATACCTGAAAATGTAGAATCCAGTACAACATTTGCTTGATCAGAAACTGTGTTCATCAGATTTTGATTAAACTCTTGAAACTGTTCTTGGATTTGAGAAAAAATATCGCTTCGGGTTAATCCTTCGATTTGAGTGGTGATGTCGCTCCAATAAGTTGGCCAATTCATCACCAGACTCGCTATTTGAGTTTGAACTAAAGGAATCAGTGTAGTGACGCCCCAGACCAGTAGTCCAGCAATGATTAAAAATACTATAGTGATACCATAAATACGAGGGATCTTTTTATTTTCCATCCAGTCAATGACCGGATTTAACAAGTAATACAGAATAACCGAGAAAATAACCGGCAACCCGATAATTTCTAAAAAATCTCTTACAGGATTCAAGACGTAAGAAACTTTGCTAAAAACAAAAATATTGATCAAGATCAATAGAAGCACTAGTAAAATGGCCACTAGTTTGTTGCTTAAAAACCACCTTTTAAACCAATTGACCATGGCTTTATTATTTTCTGCACTCGGCTCATTTTTCAATACCGTTTTTCCCTCCTCAGTCCGTATGGTTAATCTTTATACGCTATTTCCAATCCCACGCTCAGTTCCGGCAATTCAAACGGTGTTAAGTAAACCCCATTTTCAATCCGGTCTTCTTTCGCTTCAGGAGGTTGAGCGAAATTCAATGTCACGTGTCCAATGGAATTCAAATTTGTATTGGCTAAACTTCCAACATCCAATATTTCATATTCTTGCTCTCCAAACGCAATGGTGCCGCCTATTTTCAACTCAATCAGATCATCCTCAGACACTTTTGATTGAATCACAGATACCTTACGCAATTCCTCTGTTGCTTGTTCTCCAAATAAAATGATCAATGGATCTCTTTTACTGATCGCACTATTACCAATGGCAGTTATTTTTGTAATCAACATGTATTTTATCCCTTCACTTTCCTTCTACTTTTATACTCTGATTTTAGCACATTCCTCCCATCTTTACTAAAGAAGCTTCATCTTTTTGCCAAATCTCCTCCCTTTTGTCCACATTCTTCTAATTAAAAAGAGAAATTTAACTGATTCTCTTGGAATCTGTTTGTAACTGTTTCTTCAGACTGGTATGATAAAGTGAACAATAGTCGAGTAACTGGAGGTAAAACAATGGTTCAAGAAAATACAGGATACGATGTAGCACAAAATCCATCGCTTTCTCAAAAAATCAAACACCCTTTTTTTTCTGCTCAAAAAGAAGAAGATGCTTACGAGGTTACTGTATCCCTCACTGATGAATTAACTTATGAATTTGTTCAATTTAATATTCATTATAATACTGCCGAGACAAAAACGATTTATAAAGGCACTGAACTGAGACCACATACATATCATTTTCGTCTTCCTTTAGAAGACCTTTTTAATGAAAACGCTGATGTTGTTGCTAAAGAAACTTTCAGCATTTATTTTACGTTACGTGTCAAAGAGAATGATGATTGGATTGAACAAGATTACCCTTTATCACTAGCTTTATTTGACCAGTTTGATGCTTTTGGGTTAAGCCAGACAATCTATCAAAAGCAGATTGTGATTCCTTACTTTACTGAAAAAGAAGAAATCTTTAGTCTTGCTTTAAATGTGCCTGTTCCTAATAGCCAGTATTTTTCAGAACACACATTAAATGTATTTAAATTGTCGAATAGTGAATTCTCTTTGAAAGGTAAATTATCTTTAAAAGCATTTACCTTAAATCAAATCGGCATCACACTTGTTGCTAATCGTTCTGGAAAAGAATACTTTTTCTCCACAAACCATATGCTGAACGAGCAAGAAACCGAAACCCATTTAAATCATTACGATTACAACTTCACTTTAGATGTGCAGAGATTTGCCCGCAATATGCTTATTGATAATATAGCTGACGAAGATTACGACGTTTATTTTGAATTGTATTTAAACGGCTTATACAACCCTATCAGTGTTCCTGTCACGACAAACGGCTTGAGTTTGCCAAGAAATTGTTTTAAGGATGTTGTTCTTTCTTATGGGAAATCTTCTTTTGTCTTGGGTTTAAATTTGAAAGGATCACAGCAGGCTATTTCTTTCGCATTTACAAAATATCAAAAAGAGATTTATGCTTACTATAAAGAGGCTGCCCCACTATCTATTTTGCGTTCGCCTCTTAACCAGCGGAAAAACATTTGGGTGATCGGCGAAAATCCAATGGAAGCTAATAATAATGGCTGGGCATTTTTCTGCTACCTTAGAGAACAGCATCCAGAACAACTTGTTTATTACGTTTTGGATACTCAATCTCCAGACTACGCTAAGGCCTATGCATATGATTCAGAGCATTTGTTGGAATTTAAATCTAAACGATACATCGATACGCTCTTAGCTGCTAAAGTGCTGTTTTTTACAGAAACACCTTACGAGTTGTACCCATCCAGAAGCCCAATGCAGATAGATCTCATTCGTGCTAAAAAGATTTTCTTGCAGAATAACGTTTTAGGATTGGAAAATGTCAGCGACACTTTGGGATATGCTGCAAAAAACTTTCAAACTGATTTAGTTCTGGCCAGTTCAAAAACTGAAGAACGTTATTTGCAACAAACCTTAGGGTATCCTGAAAAAATGATTCGGTTGACTGGTTTGCCTCGCTTTGATGAACTTTTAAAAGAACCTGATTCTTTAGAAGTAGCTTCAAACTTAGTCATTTATCCTCATGACAGCAGCAAAGGATTGTATTATCAAAAGGATGCGGTCCATGAATTGGCTGAGGCTTTTCTTTCTTTGGTGAAACAACCTGAGTTCAAAGCCTTAGTAAACGAACATTACTTGACCACCATTGTCGCTCTTCCTCGCTCTATGCAAGATTATGCGGAGAAATTTGAGGAGCTAGGTTGTACAGTAGTGGCTCAAAAACAAATCGATCCGTTACCATTATTAAGAACATGCAAAATGTTCATTACCGATCATAATCCTCTCGCTTTTGACGCGAGTTTCTTGCAAGTACCGGTCTTATTTTATCAACCTGACTTGCGTTTCCAAAGAAACTCAACAGCTGTGTCCTTACGCAATACGTATCTCAATGAGCTGCCTGGAGAAATCGCAACTTCACAGAATAGTTTACTCTATTTGATGCAGCAAGTTGCTGATCAGCAGTTTAAGCAATCTCGAAAAAACCGTCAAAAAGCAGATGCCTTGATGCATTATCCAGATACAAAATCTTGTGACCGTGTATTTAAAGCTGTGACCGAATACTTGCAATAAATTTTCTTAAACTCATCCATAAAAACCGCTGAATAGACAACTATTTGGCGGTTTTTCTCTGTCCTTTAACTGAGACTAAGGGGTGAGCTTATCTCTACATTGGCTTTTTGATTCCGTTTTCTTCGTTTTATGCTATACTGAATTTGTGTGCAAATAGGAAGTTTATGAGGAGGATCAACAATGAAAGAAACGATTTATTTGGGTACTTATACTAAAGGAGATAGTAAAGGGATTTACAAAATCACTTTAGATACTGAAAACAAAACCTTGGAAGACTTAACACTGGTTGCTGAAGCAGGTCATCCCACTTATTTAACTTTATCGGATGACCGTTCATATTTATACGGCATCTTGAGAGAAGATGGCGGAAACGGGATCGGGATGTTCAAAACTGCAGATGAAGGAACTTTTGAAAGAGTAGCAACTGCAACTGACGACACTGCATCACCTTGTTACGTTTCATATGATGCAGAACGTTCATTGGTTTACGCTGCACATTACGGCAACGGTACTTTATCTGTTTACAGCACATCCAAAGACGGCTCTATATCTCTTGCAGACAGAGTTCAGCATGAAGGTTCTGGTGTTCACGAAAACCAAGACGGTCCTCATGCTCATTTTATCGATCTAACACCAGATAAAAAATATGCTGTTGCGTGTGATCTAGGAACAGATGAGGTCTACACTTATTCAATCAGCGACCAAGGCACCTTAACAGAAGTCGGCCGCTATCACACAAAACCTGGTACTGGTCCACGTCACCTAGTTTTCTCTAAAGATGGTACTAAAGCTTATGTGCTTGGAGAATTGAGCAGTGAAGTGGTTGTACTGAATTATGACAGTTCAAACGGCTCTTTTGACCATATTCAAACTATTTCCAGCATTCCTGAAGATCGAGAAGAATTCAAATGGGGCGCAGCTATTCGTATGTCTAATGATGGCAAGTTTTTATATGTTTCTAATCGCGGACACGATTCTATAGCTGTTTTCAAAGTCTCTCCTACCGATGGTACACTTGAAGTAGTAGAATACGTTTCTACAGAAGGCAAAACTCCACGCGATTTTGACCTAGATCCAACCAATCAGTTTGTAGTTGTTGGGCATCAAGATTCAGATAACTTGACGTTATTTGAAAGAGACAGTGATAGTGGAAAACTAACCTTACTTGAAAAAGATGTTTACGCTCCTGAAGTTGTTGGCGTGACATTTGCATAATTATTAGTAAAAGCTGGTCCTTTTAGGATCAGCTTTTTGCATTTTGTTGACTGTATTATTTTACTTCGAATTAGTTTATCTCTATTTAAACTTATTTATTGTAAGTTAAATATTGGTATGTTATACTCGGTTCAGAGTTCAGTTCATTAAACAAATGTTTTTTTTTGAAAGGAGACTTGATTTGATCACTGGTATTCATCATATATCTGCTTTTACTAAATCTGCTCAAATCAATCATCATTACTATACTGATGTATTAGGATTACGATTTGTAAAAAACACGGTCAACCAACAAAAGACTTCCATAAGACACTTATTTTACGGAGACTATAAAGCCACTCCTGGCACACAGCTGACTTTTTTCGAACTCAAAAAAGCTGGACAGACTTATTTAAGAGGCAATTACTTCTCTACTGTCACAATGAATGTTCCAAAAGGCAGTTTGACGTTCTGGAAAAAGCGGCTAGAGAATAGTGATTTTCAGGTCACAGCTGTTTTTGACGAAGATAAACTTTTATTTACGGATCCAGATGGTCTTTTGCTTGCTTTAAAAGAAGCCGATGATATTCTACCTTTAGAGCGCCGCACTAATCATTCTTCGGTGCCGCAGGATAAGCAAATTCTGCGTTTAAGTGAAATTGAATTGTTTGTCAAAGATCCAGAGGCAACATTAACCTTTTTGACAACATTTCTAGGGCTGCAAAAATCAGGAAACCAAGTAACAGATCCATTGGGTCGATTTGAGACAACAGTCAAGCAATCGACCAGCGCACATAAAACGCGTTTAGGTCGTGGTGGTATTGATCATATCGCTTATACGGTAGATTCAATAGAAAGTTTAGAGGCCTTACATCAAAAGGCTTTAGAGATGGATGTGCCTATAGAAATGTATGTCAACAGAGATTATTTCAAGAGTTTATATGTATTAGAGCCTAATGGCTTGCGTATTGAAATAGCCACGAAAGGGCCTGGTTTTACAATAGATGAATCCCTTGAAGAGTTAGGAACATCCTTAGCTTTACCATCATTTTTAGAAAATAAACGAGCTGAAATAGAAGCTCAATTGGAGGAATTTTAATATGAAAGCATTTGATGGAATACATCACGTTACAGCTATTACAAGTAGTGCAGAAAAAAATTATGACTTCTTTACGAATGTCTTGGGAATGAGATTGGTGAAAAAAACAGTGAATCAAGATGATATCCAGACGTATCACTTATTTTTCGCTGATGAAAAAGGAAGTCCTGGAACAGATATGACATTCTTCGATTTTCCTGGTATCCCTAAAGATTCTAAGGGTACAGACAGTATTTCTCGTACTTCATTGCGCGTTCCTAGTGATGAAGCTTTAGATTACTGGGTCAAACGATTTGACCACTACGAGATCAAACATGAAACAATCAAAGAAATGTTCGGAGTAAAAGTCTTATGGTTTGAAGATTTTGACGGTCAACAATATCAATTGATTTCTGATGAAAATGATCATGGTGTCCCTTCTGGAACTCCTTGGAGAAAAGGACCTGTTCCTAATGAGTACGGAATCACTGGTCTAGGACCTATTTTCTTCAGAGTCTCTAATTTTGACTACATGAAAGAAGTTCTGGAAAAAGTGATGTTCTTTAAAGAAATCGCCAAAGAAGGGCAATATCATTTGTTTGAAGTTGGAGAATTCGGCGGTAATGGAGCACAAATTATTGTAGAACCCAGCACTATCCTACCTCGAGCTATCCAAGGATACGGCAGTGTTCATCATGTAGCTTTCCGCGTCAAAGATCGCGATATGTTAGACGAATGGACTGAGCGCATGCAAAGCTTTAATTTACCAAACTCCGGCTACGTTGACCGCTTCTATTTTGAATCGACTTATACAAACATTTACCCAGGTATCTTATTTGAATTAGCTACTGATGAGCCTGGTTTTGTAGACGACGAAGAATCTTTGGAAATACTAGGTGAAACACTAGCCTTACCTCCAAAATTCAGAAACAACAGAGAAGAAATTGAAAAACTAGTCCGCCCAATCGACACAGTAAGAAGCACAAAAACCTACGAAAAAGAATACTTTAATTAAAAAGCATGTGGAGCGACCCCGGGAGAAATTGAGCACTAACGAAGTCTAAACGCAAACAACCCAGCGTAGCGGTTGTGCGGATTGGACAGCGTTAGGCGGAGATTTCTGGGGAGTGCAACTGAACTGAGCATGTGGAGGTCGCTGCTCTGACTCGAAAGGAAAATCGATTCTATTTTTAGAGGATGTTCTTTGTCCTCAAAAAATAGAATGATTTTACCAAGAGTCAAGCGACCGTAACTGAACTAAAACATGTGGAGTGCCTCGCTTAGCTCTGACAGAAAAATCTATTTTCATTTTAGAGGATGCTCTTTATCCTCAAAAATGGAAATGATTTTATCCGAAGAGCTGAGGCACGCAACTGAACTAAACCATGTGGAGCGACCCCGGGAGAAATTGAGCACTAACGAAGTCTAAACGCAAACAACCCAGCGTAGCGGTTGTGCGGATTGGACAGCGTTAGGCGGAGATTTCTGGGGAGCGCAACTGAACTAAGCATGTGGAGAAAGCCTGAAAGAGATGAAGGAAAAATAGGGGAAAATTATTGTGGTGTTTTTCAACCACGATGATTTTTCATCTTTTTTCCAAAATCCCTGGCTTTCGCAACTGAACTAAAAGCATGTGGAGCGCCTCGCTTAGCTCTGACAGAAAATCGATTCTATTTTTAAAACTTAACGTGTATACTGATTGAACAAGGAAGTGATTAAATGATCCATTACAATGCAAATGATTTAACGAAACAACAACAATACAAAATGATCAGCGGGAGTATCGTTCCTCGACCTATTGCTTGGGTAACTACTCTGTCAAAAGATGGTTCTGTAGTCAATGCTGCCCCTTTCAGTTTCTTTAGTGCAGCTTCTAACGAATTGCCTTTGATCACGGTAGCGATTTTGAGAAAGTCTGGTCAAATCAAAGACAGTGCAAGAAACATCTTACATCGAAAAGAAGCCGTGATCCATATCGTGGATATGGAAGTTGTAGAAGACATGAACCAAACTTCTGCTCCTTTGCCTCCTGATAAGAGTGAAATCGATCGGACAAAGTTGACTTTAACAGATAGTAAGACAGTCAGCGTTCCTGCTATCCAAGAAGCAAAGATCCGCTTTGAAGGAAACTTGCATCAATACGTACCTATAACAGACGATGACGGATCAGTCGTATCAGACTTGTTTATTCTTCGTGTTACAGATTTCTATTTCGACGAAACGGTATTTGACAGTACTCAAGAATACATTTTAACGGAACAACTAAATCCTGTGGCTCGTTTAGCTGGAGCTAACTATGCTACTTTAAATGAAGAGTTCCAATTAGAAAGACCAACAGAATAAAAGAGGCGAAGATTTTAGTCTTCACCTCTTTTTTTGTTATTTTATTTGTTATTTTGCCGTTACAGAACCAATATCCCCTGCAGCTGTAACCGTTGATCCAGAGTCGATCATGTCGAATGATCCAACTTTGTCCATGTTCGTGAAGACAACAACCATAGCATTGTCTTTTTCTGCTGCAGCTAAAGCTTCTAGATCTACAGTAGAAATTTTAGTATCTTTAGTCACTTCTTGGCCTTCAGTTACCGTTGTTGTAAATGGTTTTCCTTCAAGTTCTACAGTGTCTAATCCCATGTGAACTAAAACTTCTACTCCATTGTCCATAGCGATTCCTACAGCATGTTTAGTAGGAAAAACACTCATTACTTTTCCGTCAACTGGAGAATAAATATCTCCGTCCGTTGGAATAACAGCAAATCCGTCTCCCATCATTTTTTGTGAGAATACTGGGTCAGCTACTTCGTCAATAGCTACTAATTTACCATTAACTGGTGAGTAAACTTTCCCCTCTTTTGTTTCTTGTGATGAATTCTTATCTTTACCTTTTAAGAAATCGAATAATCCCATCTAAATCCCTACCTTCTTATTTTATGCTGCATTGCTAATGCGCCAATTAACAATTGCTATACCTAATGATAACACAATTAATGCAATCTGGAGAATAATTATGCCTTTTTTATTTTTTGCTTTTATCGGTTTCTCTGTTAATTGCTCTTTTTCTGTCAACAGAGGATTTTCAACCAATTCGTTAAACGCTAAAAAGGAAAATATCGCGCCTACAAAATTCCCTAAAATTAATTGCTGCGCAATCGAAAATTTTAGTACGATATCTGAGATTCCGCCCTTTTTTCGTTCTGAAAACTCTGTTGCATATAAAATATATGCTCCTATCAGATTCATAGACAATACCAGAATATTGATAGTAGCTGTTAGATTTTCACTAAGTATCTCTTGGAAACTTTGATCAGCCCCAGCATTTAAGAGGAAAAACATTAAAAAGTAAAATACCTGCACTACGATCCAATACCCCATTAGTATATTGTAAAAACGTTTTTTTCTTTTCTCTGGAATAATTTCTTTTGTCTCGAACATCTTTACACACACCCGATCTTTCATCAATCGTCCATTGAAGTGCTTTCAACATAGAATAGTATACCAAAAAAACGTTTTCTTATCAATATTCTATTCAATCCAACTGGATAAAATTTCATTATTTCCCTTTCTGTTTGTGACCGTATCTTTATAAACCGAGTTATTTTTCTAAATTTATAGATTCCTTTATCAAAATTCGTTATACTTGTTTTTGTTATGCAAATTTTTGACTGGAAAGGAGTCGATCACTATTATTTTTGAAATTTTAAAAGCTGTATTCCTAGGCATTGTCGAAGGTATTACAGAGTGGCTGCCTATCAGTAGTACAGGCCACATGATCTTAGTAGATGAATTCATCAAATTAGATGTGTCTCCAGCATTTATGGAGATGTTCTTAGTCGTTATTCAATTAGGAGCCATCTTGGCTGTCGTTCTTATTTATTTTAATAAGTTGAATCCTTTTGCTCCTAGTAAGTCAACACAAGAGAAAAAAGATACGATGTCTATTTGGTACAAAGTCGTTATCGGGGTGATCCCGGCTGGGGTTACAGGAGTGCTTTTAGATGATTGGATAAATGAACACTTATTTAATTACCAAACGGTCGCTATCATGCTGATTGTTTATGGGATTTTGTTTATCATCATTGAAAACCGCAATAAGAACCGCAAAGCGACTACTGAAACATTCGCTGACTTGACTTACAAAACAGCCTTCTTGATCGGTGTATTCCAAGTTCTTTCTTTAGTGCCTGGTACTTCTCGTTCAGGAGCTACAATTTTAGGAGCAATCTTGTTAGGAACTTCTCGTTTCGTAGCAGCAGAATTCTCATTTTTTATGTCGATCCCGATCATGTTTGGAGCAAGCTTATTAAAACTTAAAGACTTCGGATTCAATTTTACCGGATCTGAAATTACTATCCTATTAACAGGTATGATCGTAGCTTTTGTAGTTTCCATCATTGCTATCAAATTCCTAATGAAATACATTAAGAACAACGATTTTAAAGCTTTCGGCTGGTATAGAATCGTGTTGGGAATCTTAGTATTAACTTATTTCATCTTTTTTTCTTAATTGAATAAACGTATAAAAACGGGCTAAGAAAAAATCTTAGCCCGTTTTTATGTTGATTTCATTTTAATCGAAAAAAGCATGATAAAGAGATTCAACTGCTTTATCTTCATCCTTTTTTTGAATACCGAACATCACACTATTCTCAGAGGCACCTTGATTGACCATATCAATATTGATATTTCGATCCTTGAAAGCTTTAGCAGCAGTCGCCATCGTACCGATCTGGTCTCTCATACCTTCCCCTACCAACATAATCAAGGCTACATCGCGTTCAATTTTTACATTTTCTACTTGTAGTTGTTCCTTTAGTGCAGTGATCAAAGCTTCTTCTATACTGGGTGACACTTGTTCTTCTCTGAGTACTAAAGTCATGTTATCAATTCCAGATGGTGTGTGTTCATAACTCAAACCATACATTTCTAATAATTGAAGTACTTTACGTCCAAAACCGATTTCTCTGTTCATTAAGTATTTTTCAATATATATATTCATAAATCCGCTGGAACTGGCGATTCCAATAATTGGCGGATGTTCTTTAGTATGCTCTTTAGTAATGGTGGTGCCCGGTGCGTTAGGGTTATTCGTGTTTTTAATGACAACAGGAATCCCCTTTTTAAAAGCCGGCTCCAACGCTTCATCATGCAGTACAGAAAAACCAGCATATGATAATTCACGCATCTCACGGTACGTCAGTTCAGCTATGGCCATCGGGTTTTCGACCACCGATGGATTCGCTGCAAATATCGCATCTACATCTGTAAAGTTTTCATACAAATCAGCATTTACACCGCTAGCTAAGATAGCTCCGGTAATATCTGAACCGCCTCTTGAAAAAGTACAAATGTCTCCCTCATGGGTATATCCAAAAAATCCTGGAAAAACAACGACTTCTTCCCGTTCACGTAATGTTATGAGTTTTTCATAACTATCGGGCAATAAGCGTGCATTATGAGGCTCGTTAGTGACCAATAGACCCGCTTCTTTAGGACTAACATAACTAGCTGGGATACCTATTTGATTGAAATAAGCAGCCACTAACTTTGCGTTGTTATCTTCACCGCTGGCTTTGAATGCATCTATGTAATAATCCGGATGAGACTTGTCTCCAGCTGCCAATTGATCTAAACGAGATTCGATTGCAACCATCACTTCTTCATTTAGGGAAAGTTCTTCAGCCATTTCTTGGTATCTTTGAACAATTTTGTTCATTTCCAATGAATAATCTTGATCCTGTAAGGATTTTTCAGCAAGAGAGATTAATAAGTCTGTGACTTTCTCGTCCTCTGAATACCTCTTACCTGGAGCCGATACGACGACGATTTTACGCTCGGTATCACTTTTAACGATTTGTCCTACTTTTCTGATTTGTTGGGCTGAAGCCAATGAACTTCCACCGAATTTAACGACCTTCATGTTATCACAACCTTTTTCTATTTTTTAAATTTCACACTGTTTAAGAAACTATTACGATTGTGTTTTTCTCTAAAAATACATCTAAAGTCTCTATATATTCCAGAAAAAAAGGACTATAATAAACAGGTAAATGAGAGAAATGGATTTGTTTATCATAGTACCATGAAACTACAAACCCTTTCTACTATTGAATGAATTATTTATTACAGTTAAAGGGGATTGTGTTGATGAGTCGGCGAAAAGCATTTACTTATTTATTAGGTGTTTCTTTTGTTGCAGGAATTGCACGTGAAACGCTGCGGAAAAAAAATCAAAAATCAACGTCTGTTGAAGATTCTTTAATCACAGGTTTTGTGGGTACCTGGTCTTTTGCTGACTCACTATCTTCTCAAAATAAAACGTTAATCATTGACGACCAAAGTCGCTTGTTTATCAATAAAAAACCGGTCAATGGCTCTGTAGCTCATTTAGATACACAAAAGCTCGTCTTTATAGACCATTACGGATACGAATTAGTGTTTCGCTTAGTGAATAATGAGACGTTGACTTTATTCGATTCTGCGGATGATAAAAAATATACTTTGACATTACTGTCTAATAATCCGCCTTCTTTTTCATAAAAATGCAAATTTTTTATTGCTCTTTTCTTCAAAATCAGTTTTAATTTAAAAGAGCTTATTAGATTAAAGGAGGTAACACACTATGGCCCGTTATAAAAATAATATTCCTTCTGTTATCACAGATTTAAGACATGATACAGTAGACGTTCCATCCGTTATTACTAAATGCAGCGGCATCAATATTAATGGGAGAAAATTAAAATCGTTTATTTTTACAACGGATATTTCTATTATTTGCAATACTGATGCAGATGCTGTTATTGCAGTATATCCTTTTACTCCCCACCCTGCCATTATCCAAGCTATTTCATCAGTAGCTTCCATACCTGTAATTGCTGGTGTAGGTGGAGGCCTCACACATGGAATTCGATCAGCAAATATTAGTTTGTTCGCTGAATCTCTAGGAGCCATTAGTGTTGTCGTGAACGCTCCAACTCCATTAGAGACCATTCAGCAAATCAATGATGTGATTGATATCCCAATCGTCATCACAATCGTCTCTGAATACACGGATATTCAAGAGAAATTAGATGCTGGGGTAGATATTCTTAACGTGAGTGGTGGACCTAAAACTGCTGCTATCGTAAGAAGTATTCGTAAAACACATCCAGACATTCCTATCATAGCGACAGGCGGTCCTACTGAGGAAAGTATTTTAGAAACGATTGAAGCCGGAGCCAATGCTATTACCTACAGTCCTCCTTCTAACGGTGAATTGTTCAAACGTAAAATGGATAAATACCGTAAGCAAGAAGAAAATAACTATATTGAAGAAGAAAACCAATAATCTTATAACATTATTCATTTAATTTCTCAGCGAAGACTCTTTTATAAAGAGTCTTCGCTTTTTTTTCGATTCCTGCAGACATTTTGTTTTTTTTAGAATAGTTGAAATCAGCACATAATTCCTGTAGGATAAACATACTGTTAAAAAGTAAGTAAAAAGGAGAATTCAAATGAAAATAGATATTTGGTCAGATTTTGTTTGTCCGTTTTGTTATATCGGCAAAAGACACATTGAAGAAGCTACTAAGGGGATGGAAGACATCACTATTGAGTACCATAGTTTCCAGCTAGACCCTACAGCTCCAGAAAAATACGATGGGGCTATGAAAGAATATTTTGCAGAAAACAAAGGAATGAGTGCTGATCAGGCAGAATCCATGATCCAACAAGTTACCAGCATGGCAAACAATGCAGGATTGGATTTCCATTACGAAACCGTTCAACACGGAAATACCGTTAAACCTCATCGCCTATTCCAATACGCTAAAACGCTGAATAAAGGGAACGAATTTATGGAAGCGGCTAAAGAGGCTTACTTTATACGTGGGAAATGGTTGAACGACAATGACACTTTATTGGAACTTGCAGAAAAAATCGGCTTGAACAAAGAAAAATCTGCAGAAGTGATCGAGTCAGCAGATTATTTAGACGCTATGAATGAAGATATCGCAACCGCACAACAAATTGGCGTACAAGGAGTTCCTTTCTTTGTCATTGATGGCAAATATGGAATCAGTGGAGCACAACCTGTAGAATCCTTCAAACAAATACTCACTGAAATTAAAACCAAAGCTGAATAATCTTACTAAAAACCCCGCATCCATTTCTCTGATTGAGAGCTGGCGCGGGGTTTTGTGTGTAGTTAAGATAATTCAATTTCAGGCATTTGCGAGTCTATTTTCCATATTTCATCCGCGTAACGCATAATGGTAAAGTCTGCTGAGAATGGTCCGGAATTCGCAATATTCCATAAAGATTTTCGATACCAAGCTTGCTTGTCTTGGTACAATTCATCGACTTCTCTTTGAACAGAAATATACTCTTCGAAATCTTTCAAAACAAAGTATTCATCATTGTATTGGACTAAAGAGTCAAAAATAACTCTTCCTTCTTCTTGGATGTCTGGTATCGTTCCATCAATCAACGTATTTAAAACTTTGATCAGTCTTGGATTGGATTCAAATATCTGGCGGGAAGAATATGTTCCATTTTCATAGTACTCATATACTTCTTGAGAAGTTAGTCCGAATAAGAAAATATTTTCCTCCCCAACGTAATTTCGAATCTCCACATTAGCACCATCTAAAGTAGCTACTGTTAATGCACCATTTGTCATCAATTTCATATTGCTGGTTCCAGAGGCTTCTTTACTGGCTAAGGAGATCTGCTCACTGACATCGGCTGCCGGGATGATCAATTCTGCTAATGTCACACCATAGTTTTCTACAAAAACCACTTTCAACTTATCTCCAACATCTGGGTCATTATTGACTAGTTCAGCGATTGCATTGATCAACTTGATGATTTGTTTAGCATACAAATAACTTGGAGCTGCTTTAGCTCCAAAAATAAAGACACGTGGTTGAATAGCTGCATTTGGGTTTTCTTTGATTTCTAAATATCTGGAAATGATATGCAAAGCATTTAGCAACTGGCGTTTATAAGCATGCAACCGTTTGATTTGAACATCAAAAATGGCATTGGGATCAATGGTAATATCCATTTTCTCTTTAACATAACGAGCAAACCGTTTTTTATTTCTTAATTTAACATCTTCCAACTGTTTCAACGTCTCATCATCATTGACAAAGCCTTTTAATATGGTCAGTTCACTAGGTTTTTTCTTCCATGCTGTTCCAATTTTTTCATCAATAAACTGCGTCAAATCTTCATTAGCTAATTGAAGCCAACGTCGTTGTGTAATCCCGTTTGTTTTGTTATTAAATCTTGTCGGATACATTTCATAAAAAGGCTTTAAAACTTCATTCTTTAAAATAGTAGTGTGCAATTGAGCAACACCATTTACACTATGGCTTCCAATAATTGCCATATGCGCCATATTGACTACACCTTCTCTGATGATGGCTGTTTGATAAGTCAACTCTTCACCATAGAGAGGTAATTTTTTTTCAATATGTCTTCTATTGATTTCTTCAATAATTTGATAAATACGTGGAACTTCAGCTTTCAGCATCTCAATCGGCCATTTTTCCATCGCTTCTTGCATGATCGTATGGTTCGTATAACTCATAACTTTCTTACAACTTTCCCACGCTTGTTCCCAGGTCAACTGTTCTTCATCAATCAGAATACGAATAAATTCTGGGATACATAATGCAGGATGAGTATCATTGATATGGATTGCTACTTTTTCTGCAATCATCGTCAGAGGCAGCTGTAATTTTTTATAATAGCGAACAATACTTTGGATTCCAGCAGAACATAAGAAGTATTCTTGTCTCAAACGTAAGATGCGCCCCTCATAATTAGAATCATCAGGATACAGCACTTCCGTTAACTGATTAACTTCTTGTTGAGCCGAAATACTTGAGTAATGCACATAGTCTTCTGGCGGAATTTCTGCGGACCACAAACGTAAATTATTAACCAGCTCATTTTGATAACCAATCATCGCCGTATCGTAAGGAACAGCTAAAATTGTTCGCGTATTTTCATAGACCGGTATAAGTCTTCCTTTTTGTTCTGCCATATAAACTTGTCCTCCAAAACGGACATTGACAGCCTTGTTTTCTTTTCGTACTTCCCAAACATTTCCATTTCTCAACCAATTATCTGGAACTTCTATTTGATGACCATCGATAAACCTCTGTTGAAATAACCCATACCGATAACGAATCCCACTTCCAGATCCCGGTATACCCAAAGAAGCGATAGAGTCCATAAAGCAAGAAGCCAAACGACCTAAACCGCCATTCCCCAAAGCAGGATCTTCCTCCGCTTGTACGATAGAGTGAAAGTCTAATCCAATATCTTCTATTCCTTCTCTGACAACATCTAAAATCCCTAAATTAAGTAAATTGCTTTTCAACATGCGCCCAGGTAAAAATTCCATGGAGAAATAATACAATTGCTTTACTTGTTTTTTTTCGTATTCAGTCTTAGTTCGACTCCAATGTTCACCGGCAAAACTTTTGACATAAGCTCCAAGTGCATTATACAACTGGAACGGAGAAGCTTCTTCCACACTTAAGCCGTACATCCCTTTTACGACTCTTTCATAATCTTTTTTAAATTCTTCTACTTGCAATGTCATTTGATATCCCCCTTAAAAGGTTAAAAGAAACTTGTGTTGCAGTCGTTTACGTTTTTAGCATTGAGGATAAGACAAGAGGCTTAACCATCATTTGGTCTAGCCTGTTATCTTATTATTTCTTTTTAATTAATCGATTATGATTCAGTGATTTGACGGTAACAGTCCAAATAGATTCGACTAGACTTTTCCCAGCTGAAATCTTTTTGCATTGCTTGTCGGACTAATTTTTTCCACTGTTTAGGATATTCATAGTAAGTATTTAACGCTCGATCTATCGTCTCCAACATGATCTGGCTGGAATAGCCTGAAAAACTAAACCCAGTTCCCTCACCAGTATACGCATTGTAAGGATCAACTGTATCCTTTAGACCGCCAGTTTCATGCACGATCGGCAATGTTCCGTAGCGCAATGAATTCAATTGCGATAAGCCGCATGGTTCAAAGGCAGACGGCATGATAAACATGTCGCTTCCTGCATAAATGAGCTGAGCCAATTCAACATCAAAATCAATGATGGCTTTAAATTTTTCTGGATATGCCCAGTTGTAGTGTTTACAAGCGTCTTCCAGATGGCTTTCTCCGGTTCCTAATATAATGATTTGAAGCTCACGGTTCATTAACTCTTCCATTTTTTCTATCAGCAAATGAACACCTTTTTGTTCTGTGAGTCTGCTGACCATAGCCACAACAGGAATTTTCTCGTTCACAGGCAGCCCAACTTTTTCTTGCAAGACCGTTTTATTGATCAGCTTGCCGCTAGGATCCTCGATAGAAAAATGCTCTGCTACATGTTCATCTGCTTCAGGATCAAACACGTCATAGTCGATACCGTTCAAAATCCCCTTGATTTTATAATGGTTATCCCTTAAAACGCCATCCAAGCCCATTCCAAATTCATCCGTTTGGATCTCATTCGCATAAGTTGGACTGACGGTTGTGACGATATCTGAATAGTAGATTCCGCCCTTTAAGAAATTGACGTTGCCATAAAACTCAAGACCATTCATATGAAAAGCATTGTACCCTATATCAAACCAGTCAGATAACACCAATTGATCAAAGATACCTTGGAACTGCATATTGTGAATCGTCAACATGGTTTTTATGGATTGATACTTTTCGATCCAGCCGTATTTATCTTTTAACAATACAGGAATCATTGCCGTATGGTAATCGTTGACATGCAAGACATCAGGAATAAAGTCTATTTTCTCCAGCATTTCAATAATCGCTTGAGAAAAGAACGCAAACCGTTCGCCGTCGTCGTCAAACCCATAGATCCCAGGTCGATCAAAATAATAGAGATTATCGATGAAGTAGTAAACTACACCATCGTTTTCCAGTTTTTTAATCCCGCAAAACTGGTTGCGCCAACCGACTTTCACTTCAAATTGACATACATCTTCCAGTTGATCCTTGTACTTTTGCGGTAAAGAAGTGTAGAAAGGCAGCACGACTCGAATATCTACGCCTTGTTTTTTCAGTACCTTTGGCAATGCGCCTGCTACATCTCCTAAACCGCCTGTTTTATAAAAAGGAGCACATTCTGCTGAAGCAAATAAAACTTTCATTTTTATGCTCCTTTCATTTCATTCAGTACACTGCCTTTTTCTACTACTAATGGTTGTTCGGGAGTGCCTATCAATCTTACTCCAGGAGCTACAGTCACGTTCTTATCTAAAATAACGTATTCCAAATGAGCTCCCTCGCCAATTTTACACCCTTGCATGATAATAGAATCTTTAACTACAGCATTTTCAGCCACTTTTACTTTTCTAAAAACAATTGTATTGACAACTTCTCCAGCGATAAAACAATCTGTAGCAATTTGGACGTTTGATACTTTGCTTTCTGGAGCGTAAAATGTAGGAGCTCCATTTCTGGCACGCGTAATAACCGGCAAATTGCGGAAGAATAGTGAGTTGTAATTATCTTCATCTAACATATCCATATTAGCTTGATAGTAACTTAAAATACTATCCACATATTTTAAATAGCCTGTATATTCGAATCCAACTACTTTATTTCCTTTTTCTAAAGCCAGACCAACCATTAGACCCCAGCTGTGTCTTTCTTGTCTTTCCTCTAACAAATCTAAATAGCGCAAGAATTTTTCTGAACTTAAAATCGTAATACCAGTTTGGATTGCCAGTTTTTCAGAACCTTTATCCATTTGTTCTGTTACTGGAAACAATCCCGTTATTACAGCTGTATCAGATTCAATTGAGTAACATTTCAAGTCTGAATCGACAGGGATTTCTTCTGATGGAATGTTCTTATACACTACTGTAATATCTGCGTCATGTTCTTGATGGTAGCGAAGTACAGAATGAAGGTTGATATTGCACAACATCTTGCTTCCGCCAATAACTACATATTCAGCTAAAGATTTTTTTACATAGTTTCTTTGATCTTCATAATAGGTAAGATTATTTCCCTCACGTGCTGCAGTCTCTTTTAAATCTAATTGGGAGTGAGTGAAGACTCCTCCTCCAATAGTAGAGTCCAGCCCCCATTCATAACCACTTCTAATGTGATCATACAATGAATGACCGCTTCCTGAAATGAATAAAGATGCGGAAGTTGCTTCAGCATTATGCAAAGCCGTAAACGGAAAATCAATCAATCTATATCTGCTCGCAAAAGGTAAAGCAGCTATTGGTCTCTTTTTTGTTAAGGGATGCAGTTTACTTCCATCTTCAACTAAATTCAATATGGCACAAAAACTATTTCTCATCATCTTTAAGTCCTCCTATCTCCTCAGAATAACCTAAAACAGCAATATCTTTCTCTTTACCAATCAATTCAGCTCCATCATGCAATTTCGCATTTTCGCCTACGATAGCATGATCGATTGTTACATTTTCACCAATCGTCACGTTAGACATGATAAAACTGTCTTTGACTACCGAACCTTTACCTACTTTTACATTATGAGACAGAATGGAATGATTAATTTCGCCTGCGACATAGCAGCCGTCTACAATCATAGAATTCGTTACTTTAGAATCCTTAGTTAAGAACTGTGGCGGGGAATCTGGATTCTTAGAGTAAATGCGCCAGTTCTCATCTCGAATGTTTAAAGCGTGATTTGGATCCAAGAACTCCATGTTTGCTTGCCATAGACTTTCAATCGTCCCTACATCTTTCCAATAGTCTCTAAACGCATAAGCATAAATATCTTCGCTGTTGCGCAGATATGCTGGAATAACATGCATACCGAAGTCTTCCATAGTCCGGTTTTTAGCTTGGTTGTCTATTAAATATTGTTTCAAACGCGGCCAGTCAAAGATGTAGATCCCCATTGAAGCTAAATTGCTTTTTGGATTTTCTGGTTTTTCTTGAAATTCAATGATTCTTCCAGATTTATCCGTATTCATTAATCCGAAACGAGAAGCTTCTTCCCATTCTACTGGGATAACTCCAACTGTTAGAGCAGCTTTCTTTTCTTTATGGAAATCCAGCATTTTTTGATAATCCATTTTATAAATATGATCTCCGGAAAGTACCAGTAAATATTCTGGTTCATATCTGTCAATAAATCCAATATTTTGGTAAATAGCGTGTGCTGTACCTTTGAACCATTTTTCTCCATCAACGTTAGTGTACGGTTGTAAGATTGTAGCTCCGCCATCATGTGTGTTCAGTCCCCAAGAATCACCATTTCCAACATGAGCGTTCAGCTCTAAGGGTTGGTATTGAGTGACAACCCCAACACTTTTGATTCCTGAATTTGCACAGTTACTTAATGCAAAATCAATGATTCGGTATTTTCCACCGAATGGTACCGCAGGCTTAGCAATTTCTTTGGTTAATTTTCCTAGACGTGACCCTTGGCCTCCAGCTAAGATCATAGCAACGATTTCTTTTTTCATCTGTATACGGAAGTTAAGATGACACTAACTTCCTCTACCCTCCTTCGGTAATATAGTAACTGTAATGCATTTTAAATCAAAATGATTTGCTGTAAAAAATGAATATTTATTCTTTTGGCACTTTAAAGACTCTTTTGGGCTTTAAAATCACTACGCTCATTGCAGGTACAATCAAATTCAGAGAGTATTCTTGTTGGTTCCAAGCTTTCTTCTCAGTTTTCAGCACTCCTTGACCTTTTGTCCAAGTACCGCCCAATGCTTCCATCTCAGTGTTTAAGATTTCTTCATACTGTCCTTCAAATGGAACTCCTACTCGATAATTATGCCGTTCTATTGGAACAAAATTGCATATAACAATCAGAAAATCTCTTGGTTTTTTTCCTTTACGAATGAATGTCATGATCGATTCTTCTGCGTTATCAGCATCTAAGATTTGGATTCCTCTTGGATCATGATCTAATTCCCATAATGCCCTATGCTCTTTATAGAATTGATTTAATGTACGCGTAAAGTCCAAGTGTTTTTGATTCATTGGGTCCGTTAAGTTCTCCCATTCAAGAGAGTCATCAAACTTCCATTCCAAAAATTGTCCAAATTCATTTCCCATAAAGCCTAATTTTTTTCCAGGATGAACCATACGGTATGCTTCTAAAACCCGCAGTCCGGCAAATTGATTGTATCGATCGCCAGGCATTTTATGCATCAACGATTTTTTACCATGAACCACTTCATCATGAGAAAAAGGAAGCAAATAATTTTCATTAAACATATACATAAATGAAAAAGTTAATAAATTGAAGTGATTTTTGCGGTGTATTGGATCCATTTCGAAGAATCTTAAGGTGTCGTTCATCCAACCCATATTCCATTTGTAATTAAAACCTAATCCACCTTCATCAATAGAACCTGTTACTTTTTCCCAAGCTGTACTTTCTTCTGCGATCATTAACGTATCTGGGTGTCGTTCAAATACAATGTTGTTTAACTTTTGTATAAAACTTACGCCTTCTCGATTGTGGTTGCTTCCGTCTTCGTTAGGCGTCCACTCTCCTTCGTCGTAATCTAAATAGAGCATATTAGAGACAGCATCTACTCTTAAACCATCTAAATGGAACTGTTCTATCCAGAAAAGAGCATTAGAAATTAAAAAACTGTGTACTTGCGGCTTTCCTAAGTCAAAGTTTAAAGTCCCCCAACGGTAATTTTGAGCTTTATGGTAATCTTTGTATTCGTACTGCGGAGTACCATCAAAATACGCCATACCATAATCGTTCTTGTTGTAATGACTAGGTACCCAATCCATCAAAACACCGACATTGGCTAAATGAGCAGCTTCAACAAAATCCTGCATTTCTTCAATAGTCCCAAATTTAGAAGATAAAGCGAAGTATCCAGTAGCCTGATACCCCCATGAAGCATCTAGAGGATGTTCCATCAACGGTAAAAATTCAATATGTGTGTAACCATTCTCTTTTACATATGGAATCAGCTCGGCTTGCAATTCTGGAATGCTGTACCAGCTGCCATCCGGATGACGATTCCAAGAGCTCATATGTACTTCGTAAATATTCAGTGGACGCTCGTGCGCTGGAAACCGTTTCTTGTTTGCCATCCATAGTCCATCACGCCATTTCTTCTGTGGCAATTCTTTTATAACTGATGCCTCTTTTGGACGAACTTCGAACTCAAATGCCTGGGGATCAATTTTTAGTTTTACCGTACCATCTTGTTGCTCGATACGATATTTATAAGGTTGCCCTTCTTTTGCCGTTTCACAAAAAACAGTCCACATCTCTGTTTCATCTATTTTTTCCAATGGTTTTCCCATATTCCAATCTGTACAATCACTCACTAAGGAGACTGTCTTAGCATGAGGTGCCCAGACCGTAAACCGATACCCTTCATGCTCCTCATTTATTTCTTTATGACATCCCAATGAATAATAGCAATCATAGTACTTGCCCGTATTGAACAAGTAACTGTCTTTTCTAAACCTCATAAGGTCAAATTGATTTGTTGTATGATTTTCCATATTGACACCTCTTCCTTAATAACATTCGCATTTTAATCATATTATCATTTAAATACTATTTTTACATCTTTATTTTAATAATATGGTTGTTTTTTTCAATCCTGTTGTCTCTTCAACTATACCACTACCTTTTTTAAAATGCTTTTAAAGACACTTCTAAATCAGTTAAAAGTGGTTGTCATCATTTTATGGTTCAGCTTTAACGATTTTTGTCTAAATAGTGACTATTAGAATACTTTAATGGTAGAATACAGGTAAGAACCCGTTTTCTAACAGTTCGATCGGAATCATCCATATTAAGAAAGATTTTCTTATGAAAGGAGGTATTTCTATGTTAGATATTGTACTTTTATCCATTGGTTTTCTGGGATTAGTCATTGCAGCTTTAACTCCCCGTTCAACAATCGGTGCAGCTGTTTCGTTAGCCAGTTTTTCTGCTTACTTCTTTTTGAATGAGTATGATGAGTGGTATACGATCATCATTTTCATTTTAGGTATTTCATTATTGGTCTTTGAAGTATTCATTCCTGATTTTGGAGTAGCCGGTATTTTTGGGATTATATTGATTCTTTTTGGCTTATATCAAACTGTAGGAGATCTTGCCCAAGCTGTTCGTGATTTGAGCATAGCTTTTCTTTTATCGGTCGGCCTAGTGATCATCCTAGCCAAAAAAGGATATTCTTTTGATAATTTCAGTAAATTAGTGCTGACGAATAATTTGGATACCGCCAGAGGATATTCAAGCAATATTGATTATTCAACCTTGCTTGGAAAAAAAGGCAAAACACTTACTGCTTTAAGACCCACTGGAAAAGCGGTATTTGATGAAGTTTCATTAGATGTGTTGAGCCAAAATGAACGAATCGAAGAAAACGTGCTAATAGAAGTTATTAGAGTAGAAGGTTCAAAAATAGTCGTTAGGAGAGTGGTAGAAGATGAATGAAACAAGTAGTTGGATTGGTTTAGCGATAATCGCTATTATCGTTTTAGTAATCATCAGTCTATTCTTAAGATTTGTACCCGTAGGTTTATGGGTTACAGCGTATTTCTCAGGAGTAAAGATTGGTATTGGAACTCTAGTAGGAATGCGTTTGAGAAGAGTTATTCCTTCTCACATCGTGCGTCCTTTAATCAAAGCAACAAAAGCTGGTTTGGTGATCAACATTAACGATTTAGAAGCTCATTACTTAGCAGGTGGAGACATCAACCAAGTTATTGATGCTTTAATCGCCGCTGAGAGAGCAAATATCCCACTTAAATTTGAGCAAGCAGCTGCTATCGATTTAGCAGGTCGTAATGTGTTTGAAGCGGTACAAGTGAGTGTTAATCCTAAAGTTATCGAAACTCCTTTTATCGCCGCTGTTGCTAAAAATGGTATCGAAGTTCGTGTAAAAGCTAAGGTAACAGTTCGTGCAAACATTGAACGGTTAGTCGGTGGTGCCGGAGAAGATACTATTATTGCCCGTGTCGGTGAAGGGATTGTTACCACTGTTGGTAGTTCAATAAACCATAGTGCAGTTCTGGAAAATCCAGACGGCATTTCAAAAGTTATCTTAAATAAAGGCTTAGACTCTGGTACTGCTTTTGAGATTCTATCGATCGATATCGCGGATGTTGATGTCGGACGTAATATCGGTGCTCAATTGCAAACTGAACAAGCACAAGCAGACAAGAATATCGCCCAAGCTAAAGCAGAAGAAAGACGTTCAATGGCGATTGCAGAAGAACAAGAAATGCAAGCTGAAACTCAACGAATGCGTGCTCGTGTTGTAGAAGCCGAGTCTCAAGTTCCACTAGCTTTAGCAGATGCATTAAAATCTGGAAATCTTGGTGCTATGGATTATTACAACATGAAAAATATCAATGCAGATACAGATATGAGAAGTTCAATTTCAGAAAGTTCTAAGAGAGAAAGTGATGAATAATGGATGCTTTATTTTTCATTATTATGCTGGGTTTATTGGCGTATAGCGGTATTTTCATTTTTTTCTTTTTCATTCGTGCCCTATTTCCTAAAAATTCTGGGCAAAAAAGAAATCCTTACTCCTCTCCTAAAGCAAATACGAGCAACAGAAATCAACAACGAGCTGATCGAAGAGACGCTGCTCCACGAAATACGAGCAGATCTGTAACAGCTTCCGGTACTAACCGATCTTCTGGTAAAACTCAGAGTTGGAGAGAGTTGGCAGCTGAATTTAAAGACGCTATGAATGAATTGGACAATACAAGCTCTAAACAAAAAAGTCCTCAAAAAAGAAACACGACTCCTAAAACAGCTTCTCCTTCAAAAAGAAATACTGCTCACCGCAGTTATGAAGGCGGAAGTAGTACCGAGGGGCATATTGGTTATGAGGGTGCAGGCAGCACTGAAGGAAGATCAGGTTATGAAGGTTTAGGCAGTTTAGAGGGAACAGCCAGTTATGAAGGCACAGAGTTCAATACTCAAGGTCATTCGATGAAAAAGACTCCTGTTCCATCAAAAAAATCTTCCAGAGATGCATACTCTGATAAACAGCCGGCTTTAAAAACCAATTTGCAAAGAAATATTGTTCAAGCTGTGATTTATAAAGAAATACTTGATCAACCTAGAAGCAAACGTCCTATTAGATAAGGTTAGTTTGTGTTGATAGACTAAAAAACAGGTCCGGATTCCGGACCTGTTTTTTTTATGGACAACATTATTTAAGCGTAGAAGCTTTTCATCAACTTTTTTATTAATGGTATCAAAATAGGTGCCAATATTAGATAAAACCCGCTATTGCCAACTGCGTGCAACGTATCAAATGGAAGTCCGGACAAATAATAAGCCCAAAAATTTTGAATACCGAAAAAGGGCGCTTGTACCGCGGAGATGATGAATCCATAAATGTATCCAGTTAAACCAGCATAAAAAACCATCCCAAAAAACGGCAATCGCTCAAATGATACGTAGCGATTGATCAATCCTGTCAGAATGATGATAATTGAAAAAGAAGTTATTTGAGCAAGAGTCCATACTCCTAAACCCAAATTAATATTGGAAATCACTACGCTTAATAAAGAAACAATAAGACCATCTTTCATTCCCAATAACATCGTAATCAATAACAAAATAACTGTTACAGGTTGGACATTCGGCAAAAATTGAAATACTAGCCGACTGACATAACATAATGTTGTCAGCATACCCAGTAAAGCTATATGGTGGACTTTTCGGATTCTAAAAGGTTGATTAGTAGGCATTTAATAACCACTTCACTTCATCACCCTCTTCAAGAATGTAGTCGCTTGCTCCAACAGTCGGCTGCTCGTCATTCACTGTATATAACCAATACTTGCTTTCCTTTTCAACTTGCTCATGTCCTTCGATAGAACTCACTAGACCGCCCTCTTCCACTACCTTGTAGTTATCTTTCAAAGCTTCTAACACAGATTGTCCTTCTTGAACATCAGTTTCTTTAGCTAAATCTGCAAGTTCTTTTTCGTCTTCTTCAAATGAAAATGAAACGGATACCGTAGTTTCCACTACGCTTGATTCTGTCGAAGAAATAGGCTTTGAGTCTGCTTCTTGGCTGCCGCTTCCGCAAGCCGTTACTAAAAGAGCTGATGATGCTAAAAGAATTAATTTGATTGAATGGATCATTTCTATTCCTCCTGATAATAATTTTTTTGATTTTTGACATATAAAAAAGTTCTAATAAGGCAAAATGACGATAGCAGCCTATTAGAACTCAAAAGAATAAAAGAGTACTTTGCCTCGAAGCCTCTTGTTGATAGGAACTATTGAAAAAAAGACCTGACTCGAAGCGATAAACTTCTCACAGTGGCGGGACCGTGTTGGATTTGCACCAACTTCCATTTTTCAATCGTCGTATTTAGTTTTCGGTAAAGCCTCTTTTTTCAAATCTGGATGAAAAACGACTCCTCCACGTTCATAAAAAGGTTCTTCTACTCCATGTCTGTGGTTGATGACTCGGGCTAACGCAAAGAAATAATCCGATAAGCGATTGATGAAAATGGCTACCACAGGATTCACTGTAGTCTCTTTACTCAATGCAACGATTATTCTTTCAGATCTTCTCGTCACCGTCCGAGCCATATGTAACAATCCAGCAACTGGATCTCCGCCAGGGATGATAAATTTTTCAATCGCCGGAGCTTCTTCCGCATACTGATCAATTCTTTCTTCAATCCAATCTACTAAATCTTTTTGGACTTTATATTCCCTCACTCCATGAGGTGTAGATAAATCAGTCCCACAATCAAATAAATCATGCTGTAATTTGACGAGTTCATTTTTGATCATTGCATCTTCAGCGCCGATTTGACTGACAATGTAGCCCACTAGTGAATTCAATTCATCAATCGTGCCGTAGCTGTCTACTCTTGTCGAATCTTTTGAAACTGTTCGACCGCCGATGAGATTCGTGTTTCCGAAATCGCCTCTTTTGGTATACAATTGCATGCTGATCTTCATCCCCTTTCTAGTTTTTATTATGTGCTATTCCAACTATAATGCATCCATAAAAAATTGTAAACCAGATTTGTTACTTTTATCACAAAACCTAGTTTCCTTAAGAACTTCTAGTTTGCTTAAGCATTCCGCATTTTAATTACTTTTTATAGAATTTCTTCTTTTATGATAGTGATTTTACTTGTTAAATAGAAAGCTCTAATGATATGATAAATTCTGTAAAAAACATTAACTTATGAAAGAGGTCGTTGTAGTGAAAACAGTAGCATTAGTAGGTAGTTTAAGAAAAGATTCATACAACTTAAAATTAGTAAATCATCTAGCAACCACATACCCAGAATTAGGTATCGAAGTTGCAGAAATCGGCAATTTACCATTCTTTAATGAAGAAATCGAAGCAAATCCTGGTCAAGAAGTGCGTGATTTCCAGGCTTTAGTAAAAGATGCTGATGCAGTAGTTATCGCTACTCCAGAATACAATGCTTCTATTCCAGCGGTATTAAAAAATGCTTTGGACTGGGTTTCTCGTTCAGGCAGAGAAATGGAAGGCAAAAAAGTGTTGATCATGGGTGCTTCAATGGGTGCTTTAGGAACAGTTAAAGCACAAATCCACTTACGCGATATCTTAGATACATTGGGCGTCGCTGCTTACGTTATGCCTGCAGCTGGCGGTAATGATGTATTCGTGGGCTCTGTTCACGAAAAATTCGACGAAAACGGTACATTGACAGATGAATTGACAGTTAAATTTATCGATGCTATCGTAGGTCGCTTCAAAAACTTCATTAAAATCGATGTTAGTCTATAATCATTTACTTAAGTAACAAAAAAGGAAAGAGACAGAAAATGTCCCTTTCCTTTTTTGTGCTGGCTGATGAGCGTACGGGTATATTTGGTCCTATTAATCAAGTGACTGATTATTTCTAGTCCACTTGATCAATAGCAGCACTCTATTAATCAACTAGCCGATTATTCCATCTTCACTTGATTAATAGACACCCTCTATTAGTCAAGTGAGCATTTTAATAAGTGCAACTTGACTAATAACCCTCAAACTAAAAAACAGAGACTAACAAACGTCTCTTGTCAGTCTCTGTTTTATTTACATTTAATTAAATAATCCTGTGATAGCTTCCCACACTTGCTTGAAGAAGTTACCGATTTTATCAAATAGCCCGCTAGATTCTGCGCTATCGATGAAGTCGCCGAATTTTGATTGGACAACTTCAGATAAGTTGTTCAATTGTTCTTTTACAGCTTCAGAATCAATAGCCGCTGTTTGTTGATAATTTTCAAACAAACTCATCAAACGATCGATCTGTTCTTGGGTCACAACATTTTCCAGGTTATTGTTTGCTAAAGCTTCATTGATGATACGTTCAATATCTTCTTTAGTGGCCAATTCACCTTGCTGCTCTTTCAACTCTGCTAACGATTGTTTGATCTCAATAATGGCCTGGTCTAATTTAGATGGATCAAACTCTCCATTATCCGCGTTTTCTTGAGCGATATCATTAGTCGTTTCCAACTCGTCTTGAGCTACTTCCATTCGATCTTGATCCAGATCTTCTCCGTTGACATCAAAAGCTTTATAAATACCGGTTAAGGCACTTTCACCTGTTGCCGGACGGATGCTGGCTACTTCGATCGTTGCGTCTGCAACACCAGCTGTGATGGCAGCATTTGCATATTGCTCTTGAGTAATTTGTGTGATGTTTTCCGGCGTTTTGATGTCTACAACTACTCCATGTCCGTCATCTTCTTTTTCTACCAATACCGATGAAATAAGACTAGAAGTGTTCCCAGAACCGGCTCCTAAGTATTTGACTAATTCGTCACCAGTGACATTTACGCTGACGACATTTTCAGGGTTTTCGATGCCGATCAATTCTTCAGTTTCCTCTACTTCTGTATCAGATAATCCACCGCCATAAACGAATGTTGGCTTTCCCCATTTTTCATTCACTACTGTTGTGTCTATTCCGTCTTCAGCTGCATTTGCTGTAAGCGGACTAATAATGAAGCCGCCCACCAATCCTGTAACCATTACTGTTTTTATTCCAAGTTTTTTCAAACGATGTGTCATATGTCTAACCTCCTTAACTTAGTTTACCCAACTCTAGAGGGTTTATCTTCCAACTTTAGACCGATTATTTTGTTTTTGTGTAAAACACCTTTGGAACCGGAGAAGTAAAACGCACCACTTCGCCTGTTGTTGGATGTTCAAAAGCGATCGTCGTCGCATGCAAACCTAAACGTTTCATGTAATTGACCGTTGATCCGTACTTTTTGTCTCCTACTACTGGATGGCCGATATCTGCCATATGCACACGGATCTGATTTTTTCTACCAGTTTCCAGCTGCACTTCCAGCAAGCTGGTAACCCCGTTTGAACGCAGCTTCTTGTAATGACTTACAGCGTGCTGTCCGCCATTGTCTCTAGGACTGGAATGGACTTTGAACGATTTCGTATTCTCTGTCAGCCAAGACTCAATTTTTCCGGCTTCTTCTTTAACGTCTCCTTCGACTAAAGTCGTATAGATTCTTTCTTTCACAATATTCTTCCAATTTTGCTGCATTTTTTGTTTAACTTCTTCACTTTTAGCAAACAACATCACACCAGAAGTGTCTCTGTCTAAACGATGCACCACAAATATGCGGTTATTCGGATTTTCTTGTTTTGCATAAATGTTGAGTTGTCTATGTGCCGTCATTTCTTTTTGATGTCCTGCAGCTATCGATAAAATGCCTGCTTCTTTGTCCACAACGATAATGTCATCATCCTCATGTAAAATAGACATTCCTACCAATTCACTTTGTTTTTGAGCAGCTTTATTGTCTTCGATCTTTACTACTTGTCCGGGTGTCAAAGTATAGTTGAATTGTTTCACTACTTTTCCATCTACAGTTACTTGGCCTCTGCTTAATACAGATTTGATCGAATTTCGACTGCTTTTTACTTTTTGATTCAACAGAAAATCCAATAATTCGGTTTCTTCTTTTACGACTAAGTTTACCTTACCCTCTTTTTTCTTTGCTGTTTTCTTCATAGGCTTTTTCATTTTAAATTCCTCGCTCTCATGATTTATTATACACTATTCTGGCTTTAAACGAGGCATATCGAGTAGGAGGTAAATAATTAATTTATTTACCGTCCTCTCACACCACCGTACGTACCGTTCGGTATACGGCGGTTCAATTTTATATAACATGCTTTTGTTTTAAATAGTAACTATCTGGAGATACTAGACCTTTAAGGGCTAGTATCTTATTGGTTACTGTGGTTGTCATAACCCAGGACAGGGCTATTCGGGCAGTTCCTTTGGAACTGTGGCTATTCATGTAGGCGTTGTAGTCGCTCATCCCTAGTTTAGTGAGGGCTCTTCTTCGATTTTTGGCTGTTTTCCATTGGTGCCAGATACACATCCTCAGTCGATAACGAAGATGACTCGCTATTTTCTTGAGTTTTGTGTGCATATTTCCTATTTTGAAATAGTTCACCCATCCTCTGATGACTTGATTCAATTTAACGATGCGGTAAGCCATATCAATGCCCCAGCTTTTCTTGCTTAGCTGATGAAGCTTATATTTAAACGTCTCGATTGATATGGCATGAGGCTTTGCTTGATAGCCTTTATCTGCTTTCGACCAATAGAATCCAAATCCCAAGAATTTAAAGGTTGGGTCATTAGGTTTAATGATTTTCGATTTACTCGTGTTCACAGTTAAACCCAGAGTTTCCTCAATATATCGTGTAACCGAACGCATTACGCGCCTTGCTGCGAATTCGCTCTTAACTAGGATAATGCAGTCATCTGCGTATCGCACGAAGTGTAGACCTCTTCTCTCTAGTTCTTGGTCGAGTTCATTTAAGAGGATATTACTCAATAATGGCGAGAGGTTTCCCCCTTGGGGAGTGCCAACTGGACTTTCCTCATATTCTCCGTTTACCATAATGCCACTCACGAGATATTTCCGAATCAATGATATCACATCACCATCGGTTATTTTCCGAGAAACTAGATTCATCAATCGATCATGGTTAACGGTGTCAAAGAACTTCTCTAAATCAATGTCGACAATCCAGTGATACCCTTCGTTCATATCTCTTAGCCCTTGCGCTATAGCCATATGGGCGTTGCGGTTTGGACGGAATCCATAACTACTGTTGTGGAAGTGTTCGTCAAAAATGGGTGTGAGAACTTGTGCAATCGCTTGTTGAATAACTCGGTCAATCACTGTCGGTATACCCAGTAGTCTGACCCCACCCGATGGTTTAGGTATTTCTACTCTTCTGACAGGTTTAGGTTGATAGTGACGTTGACGAATAGTCTGAATAAGCTCTTCTTTGTGCTGACGAAGATATTCTTTAGCCTCTTCGATAGACATACCGTCAATGCCTGCGGCACCTTTATTCCGTTCCACTTGTCGAAAGGCTTCGTTTAAATTATTTCTGGATAGGATTCTATCCAGTGTCCTGTTTTCCTGCATGCTTGTTACTCCTTTTCTGCTCTCGTAAGGCAGCTATCTACTTTTACGCTGTCGTAGCCAATAGTCTTTGGCGGCCTCCAATAAAGATGTTTGTAACGATAAAATTGTTCGGTCCTTCGCTCTTTCTAGCTTTCACTAGCTGTCTTCACTACTACGACCTCTGCTGACTTCTCATGAGTCAAGCACTTATCACTAAGTGTATTTGGTATAACGTCATGAGACCTCCCCAGTTAAGGTGCGAACTCTTTCACTCCATCTATCTGCCACATTTATGCTTCGAGTTAGGACAGTTATCGGACTTTAGCTTCTTTGGCAGCTTTATCCACTCGACTCACCTCTTATGTGATTTCTGTTCGTCAGACCAGAGTTTTGCCTTGGGCTTCCTTCAGATTCCACCTCACGGTGGACACCCTTGCCGTCAGCTATATGCTTACCACTGTCAGGTCGCATTCGGGACTTACACCCGTTAGAGTTCGCCCATGCTGGGCGAACCAAAAAAGAGAAAAGAGTTTCTGCTCTTTTCTCCTGTTGCACCTTACTTGGTTTAACCCTCATAACCTTTCTGAACGGATAATGGAAATGATCAGCCATAACCCTAAAAATCCTGCACCAAGGAAAAAAATGATACCTAGTAAAGACGTCCCTGTTCTTTCTGTAGCAAAAATAATCAATGCTGAAGACATAATCAGTGCAGAAACAATCAATGCAAAAACGACGCGATTGACCATCTTATTTAGTCCAGTCCATTTGTCATCCATATTGACTAGATCCAATTTGATCTTCGTTCGGCCATTATTCAGGTTTTCAAAAAGTTTTGAGACTTGCAGAGGCAATTCAATCATACCTTTGGCAAATTTCACAGAGTTCAGCAACAGTTTTTCGCTGCTGATTGGCTCGAATAGTTTAAAATTATCACTCTCAGATAAGTAGCCTTTTGCAACTTGTACGACGTTCAAATTAGGTGCCAGATCAGTGATCAACCCCTCCAACATCGTTAAAGCTCGGACCAAAACTGTGTATTCGCTAGGCATTGAAATGCTGTGTTTTCGAGTAACATCCAAAACATCCGCAATCAAAGTGCCAAATTGGATTGAACTGAAACTTGCAGTTAAATACGTTTCCACCAAATAATTCAAATCTTCGTAAAAACGTGCTCGATCGATCCGCTTTTTCTGCACACCGATTTTTAATAACGTATTCATCAACTGATCTAGATCTTTCATCACGATCGATTTCAACAATTGATTTAAATGCTCTCTATTTTCACTGGATAACTGACCCATAATTCCAAAATCAATAAAGTAAATCTTTCCTTCTTTGATGATCAGATTCCCTGGATGAGGATCCCCGTGGAAAAAACCGTCTTTAAAGACTTGAGATAAAAAAGCCAACAATAGTTTTTCTCCGATGTCTTCGCGGATATAGCCCGCTTCATTCAACGATTCAATATCTAAAATTTTATACCCTTCAATGTACTCTTCTACAATCACTCGTTTGGAATTAAACGATAAAAACACTTTCGGCACGTCTACACAAGCTACTTCTTTATTCAACTCGCTGAAGCGCAATATAGCATTGGCTTCATTGCGAAAGTCTAATTCTCTTTTTGAGGTTTGGCGAATTTCTTCAAACGCTTCTTTAGGACTCACTAAGAAATCTTTAAAAATATTAGGCGCACGATCCACAATTCGAATAAACAACTCGATATCTTGTAAAAGAGTGGTCTCCATATCCGGACGTTGGACTTTCAGAATGACCTCTTCGCCTGTGTACAATTTGCCGCGATGTACTTGTGAGACAGAAGCACTTGCTAAAGGTTTTTCGTCAATTCTTTCAAAAACATCTTCTATTTTCTGTCCAAATTCTTTTACAAAAATCGCTTTTGCTTCTTCAAATGGGAAAGAGGGCGCTTCGTCTTGCAGCTTAGATAATTCAGTAATGTATTCCAAGGGTAAGATATCTCTTCTAGTAGAAAGAATCTGCCCTATCTTGATGAAGCCAGGACCCAGTTCTTCAAATGCTTGGCGTAGTTTTTTAGGGTCCTGTTCTTTTTTCCGTGAGCGGACACGTGTATTGTAAATATGGCCGAAACCATATTTAGCTAAGACCCTCACAATTTCCCGTAATCTTTCTCCACTTGAAGGCACAAGATCACCCCTACTCGTTATTTTCTACTATCTCATCAATTTGAGCGTTTAAAGCTGCAATTTTCAATTCTAATTCTTCAATATCTTTGCGTTGGGCTACGTTCATTTGAAGCAAAATAGCTTGTACTTCATCCTTATCGATCGAATCATCTTTTTGTTTTCCTTTACGCATCAATTCTTCACTTAATTTTTTCCCTTGTTCTACAGTGATTTGCCCTCTTGAAGCTAGTTTTTCAACCATTTCTTCGACTTTATCATACGTCATTGAAACTCCACCAATACTTGCTAAGATCAATTTTTTCAAATCATTCATTGTCATTTCCTCCTTCTATTTTTTGCAGTAGTTATTAAAAATTTCAAGATAAGGATCTGTTGAGTTTATTATAACGAGAAATGTCCTTAAGTAAAAAAATTACACTTTTTTAAGTTCTTTTTTAGTTTCAATGACTATTTTTCTAACGAATTTTTCTAAGCTAAATGATGGGACTATGAGAATCAGAAAATAAAAAAAGTCAAATTTCTTGCTTTTTTTTAATAAAAGGGATATAATAATGACTGAAATCGCTTTATCCCTAATTGCTACATAAGTAAAGGAGAGATAAATATGATTAATCTTTATACTACCCCTAGTTGCACTTCCTGCAGAAAAGCAAAGGCATGGTTAGATGAACAACACTTGCCGTATGTTGAAAAAAACATTATTGCTAACCCCTTATCTATTGATGAATTGAAGAATATTCTTCGTTTGACAGAAGAAGGAACTGAAGAAATTATTTCTTACCGTTCTCACGCTTATCAAAATCTCACCGTCGATATTGAAGAATTGTCCTTGGAAAAGTTGTTGGATTTGATACATAAGAATCCCGAACTCATCAGAAGACCTATTCTTACGGATGAAAGAAGAATCCAAGTAGGTTACAACGCTGATGAAATCCGTTGCTTCTTGCCAAGAGACGTCCGCAAATTAGAATTCCAACGTATTCAAGAAGAACTCGCCTTAGAAGCTAACTGAATAGCAAAAATAAGCTGAGATCACCATTCCCAGCTCTTTTTGCCTTTAATTTTTTATTAAAGTCTCCAGCTTCGTACACCTTTTTATTCATCAGCAGCTACAAACAAATCTTTCAGGATAACCCCATCTGTTTCATGAGTAAATTCATATCCCATTGCGTACAATAAAGTCGGTGCTGCATCTACTAGTCGAGCAAAAGAGAGTTTTGCCTGCTGATTGATTCCAGGACCTGAAATGAACATCATCGTGTCGTAATTTTCTTTCGTCGGCGAAAAACCATGAGCTGCTTTGTGGTAATCTGTGCCTTTTGTTTTTTCGTACAACGGTCCATCTTTATCGGAAAAATAATAGCCTCGTTCAGCCTCAAGTAAAAAGCTGCACATCTTATCGGCTCTTAGTTCTACTGCTTGTTGCTGCGTATAAATAAATTCGATTCCTTCTGGAAGTTTACGAAGTGCTTCAGCTACGGTTTGCAGATCCATCCCTGGTTTAGTATAGATATAGGTTGCCCCATCTGCGCTTTTTGCCACAACTTTCCACTTTTCTATCTGACCTCTTTGATTCTTTTTCAACCATCCTAATGTTTCAAAATAACTGTTTAAGTGAATCACAGTGTGTGTGTCAATTTGGTAATGATCTCCTAAAATAGCCACGATAGTCTCTTCAAAGATTCCTTTTTGTTTCATCATTTTAATGATTTGTCCTAAGTGGCGATCCATATTACGAATAGCTTCTTTTGCTTGAGGAGAATGGACTCCGTATTTGTGTCTCATACTATCTAATTCCACATAATGAATCGCTAATAAATCAGGATTCTTGTTTTCGATCGTATCCAGTATGCCGGCTGTCAAAAATTCATCCAGTTCAGGTTGTTGGATTCCCTTTCTTAGGTGTCCATATTTTCGATTGAGATCCATAATAAACTTGGGACTAGAAGAGTATAACGACACCATAACTTGGTTTTGCCACTGGCGATTAGGGAAGATTTCTGCAAAATTGTAATCGATCGACTGACTCCGACCAGTTACTGGCCACAGGAAACTAGCTGTTTTGTATCCTTTTTCATGTGCTGCGTCAAACAGTGAAGGAACTTTGATGTCCTTCGCGTACCAATGCCAGTCAGGAGAAATTCTTTTTGGTTGAAGATATGTATTGTTCAGGATTCCATGGTTAATTGGATACATTCCAGTCACCACAGAAGTATGAGCCATATAAGTCAATGAAGGATAAACCGTCTCCACTTGTTTAATTACCGCACTTCTGTCCAATAAATACTTGAAATTCGGTAAGGTTCTCGCGTAAGCCAAATCTTGTGAACCAAATGCATCTAACGAGATAATATATAACCGTTGTTTGTCCATTTCCATTCTCCTTTCGTACGTTCAATTGCTCTTATTATGACATAAGTTTGCTTGATTTAGAAAGAAGTTCTCTTTCAATGACGTTACCTTTAAAAGGCATTCCCAGTAAACCAACTGGGTGAAAGCCAAAACGTTTTAACTAGCTCATTGAAACAATGTTGGGAGGAGAATCAATGAGGAAAAATATACTTTAATGAACAAACTCTGGATACTTATGGCACTATAAATAAGTCTGCAGCTGGTGAATCCTTGACACAAGAATATTATTCAGTTGATGACAAAGCCTACTTGAATCTTAATGATCAAGGTTGGATGGACATGTCTAATCAGCAAGAAGCTCTTTTTCAGAGTACAGGCACAACTTATCCTAACCTTGTTCCCATTGTTGAATCTATCAGTAAAATTGGTGAATTGACTGAAAATGAGGACGAGTACGTTTATACTTTTCAAGGGATAAATGCCGATTTGTATTCATCCTTTGAATCCCCTTATTCCTTAAATTTTGGGTCGCTTTCTCCTGAAGAAGTAGAACAAAAGGTTATGGTGTCTATAGATAAAGAAACATTGCTGATCCAAGAAGTTACTAACGAGCTGTCTGGTGTTCAAGATGGACATGATCTTGTGATGACGATTCATCATACCTATAAAAACATGAACGAAATGAATGATATTTCCATTCCTCAAGAAATTATTGATTCTGCATCTAGTGCTCAATAACTAAAAGAAGAAGCTGAAATATTCCAGCTTCTTCTTTTAGTTATTTTTGTCAGTTGAAAACAACACATGATCCACATATGAGCGTTGCAGCAAATCAGTGGTTACATATAAGGGAAGAAACGAATAAATTTCTTCGTTTTGTACCAACACAGGAGTCGTTTGAAAATAAAGATTAAACGTAGCTCTTGATGCCATTTGATTATTGCGGAAACTAGTGATCGATAATATCGGAATGTCTTTTAAAGTCAATACATTCATAATTTTCTCTACCTCTATAATATCCCCGCTCAACGAGACGAAGATCACTAAATCTTTTGAAGTCACAGAACTCGTACTGGCCATCTCCAATTCTTTTAATGCAGACAACACTATTGGAAACTTGCCAACTGGAACCATACTCCTTCTAAAGTTGGATAATACGTCTCTTTGCCCCCAACCTGTTCCATAGCAAAAAATACGGTCAGCTTGATGCAAAGCTTCCACTATGGGAGCAATGTCTGTTTGACTGTACAGTTTTTTAGTCGTTTCTATATCTTTACGTTGCAAATCAACAAATTTAACGGTATTCAAGTCCTGAGCTTCTTTTGTTTTTTCATGCCTCAAGCTGTATTTGAATTCACTATAGCCTGAAAAGCCCAGCTTTTTAGTCAGTCTTAAAACCGTAGACTTAGATGTTAAGGTCAATTTCGCTAATTCAGTGATTGTCATTTGATGAACTGATTGTTTGTTGTTCACGATAAAAGACAGAATTTGTAAATCGTTTTCATTTAGTTCGTGGTAATATGCATTGATCAAGGCTTCTAACTCCAATACCAAAAACACCTCCGTTTATACTAAGACTATTTGTTCATTAAAACTAATCTTAGTATAACACAGAGGCATACAGAGTTGAGTTAACTTACATTCAAACGGAAGGAATTAAACTAATTCTGGCCAATATTCTTTATTGGCTTCAATTAAGTCATCCAAGATTTGTTTCGCGATTCTGGCATTTGGTACGATTCTTGATAGTGTCAACGCTTGCCATAGTTTTTGGTACGAACCTTCAGCCCAAGCTTCTACGACTAATTTTTCAACTCCCACTTGTTGCTCCATCAAGCCTTTTTGGAAACGAGGAATTTCACCCATAGTCAATGGTTCTGGTCCTTGTGATCCGACAATACAAGGAATCTCTACCATAGCTGTCGGATCAAAGTTTACGATAGATCCGTTATTCGGAACGATCAATAACATTCTTTCTCTTGTGTTGTAAGCAATAGCACGAGCTAAATCAACGATATAAGAAGCATGATCATCTGTCACTAATTTTGCATCTTTAGCGGTTTTGATATTTGCGATGCGGTTGCATTCAGAGAAAACTTTTTTCTCACGATTTTCCATAACTTCATTAGCTCTAGTGTGCTCAGGATTTGAATGTTCTACTTCGTCTTGCGGGTAGAAGTAGTATTTCAAATAAGTATTTGGCAATACTTTTGGATCCAATGCATAGACTTCCTTAGCTTTTCCAAATGTATGCATCCAACTTGGTTCTATTTCTTCTTCAGGACGACCATTTAATTCACCTGGTGTAACGTATCCATGTTCTGCTACATGTTCTTTTATTTTAGGCATCAAGTCATTTCCGTCTTTATCTCGAATATCTGTCCACCACCCAAAGTGGTTCAATCCATAGTAACGTATGGTCATATCTTTACGAGACTCTAGACCAAGAATTTCTGCCATTCGTGCCTCGATTCCTACAGGCATATCACAGATATTGATGATTTTACTGTTCGGACGCAATTTACGAGTTGCTTCGGCCACAATAGCAGCCGGGTTAGAGTAATTCAACATCCAAGCATCTGGAGAGTATTTTTCCATGTAATCCACCAATTCCAGAACTCCGCCGATGGAACGCATTCCGTATGCAATTCCTCCTGGACCACACGTTTCTTGACCAACGACTCCGTATTTCAATGGTATTTTCTCATCTTTTTCACGCATCGCATATTTTCCTACTCGAATGTGTGCCATTACAAAGTCGATATCTGTAAAAGCTTCTTCCGGATCCGTTGTCGCAACGAATCTGATTTGAGGTGCTCTTTCTTTCAAAATGATTTCAGTAGCATCTGCAATTTGTTTTTGACGATCATAATCATTGTCATAAAATTTGATTTGACGAATCGGAAACTTATCTAAGTTTTCTAATAACATCATAATGATCCCTGGAGTAAATGTACTTCCGCCACCTGCAACAACGATTGATTGTTCTTTTAAAGCCATAAATAAAATCCCCTTTTTTTATGATTGTTTTAGTTTATTCCACTACTTTATGTTAAATTTGTACCTTGATCAGCTTCCAACTCATTACTTGTTTCGGAGCTGTTTTGGTTCACCATGTCTTCAAACTTTTCTCTGACTTGAGGAACATCTAATCCAACAATGACTTGTAAAGCATTGCCTTTTCGAACTAAACCATGCGCACCATTTTGCTTAAAGAAACCATCTTCTCTAACTAGAGAGTCATCGTGCACACTAACTCTTAACCGAGTTGCACAGTTGTTGATACGGCTGATATTTTCAGGACCGCCTAAACCGTCAAGGAATGCTGCTGCTCTTACAGCGTAAGGATCATCCGATTGAGAAGCAGTAACTGTAGCTCCGTTTTTATCTTGAGCTTTCTTTTCTTTGTAATCCGCTTTGCGGTACATTTTCACTTCTTCTGCATCTTCACGCCCAGGTGTCTTGATGTCCCATTTTAAAATAGCGAATCGGAAAACTAAGAAGTAAATCCCGCTAAAGACCAATCCAGTACCAAATAAGATTAAAATAGCATCTAAATGAGTTGCTGACATCGGTACAATAAATTGAGAAATGACTGCCAACAATCCGCTACCTACATCTCCTGCTACTCCTAATAAGTAGACCGTTGTGCCTAATGTTGCTGCAATTACAGCATGAGCTGCAAATAATTGTGGAGCTAAGAATAGGAATGTGAATTCAAACGGTTCTGTAATACCAGCTAAAACAGCTGTCATAGCAGTAGGAACCACTAAAGCGATCGTTTGTTTTCTTTTTTCTGGTTTTGAAGTAGCTACCAATGCTGCCCCAATTCCAAGAGGAGCAAATAGTTTAGACACGTTGTGCAATGCGAAACCGCCTTGCGGGAACAATTCTCTTAAAGACCCTTCTGTACTTGCAAAGTAATCTAAGTTGTTCAACCAGAAAGCTGTGATTCCATTCTCCACAACAGCTGGTCCGTAAATGAATGGTTGGTAAATGAAATGATGCAATCCAGTTGGGATCAATATTCTTTCCAAGAATACATAAATCCAAACTCCAAATGCTCCAGAAGTTTGTAAGAAGCCCTGCATAGCAGCGATAACGCCTTGAACTGCCGGCCATCCCCAAGATGTCAAAAGCGCTAATGGGAACATCAATATAAACCCGATGATGACAACTAAAGATGATCCTTGGAAAACGCCTAACCAATCAGGTATTTTCTTTTCAAAGAATTTATTGTGGATAAAAACAACGATACCTGCAATAATGATAGCCCCTATAAGGTTGGTATCCAGCGTTTTCACACCGCCAATCAGTTTAAGACCACTAACTCCGCCTACTTCTTGGCTATAGTCGACACCAAAAGATGGTCCCCATAGTTCAAGCATTTTCGCAATAAAGTTATTCCACGTCATATAAATCAAGAAGGCTTCTAAAGAAGCTCGACCACTGGCTTTTTTAGCTAATCCCAGCGGTAATCCGATCACAAATAATAATTCCATATTGTTAAAAATGGTCCATCCGCCGGTCTCAATAATAGACCAGACTTCTGACCATAGACTTCCATCAGCTGCAAGTCCTCCCATGATCAAGTCATTTTGCATTGCAATTGCAAGAGCTAAAATAATACCGTTAAAGGCGAATAATAATACCGGTGTAAACATGGCCCCACCGAATCGTTGCAATTTTTCCATCATTTGCTGACATCTCCTTTACTCTCTAGTTAAAAACTTTTTAACAGTGATTTCCTATAAGCTGTTCAATCTTCTGCTGTCCTCCTCTATATGTAATCGCTTCCTTAATTAGACTATATCATTTAGTATTTTTAGACACAACAGCACTATACCAATTAGGGAAAACGCTTTCAATTAAATTATTTTTCTCATTAGCTGGGAATTTTCCCAACTGCTGCCAATGTTTCATTCTCGTATTTGTACTGTTATAATTAAGACGTATGATTTGCTATGCAAAAAGTTTCTTACCTATACTATGAAAAAGAGGTCCACTATGATTACTTTTGATATGATTACATCTAAAACAGAGTTGATTGAAGAAAATGAATTCTATAAACTCTACCATAATCACGACGCACGTTTTATGTACGACTATAATTTTATGCGGTTGAAATACCAACCTACTTTAGAAGAATTTAAACTGATCGAAAAAATATTGCTGGAGTTTCATGAAGATATGGAAATGGACCATGTTAAATTTTATTGGCCAGAGGACTATGGATTTACTGAACTGATCATTGATTACTTATCAAGTAATGGTTATGGAATTGAGATTCTGGAGCTGTATGCCATTGATCCTAAAGACTTCACCCCCACCAAAAGAAATCCTGCAGTGACGGTAGAATTCGTTACGGAAGAATCGTTAAAGAGTTTTAAACAAATCAATCGAGTACAAGATACTGACATCAGTGAGACTTTTGCAGATCAAAAGCAAGATCTTTACGATCAAGATTTTGATGACTCTGCTATTCAACAAGTGATCGCTTATCTCAATGGTATTCCTGTTGGCAGCGTTGATTTGCTGATACAAGAGAACACAATTGAGATAGATAATTTTTTTGTACTTGAAGAATACCAAAGACAAGGTGTTGGTACAGAGATCCAACGATTTGTCATGGAAAACGCTGGTTCAAAAACAGTCATCTTGGTTGCTGATGCAGAAGACACTCCTAAAGATATGTATCTTAAACAAAATTATACCTATTTAAGTTACCAAGTTGGCGCATTGAAAGAACTTTCTGCGCCGAAATAAAAAAAAGGCTGCAAATGATACCTTCCAAAGAAGGACCATTTGCAGCTTTTTCGACAGTATTCAATTTTCATTCAATAGGTTCCATGAATTCCACAAAACAGAGGGATCCAAACACCTGCATCCTGCAGTGTGCTTACGCACATGTGCCCTGTCTAATTTGGGGCAATCACTATGTCGCCGAAGCGAAATGATAAATCATCTGATTGCCGGTCAACTCATCGCATGTAGATTATATTAGCACAAATACTTCTTTTACACAAGTTTTATTTTACCTTCTTGTAATTTTGCAGCAAAAGAACTGTGTGGATAATACACCTGTCCATTGGTTAAATAGAACAACACTTTACGTTTAATTTGTATTGACAACTTATTTGTAAACGTTTACGCTTGTTTTAAAATAGAAGGGAGTTTTACAGTTATGCCATCTCAATTACCGCAAGGATTTTTATGGGGAAATTCTGTTTCCAGCATGCAAACAGAGGGTGCATGGAACGAAGGAGGGAAAGGAAAATCAGTCTACGATATTAGAGAAGCCAGCGAACACGCTTCTGATTGGAAAGTGGCTACAGACAGCTACCATCAATACAAAGAAGATTTTGACTACATGAAAGAATTAGGGATGAATTGCTATCGTTTTCAAATTTCTTGGTCGCGTGTGTTTCCTAATGGAGACGGTGAGGTTAATGAAGAAGGTCTCGCCTTTTACGATCGTTTTATTGATGATTTATTGGAACGCGGAATCGAACCGATGATTTGTTTATATCATTTTGATATGCCTCTACATCTAGCTGAGGAATACCGTGGATTTTTATCTCGTTATGTAGTAGATGCTTTTGTTCGTTATGGAAAACTTATAGTTGATCGTTACAAAGACAAAGTAAAATACTGGATCACTTTTAATGAACAAAACATTTTCGCTATGTCTCATGGTTTTCAAATAGGTGGGTTGTTAGAAGGTGACGGAACAGAGAAGGAATTGTATCAACTTCAGCACAACACTTTAATTGCTCATGCAGAGATTGCTAATTATCTCCACAAATCAGCACCAAATTGCGAAATTGGCGGAATGGTAGCCTACAATAAAGTTTATCCAGCTACTTCTAAACCAGAAGATAGTTTAGCTGCTCAACTCGTAGATGACTTTACTAACCAATTTCATCTGGATATATTTACAAACGGTAAATATCCTGCTTTCATGTTAGCTTATTTGAAAGAAAACAATTTAATGCCTGAATTCGAAGAAGGCGATGAAGAAACATTAGCAGAAATGAAAAGCGATTGGCTGTCATTCAGCTACTATGCAAGTTCAGTCATAAGCGCTGATAAGATTACCAAAGATACACCGATTTATCAATACAGAGAAATTGGTGGTCAGCCGAATCCTAATCTGGAAGCTACTGAATGGGGATGGCAAATCGATCCTATAGGATTCAGAAGTATTCTTAGAGACATGTATAATCGATATAAATTACCTGTCTTCCCTATCGAAAATGGTATCGGAGTAATCGAAGAACTGCCGGAAAATGAACTGATCCAAGATGATTATCGCATCAATTATCATCGTGATCACTTACAAGCTATGAAAGATGCTATGTTCTTAGATGGCGTAGATTGTATCGGTTATCTGGGTTAGGGATTGATCGATATTTTAAGTTCTCAAGGCGATATTCGAAAACGTTACGGGGTCGTTTACGTCAATCGTGAAAACCACGATTTAAAGGATATGCGCAGAATTCCTAAAAAAAGCTTTGACTGGTTCAAAAAAGTTATTGAAAGCAACGGTAAATACTTAGATTGATGTTTAGGAAACCATCACCCTAAATCAATCATTCGAAAAACAAAAAGAAGAGCCCACTCTATAAGATAAAGAGAACCCTCAATTTAATTACTTTTTAAAAATATTTCTTAAAAAAGTTTATAAGCTAGCCTAGGAAAAAAGCGGCTGAGAGAATTCTCTCGGCCGCTTTTTTGTATCTTCTTATTCTACAATTTCCAACCATTTTTCAGCAATCAATCCATGTCCTGCCACAGTTGGGTGTACACCATCTTCTCCAGTTAAATATTGGAAGCTGTGCTTGATACCGTAAGCATTCAACGGACCATCCAGCGCTATAAATTCTGTCTTGAATTCTTTCGCTAATTTGCGGATGATCTGGATACGTTGGTCTAAATCAACTCTCCATTTTGTACGATCTTCCGGATACGGTAAGACATAAGGTTCCATCAAAACGATGCGTGCAGTCGTTTCTTCTTTAATGCGTTTCAGAACCTCACGGTAGTCTTGTTCAAATTGAACCATTACTTCTTTTGACCCTAGTGCTGGAGAATTTTCAATATGCCAAGTATCGTTAATCCCGATTAAAATAGACATTATTGTGGGCTCCAATGCAATACAGTCTTCATCCAATCGGTTCTTCAAATCAGCTATTTTATCTCCACCGATGCCCCGATTTAAACACGTTAAGTTCAACTCAGGATATTTGGCCTGCAGCTTACCAGCGATCATTAGTGCATACCCTTGACCTAAATTACCATATTCATCGCGGTTCCTTCCTACATCTGTGATGCTGTCTCCATAAAACAATATTTTGTCATTTTGCAATAGTTTCATTCTCGGTCCCCCTGATTTTATTACTTTGCTGCATATAATTATAGACAGCCCCAATCAAATTGGCTTCACTTTTAAAATAACATGTTTCTACTTTAGGAACAAATGGAGCAATACCCACTTGTTTCAAAATAAGTTCGATGCGTTTCTCCAATTGTTCTAAAATATCAGGCTTATTGGATACGCCTCCGCCAAGCAAGATCAAATCCGGATCATAGCTGTATTGTAAATTGTAAATGCCGCGTGCCAAAGACTGATAAAAGACTTCTGCTTCTTCTGCAGCTATGTCATTTCCTGTTTCTGCTAATCGGAAAACCTCTTCCCCGTTCACAGTCCCTATAGGATACCCTTTACGCTCGCAATAACGTTGCGCCATTTTTACGGCCGTTCCCAATTGGCTGAACGTTTGCGTTTCATTTAAGAGCATAAATCCAAACTCACCGCTGAATAAATGAGCTCCGTGCTGCACTTCACCATTGATGATCACAGAACCGCCGATTCCTGTTCCGACAACGACCATCAATACATTGTCCAATCCTTTAGCCGAACCTTTCCATACTTCAGCCAAAGCAGCGCAATTCGCATCATTCTCCAAAGCCACTTTACATCCAAACATTTCTTCCAATTCATCGTAGATTGGAAAATGATGCAGATAAGGCAATGCACTAGCTCCTTCAACCACTCTAGCAGCCTGATTGACCGCACCAGGAGAACTGATTGCTACTCCCTCTACCACATATTGTTCTGCATACTTTTCCTTCACTCTTCTCAACTCTTGTTTCATGCCAACCCATGTTGTTGGAGAAGAGAAACTGCCTTTATCAATCAAATCGTCTTCTTGCCAGAAGGCATATTTCACAGATGTGCCTCCAATATCAAATACTGCTAATCCCATCAGTTTCCCTCCGAATCATTTTTACTGGTCAAATAGAAAATATTGCTCGTAAAATCCCCGTGACGATTAAAAGTCCAGTCTTTGCCTCGATCAGTCGTCACATCATCCGCAAAAATCAACCCAGCAGCCATCAAGTCATCTCCGTAACGTTCTTGCTGCATAGGATGAACAGCGTAACGTTTTTCAGGATCTAGTCCAGTTAATACCAACCGTTCATAGGCTGGATTAGGTGTCCCTAAAATTTGATAAAACCCTACAACAGCTTCAGCTTGATCTCTTGAAACGATCATCCAAGCCGTATGGTTTCCTTCAAACGGTGATTTCAAACGATAAAAATCTCCCTGTTGGATCAACTTGCGGTGTTTTTTAAAGAACTGAATATGCTGCTGAATCGATTCTGTTTCTTCGTGGCTGAGCATTGTAATATCCAACTCATAACCAAATGTCCCAAAATAAGCCACATGAGAACGCATATCCATTGAGGTCATACGCCCTACTTGATGATTAGGAACTGCTGAAACATGACTTCCAATACTGGAGATCGGATAAACCATCGACGTTCCATATTGAATCTTCAATCGTTCCACTGCATCTGTATCGTCGCTCGCCCAAGCTTGAGGTGCATAATACAACATTCCAGGGTCATTACGCGCTCCGCCGCCCGCACAAGATTCAAACAGAATCTCTGGATACTTGGCGATCAATCGTTCATATAAATCATAAACACCTAAGATATAGCGGTGATAAAGCTCTTCTTGTCTATCCTCAGGCAAACTGATGGAGAAGGCTTCTGAAATATAGCGGTTCATATCCCACTTGATGTAGTCGATTTGAGAACCTTCAATGATCGTGTCCATTTGCTGGAACAAATTATCTACCACTTCTGGACGAGAAAAATCCAATACAAATTGATTTCGTCCATGAGAAACATTTTTCCCAGGCACTTGGATGATCCAGTCTTGTTGTTGTTCATAAAGTGTTGTGTCTTTATTGACCATCTCAGGCTCAAACCATAACCCGAACTTCAATCCTAATTGATGGATTTTTTCTGACAATCCTTTGATCCCATTAGGCAACTTCGACTCGTCTTCAAACCAATCTCCTAGAGAAGTTGAATCATCATTCCGCTTATTAAACCAGCCGTCATCTAATACAAACAACTCTACTCCTAATTCAGCAGCATTTTCTGCAATTTCCAGGATTTTGTTTTCATTAAAATCAAAATAAGTCGCTTCCCAATTGTTGATCAGTACTGGGCGTTCCTTGTCTCTCCATACACCTCTGGCTAATCGAGTGCGATACAATTCGTGAAAAGTCTGACTCATTCCGTTCAGCCCTTTATCCGAATAGACCATGACAGCTTCAGGAGTTTGGAAAGAAGCGTTGGGATCCAACTGCCAATTGAAGCGGAACGGATTGATTCCAATCATTGCTCTCGTCACATGATACGTATCAACTTCTACTTGTGCAGAAAAGTTTCCGCTGTAAACTAAACTAAAACCATAGACTTCTCCAACCGTTTCTGTGCTGTCTGGACGGACTAACGCCATGAACGGATTATGAGCATGACTGCTTGCTCATCTGGCACTAGAGACTGATTGCAGACCTGTATGAAGAGCCTTACGTTCCACATGGGTTTCTCTTGCCCAAGCTCCATTCAAATGAAGCAAATCATAGTTGGCATCCGGCAAATCGACACTCGCACTCATGACATTCTCCAACTCAATAGTTTCTGAACCTTGATTCACAAAACAAGTGCTGCGAGTGATTACAGGCAATGCTGCAAAAATCGTGTAGTTTAAATAGACTTCTAACTCAGAATAGGCGTCTTTCAACGTTATTGTCAATGTCTCTGCTTCTGTATCGTTTTCAGTGTATGTAGCTGGCAAGCCTTCTAAAACCGGCTTTCCTTTCCTTACTTTGTGAGAAGAATATTCCAAGTCGGTCACCCGGTCTCCTATTGGCCATTTTACTTGATGAGCCGGATACCTGAAATCTGTGGTCCCAAACCCAGGATATTCTTGTTTAATGTGCTCAAGAGCTGAGGTGTGATCACCTTCATATAAATTATTCGCCGGACGATTTTCCCGTTCGACTAAATAAGAAAACGATTCTCTGTGTTTGATGCTCTTACCAAAAAACAATTGCTCTAGCTGTTTGATTTTAGGTTCTACTCTAAAAATATAACTCACTTAACCGTTGCTTAAATGAAATTCCTTGGCTTCTTCATTGATGTGGATCAACTGCATTTTTTCCATTAAAAATACCTCGCTTTTCCTTCATTTGATGATACAACAAGTTTTAAATCGCTTTCATTTTTGTAGTGAATATTAGTAGTGCACAAATTATATTATACATAATTTTTTATTCAAAGATAGGTTTTTCACACCATTTGTATATACTAATTAAACGATTTGTTGTTCTGAAGGAAAAGTTTCTGTTTTCTTCAATATCGTTTCGAACGTTTCAAACAACTGTTTATTAACGTGATAGGCTTGTTCTCGAGCTGGAATTTTTTTATATTCTTTACTCATATTGTAATCCCAGTCCAAATCTCCGCAAATATCGGCACCAATTAACGCATGATCATTTGACAGAATCTTGATGTAATCGATTAGTTCTTCAGTTGACACATTTCCTTGATCCCAATTGGTCTGTACTTCTTTAGGTGTTAAAACATCTCGATCAACACTAAAATAAATGTCTTTTGTCGGAATCATTTTAGACACTTGATACAATTTCAAAGGATTTAGTTCTCTTTCTGGAATAATGATGATTTTTTCTGTTATCTCTTGACTCATTTCCTTGTCGTTTTCTTCCCCGCAGCCTACAAGGAAAACTTTTTTGACTGCAGGAACCAATTTTACCACTTCATTTATCCATGAACCGCAACTGGTGAACCCTTCATAGTCCAACTTTCCAGCATCATTGTGATGATCAAATACAATGAGCGAAAAAGGGTGTTTATACTTTTGCAGCAGAGGAAGTGTCAAATAGTGAAAATTTCCATTTCCTAAAAAATGAATTGCAGAGCGGCTGATAATATCAAATCGGTTTCGTATCGTCTCCACAGTTTCTTTTGCACAAATCGTATTGATGCCCGGTAAATCACTGATATCTACTAACTGATGATACAATCCTTCATATAGATTCTGAAGAACATCTTGATGTTTGACATTCACTAACGTAATCCCCATGTTCTATTCACCTGCGTTTCGTTATTTTATTCCTTCCCTTTATTTTAATCAAAAAAGAGCGTCAAAAAAAGAACAATAGAAAAATATTTTCTCTATTGCTCTTTCTATTTTACCAGACTGCTATATGTCCATCCGCTCTCGGCTCAGTGCCTCCAACGAGGACTCCATTTTCCTGCTGCAAAATGATTTGCCCTCTCCCGAAAGACAAAGGACTTGCAGCAATTTGTACTTCATGTCCTCTTTTTATCAAGTCTTGAATGATGGGGTAAGGAAATTGCGGCTCAACAAGAACCTTTTTGCCTTCCAACCATTGCCAGCGAGGAGCATCTAAAGCATCTTGTGGATTCAATTGAAAATCGATCATACTGCTCAAAACTTGAAGGTGCGCTTGAGGCTGCATTCCTCCACCCATAACACCGAATGGTCCAATCGGCTTTCCATTTTGAGTGATAAATCCCGGAATGATCGTATGAAAAGGTCTCTTGCCTGGGACCAATACATTTGGATGGTTTTCATCTAACGAAAATTGATTGCCTCGATTGTGCAGACTGATTCCAAGCCCAGGAACCACTGATCCAGAACCAAATCCAGCATAGTTGCTTTGGATATAGGAGACCATGTTTCCTTCCCCATCCGCAGCAGCCAAATAGACCGTTCCTGGGTTGTCGAATTTTCCAGGTTCAGGTGAAAGAGCTTGCTCCGTGATTAGTCCGGCTCTATTAGCAGCATATTCCTTGGACAGCATGTCTTCTATTTTTGCTTTCATCGAACGTGGATCAGAAATATACTGCAATCCATCACTGAAAGCCAACTTGATGGCTTCGATTTGCTTGTGGTAAGTGTCTGGACTTTCCTTGTCTTTCAATGTCAACTCTTCTAAGATATTCAATGCCATCAACACGATTATCCCTTGTCCGTTTGGCGGCATTTCCCATATATCGTATCCTTTATATGCAGTTGAAAGAGGTGTGATCCATTCGAGTTGGTGTTGCTCTAAATCTTTTTTTCGTATGTAGCCATCATATTTTTTGGAAAAAGCATCGATTTCATCTGCAATCCAGCCCGAGTAAAAAGCTTCTGCATCAGTAGCTCCAATCTCACGCAACGTTTTTGCATGCCCTTTTGAAAACCACATATCTCCTGCTTGAAGAGGTTTTCCGTCTGGACAAAAAGTGTCGAACCACGTTTGAAGCACCGGATAGTCTTTCAATTGCTTGGAAAAAATGTGATACGTTCTTTCCCAAGCTTCTGCTATCTTACTGGTTACTGGATGTCCTTCTTCTGCAATGACGGCTGCAGGTTCCATCACTTCACTGAGCGCTAGTCGTCCGAACCTATTGACCAGTGATGCCCATCCTTTAGGCACTCCTGGAACAGTTACCGGTTCTAGTCCATATCGCGGAATCTCTGTTCCTTTTTGCTGGAAGGCTTCTCGTTTCATCAGTTCAGGAGCAGCACCGCTTGAATTAAGACCATACATTTCACCTTTGTACCAAATGATCGCAAAGCTGTCGCCCCCGATTCCGTTCGCAGATGGTTCAACAACGGTTAGTGCCGCTGCAGCAGCCACGATCGCATCAATTGCATTGCCGCCTTTTTTCAACACTTCCAGTCCAGCTTGTGAAGCTAGCGGGTGTGTCGTAGAAATCATCCCTTTTTTTCCGTAAACCAATTCTCTTCTAGATGAATAATGGAAAGTCCCAGCATCATATTTCATCAAATTCCCCCTGATAGTTTATGCAGTCGTTAGGTTATTTCGTTAAATAAAAAGATAGATTCATTAAAGACCATTTGTATCAGTCTTTAATGAATCTGGTGTTTAACCATCCCTATTACATAGGGGATGGATTAGTTTTGTACAACTTCGATTTTGTAGCCGTCTGGATCCATGATGAAGAAATAAGTAGCTGCTCCATCAGAAAGACCTTTGATATCTGTAATATCACAGTTTTTGCCTTTGTATTCTTCATGAACTGCATTTAAGTCATCTACACCTATAGCGATGTGTCCATAACCATTTCCTAGGTCATATTTTTCGGCGCTGTAGTTGTAAGTCAATTCCAATTCGTAGCCGCCTTCTTCAAAGGCTAAATAAACTAAAGTAAATTTGAAATCAGGGTAGTCTAAACGACGAACTTCTTTCATCCCTAAAATTTCTGTATAGAACTCAACTGATTTTTCTAAATCTTGTACTCGATAGCACGTATGGATCATTTTTGTACTCATAGCATCCTTCTCCTTCTCGAATAAATTGCCCTTACCTGTTTTATTTTAACCTAACTCATTAAAACTTTCAAAAATGTTCGTTTAACTTTGAAAATTTACTCATGCAATTCCAGCGGTAAACCGTCTGGGTCTTTAAAAAAAGTGTATTTGCCGCCCGTAAATTCATCGATTCGAATCGGTTCGGTTTCAATTCCCTTTTGATTCAATTCTTTTACGGTTTCTTCAATGTCATCTGCGTAAAAGCACAAGTGTCTTAATCCGGCAGCTTCTGGTCCGCTTTGTCTTTTTGGGGGATTTGGAAAAGAAAATAGTTCGATCTCGCTGTCTCCGATTTTCAAATCCAGCTTGTATGAATCTCTTTCTTCACGATAATTCTCACGGATGATTTCTAGTCCTAACAGCTCAGTATAAAAATATTTCGATTTTTCATAATCGGACGCAATAATAGCGACATGGTGAATGTGTTTTAAGTTCATTTGGTTCCCTCCTGCAATAAAAAGTCTCTTCATTCAGTATATTGAATGAAGAGACTAATTGGTAGAACTTTATTTTTTCGACTCGTTTAAAATAGCATCAATTTCATTCAACTCTTCAGGTGTGAAGTGAATGTTGTCCAAAGCTTTTACGTTGTCTTCCAATTGAGCAACACGACTTGCTCCAATTAATACGCTGGTAACTTTTTGGTCGCGCAAGATCCATGCGACAGCCATTTGAGCTAATGATTGTCCACGTCGTTTGGCAATTTCATTCAACGCTCTCGATTTTGCGATATTTTCATGAACTTGGTCTTCTTGTAAAAACGGACTTGAAGAACGTCCAGCTCGTGAATCTTCTGGGATTCCATCTAGATAACGGTCTGTTAATAATCCTTGCGCTAATGGACTGTAAGCAATCGTTCCTGTTCCATTCTCACTCAAGACATCTTGTAAGCCGTCTTCGATCCAGCGGTTGAACATACTGTATGAAGGTTGGTGGATAATGAATGGTGTTTTCAATTCTTTAAAGATAGCGCTGATTTCAGCAGTTTGTTCTGAAGAGTAATTAGAGATCCCAATATACAAAGCTTTTCCTTGACGCACCATCAAATCCAATGCTTGAGCAGTTTCTTCAAATGGTGTATTGACATCTGGTCTGTGAGAATAAAAAATATCTACATAATCCAATCCCATACGGTTCAGGCTTTGGTCAATACTGGCCGTTAAGTTCTTTTTCGATCCGAACTCTCCATAAGGACCTGGCCACATGTAATACCCGGCTTTACTGGAAATAATCAGTTCATCACGATACGGTTTTAAATCTTTTTCAAAAATTCTGCCGAAGTTTTCTTCAGCGCTTCCGGCTGGAGGACCGTAGTTATTTGCCAAGTCAAAATGAGTGATTCCTAAGTCAAATGCTCTCGTGACAATAGCTCGGCTTTTATCAAATAAATCTACGTCTCCAAAGTTGTGCCACATTCCTAACGAAACAGCCGGCAATTTCAACCCGCTTTTTCCTACTCGATTATAGATCATTTTATCGTAACGATTTTCTGCTGCTTGGTAACTCATCCTATCTCTCCTTCAATCTTCTTTATTATTTAATAAACAATAACTTATTTATCCAAAAAGAGCTCTTCTATGTTCCGCTAACGCTTCTGCAAACGATTGAATCGTTCCGGCTCTTTTTTGATTGTTCTCTATATTGGGGATCAGCATGACTTCATCAGCCAAATAGTCTTTAGCTAACTCACTGACTCGTTCCACCACTTCTTCCCCAGTCCCAATAATAGCACGATTTGGGTCTCTTTCTCTATCAGATGCCTGCTGCAATTCATCCCACTGATTGAAATCTCTTTTTAACTGTTCGATTTCTTGCGGTGTACTGCCAATAGCGACAAAAACAGCCAGCATAACGTGGGCCTTTTCCAATATATTAGATTGGACAAAATGTTCTTGATAATAGCGGATTGCATCCTTTAATTCTTCGGATGAATTCAAATAATATGGTGCGAAAAAACCTGCCCCTATTTCAGCTGTGATGGGGGTATTCCTTGCATTACTGTTGATGATAAAAATTTCGGGGTTTCCGTTTTTCATTAAAGAAGTGTACGCATTTTCGGCTTTCATATGATTCGTTTTTTCCAGCAAATGCTGTACCTCTTTCATTTCTCTTTCAAACACATGATAGTCGGTTGGATCTTCATTCAGTTTTTTTGAAAACCAATTTTTTCCAGCAGCTTGCCCCACACCTACATCAATTCGATTGTTCCTGACCACATCCATTGTTTTAAAAGTGTCCGCAATCTTTTCTCCATTATAGTAAGGCAGCATGATACCTGCAGATCCAATCCGTATTTCATCTGTGGCTAATGCCAAATGAGCCATGATCAACTCTGGCGTACTTCCAACCAGTACTGAATTGGCTTCATTTTCCGAGATCCAAAAACGATGGTAATCCATAGATTCTGTCAATCTGGCTAATTTGATTCTTTCATTAAGATTTTTCTTTGCTGAAACAGTCGTTTCTTGAGAAGAAAAATCTAATACACTATATTTCATATGAACACCCCATCATACTAGAATTCTTTTTCATTATACCATTAAAGAATCCGTTTACATATTTTTTAAGAAACTTTTCTGTTTTGAGCTGCTTAATACAACTTATCGCCTATGCTTTTAATTTAAAAAAAGAAAGTGAGTGTTTTTGTTGAAGTATTCCGATGAATAAGAGATAATGAAGGTGTAATAAAAGTAAATGGTTTTACTTTAAGTGTAGCAGGACCGAAGGATTTTTAGGAGAGAGGATGAGAAATATGAACACAGAAACATTGATTTTCAGTTCAGGATTCATGATGTTTGTAACCTCAGCACTTTTCCTGCGTGCTCACTTTTCTATGTTAAAAAGAAAAGCTGTTCGCGTACGCGTACAAGCCCGTGACTCTGTAGACAGACGATACAATAACCTCAGATAAATGAAGCAGTCTTTAGCCTTGTGCTAGAGGCTGTTTTTTTATAAACATAGAATAAAGGAGTGGTCAAATGGTCAACCAAGCGCATCCTTTTACTGAACTTATCTCATCTATGTTATTGGATTCATTGGCTAGACGTAATAAACCTCCAAACCCAACTCCATAACCTTTGGCGGATTATTATTCACTCTACTTAATCAAAAGGAGGGGACTGTCATTAATCTTTTGAGTTTCTACTCCAAAAAGAAAGGTTAAGGTGATCCAACTATCTCGTCTGGCTGTACGTTAACAGCTGAAAGATTGGTAACATAGGAAATTGAATTCAATAAACTAACCAGAAGAGCAGATTATTATTCTGCTCTTCTTTTATTTCTTGTACAGTTAGACAGTCTTTTTTAATGCATCAAATAAGATATTTTATGCCTCACAGCTATAAATACTTTTCAAAACCAATACTTGTTCTGTTCTTCTTTTATACTATTTTCTAAGCCAGATAAATAAATGAATTCCCTTTTTTATTTTGCCAATGACCCGTATACTAGTACTAATAGTGTTTTATTTCAGATTAAGAAAGGAATTTTAATTAGATGAATATTTCCGCTATTATTGTTGGACAAATGAGCATTATGTTTCTGCTGATCTTTTTTGGCTATTTTTTAATGAAAAAAAATATTTTAAATGATGATGGTACTCAGCAAATTGCTAATATGCTGACTAAGTACATAACGCCTATCATTTTGATCAATGCATTTACACAAGATTTTGAATCTAACCAAATGGGTTTGTTGATAATGACAATGGGTGTATCTTTCCTGTTGCTCTCTTCAAGAGCTTTTTTAAATCATTTCTTGTTAAAAAAAGAACAACGGATCGATAAATTTGCTGCTACTTTTTCCAATTCAAACTTCATGGGAATTCCTTTGGTGATGTCTGTTTTGGGTTATGAAGGTGTCTTCTTTATGACTGGTTTTATGGTAGTTTCCATTACTTTTCAATGGACTTATGGTATCTATACCGTTACTGGAGATAAACGAATGGTGCAGTTAAAGAATGCTTTGCTTAACCCAGCTTTTATCGGGTTGTATGTCGGCTTATTTTTCTATCTGACTCAAATCCCTTTGCCTTTCGTTTTATCAGAAGCGTTTAATGATTTAAGTTCACTAAATACTCCTTTAGCCATGATTTTATTAGGTAGTTACATCGCTAAGAGCAATCTGATTGATATCTTCAATTCAAAAGCGGCTTATTGGACCACGTTCTTGAGATTGATCCTTTATCCTTTAGTAGGAATGTTTATATTATGGATATTGCCAATCGATAATTATTTGATTTTAATGGTTCTGACGATTGCTTCTGCCGCACCTTCAGCCATCAATACTGCTCTCTTTTCTCAAATTTATGGCGGGAATTATGAGTACGGGGCTAGAATCGTTGTTTTATCCACGCTACTATCCATCATCACTCTTCCTATGACTTTGACGATTTCGAATATGTTGTTTTCTTGAGTATAAAAAATAGCGTTAAACTGATTCAAATCAGTTTAACGCTATTTTTGTGTTTATTTTTTACAGTTTCTCGTTATCAAAGTTACCGTCTAAAGCTTTTTGCGCTAGAACGTTCAAGTAGTTCCATGGGCGGTTGAATCCTGGTTGAAAGAAGAAATCAGCAAACTCTAATTGCTCTAATGTCCAGCCAGAAGAAATCGCTACAGAAATTACATTGATTGAAGCTGTCACATCGTAAGTCGACATCAATTGTGCCCCTACGATACGGTGACTTTCTTTTTCGAAGTGAATCTTCATCATTACTTTTTCGTCATCGATAAATGTAGGACGAATGTTTTCCACTACGAATGTACTTTCTACTTCAGCATCAATTGAATCTTGATCAATATCTTTTACACCTGTAGAAGCTAACTTGTAATCAAACAACGTTAATCCTGAAGTTCCAGAAACTTCCGGCATTTTAACTTTTTTCTCCATAATGTTCTTAGCTGCAATCACACCTTGGCGACGAGCGTTTGAAGCTAAAGCAATCAATTTAGAACCATGGTTTGGAGCAAATGGAATCTTAGTCGCGTCTCCCATTGCATAGATGTCTTTTGCAGACGTTTCTAAATACTCGTCAACTACTACTGTTCCGTCTTGATTCAATTCAACGATGCCTTGCAACCATTTTGTATTTGGACGAACACCTACAGCCATAATTACTGTATCTGCTTCGTATTCACCTTTATCTGTAATGACTTTAGTAACAGTTCCGTTTTCTCCAATAACTTCTTTAACCATTTCACTTGTACGGACAGTCAATCCATTTTGTTCCATATTTTCGTTTAATACATCTACAAATTCTTTATCTAAATAAGTGTTCAATACTCGATCAAGAGAATCAATGACCGTTGTTTCGATACCTGCTTTAGTAAAGGCTTCAGCAACCTCAATACCAATGTATCCTCCACCTACAACAACAGCTTTTTTCGAGTGATTCATGCGGTTTTTAACTTTTTCAGCCCAGTTACGGCCACGTACGTAGAAAATATTGTCTAAGTCAGTACCAGGAATAGGAATACGAACTGGCATTGCACCTGGAGAGATGATCAATTTGTCATAACTTTCTTCAGTTTCTCCATCGGTTGTTTTTACCGTAATCGTTTTAGCTTCTGGATTGATCCCAACAACATCACTATTCATATGTACGTTAACGTTTTGCTCGATATATGAATCTTCTGTTGCATAGTGTAAGCTATCAAGAGATTCTGCGATCCCTTCTAAATAACTTTGGATTCCACAAGACAAGAACGATGCTGTGTCTCCACGTTCGTACAAATGCAATTCAGCGTCTGGTTGTTCTTTTATCAATGTCTGAATGGCTTCATAACCAGCATGTGATGTTCCTACGACAATAACTTTCATTTAAAATGCCCCCAATAATAATTTTTTATTACAAAGTGTACCATATCACTAATCTGAATTTTTATAAAATGATATGCATATAAAATTATTAGTGGAAAATTAAAAATAAACGAATTAAACGTTGGTATATAAACAAAAAAAGCCCCTTTAATTAGCTATTAGACTAATTAATAGGACCTATCAGTTCCGTATATATATGCGGCTGAGAAGAGTCGAACTTCCACGGGAGATTCTCCCACTGGCCCCTCAAGCCAGCGCGTCTACCATTCCGCCACAACCGCATGTCACAACACTGATTATTTTACCAGTGTTGCAAAAAATTGTAAAGGCATCCTGATAAACGGTTTGTGTCAAGTTTTTCTCGAGCGTCCTATTACTCCGCTAGTTTAGGCACTCTATTTTTGTACACTTGTCAGCTACCGCACGGCTCCACCGTTTGCTGGCCCATCTTATGGAAGAACGTTCCTAAAACCAGGAACCTTCTCCCATAAGACAGGAATTAACGAAAACTTTTAATTAATTGTCCTATTGCTGATGAACGAGAGGCATATAATGGAATCGTCCCATTCTTTGCACCAACTGATTGCCGTGTTTTCTCATGCAATAACGACGATAAACGAACCGTTTGTTTCAACTTGCGTTGTTGCCGAGTACTTCTATTTTGCTGATGAAGATAGGCTTCGCGTAAGGTGTGATTGAACATGCCTTGTTTTACTTTTACCATAGCTTCACAGCCTTCTGCGCTCCAATGCATCCCACGTTTTTTCATTCGAAAAGAAATATGCCGTTGATTCGACTCCATTGCGCCTAAACCTCTTGCGTCCTTCGGCACTTGTTCTGCTTTTTCACGCCAGTCGAAAATCCGATCCCAATTCCGTAATACGTATGTTCTGAACGTATTCAATTTTTCCACTGCCGGTGTCTCGTCTAATGTACTTTCATACGTATCCAACCAAATAGTTAATTCATCTAAATCATGCGTTTTTAATGCTTGACGGACATGCTGTTTAAAAACGTTAGTTTGCGATCCAAACGCGCGGTTTAAGCCTTGGAAGACATGATAAGAGTCTAGTTGATTTAAAACAGGATAGTTCGATTGAGAAAAAGCTTCTTGGAATTTGTCTGCGGTATACCCTTGTCCACCGTCACTATTGGTAATGATTTGAGCTTGCTGCAACGAATAACGGCTCGCTGTAAAGGCTTGAACTTCTGCCCAAAAACCAGCGGTTTTTTTAGTCGTCATGATGGCTTTGGGTTCTTTTAAAGAGACGCGCTTTCCGTTTTTCTCCCAGCCTTCGTAAAGGATGGCATGACGAACTTCTAAGCTTTTTTTCTTTTCTGTCCCACGTACAAAAACCCCATCCGCTTCGGCGTAAAAATAGTCCACCTTTTTTCCTTCGGGCAACTCCGTGGCTTCTTCTAGTTCCAATACATTTTCTTCATCCTCACGTGATTGTGCTGCTCCAACGCGTTTAAGAAGACTGCCGACTGTTTGATGACTCAGCGTAATGGCCGTCCATTCGTTTAGAATAGCTGCGGTATCTCGATAAGTAGCTTTACTCACCAACTCTGACACTTTTACTTCTACTAGTGGGCTATGGCGTTGATATTTTCGAATGCCTAACCATTCATCTAGTGGATAATGGTTCTGATTATTAGTATCCACCATTAGCGTACGCCGGTACCGAACGGGACCGAAAATAAATTGAACCGTTTTCCAATCTGCTCGTTTTACTTTCCAACCTTCACGTTGTTTTTCCTCTTTGATCACTTCGTTGAAGTTCGACAAAATCTGACCCATTAACTGAGCGAACACATCATACATGTAGACTTGAATAGCTTCCTCTGTATCTATTAAATTGCTTGAATCCTTTATTATTTGATAAACCTTTGATATAATCTTATCCATAAGAAGGCCTCTTTCATTTATGTATTTGCCGTGCAAAGCATACATTTATGATAAAGTGCCTTCTTTCTTTTTTCCAGTAAAATTATTGGCTCTCGAGAACTATTTTACACATACGATAAACGTTTTTTAAGCTCTTCCCCATTCAGCTGGATCATCTCGCCATTCGTTCAACAACATTTTGTCTTCAGATTTGATAATCCCTTTTTCAACGGCTGCTTTGATCAAGGCAGAGTAATTAGATAATGTATATATCGGCAAATCAACTTTTCGAAAATTATCCATTGCTGCATCCAGCTGATAACTAAAGATCGCTGCACATCCTAATACCGCGCCTCCTGCTTGTTGGACAGCAGATGCTGCATCGATCACACTTCCGCCTGTTGAAATCAAATCTTCGATACACACTACTTTCTGCCCCTCGGTTAAACGTCCTTCGATTTGATTTTGTTTGCCATGTCCTTTAGCTTTACTGCGGATATAGATCATGGGCAAATCCAACTCTTCTGCTACCCAAGCTGCATGAGGAATCCCTGCCGTTGCTGTTCCTGCGATGACTTCTGTTTCTGGATAAAATTTTCGAATGATATCTGCTAATCCCTTAGCAATTTCTTTTCGTACAGCTGGATAGCTCAACGTGATTCGGTTATCGCAATAGATAGGGCTTTTGATACCGCTGGCCCAAGTATAGGGCTCTTTCGGATTTAAACTGACAGCCTCGCATTCTAGTAGTAAATCTGCAATTTTTTCGGCTTGTTCCATAGTTATTCCCCTCTCCATTGTTGTGTAATGTTTGTATAAGCTGTTACTGGATCCGTTGCTTTTGTGATTGGACGCCCTACAACGATGTGGGACGCACCTGCTTTATGGGCAAATTCTGGCGTCGCAACTCGTTTTTGATCACCCACTTTGTCTCCTTCAGGTCTGATTCCTGGAGTGACACATAAAAACGACTTTGTGGTAGTTTCATGAATTTTTGGGACTTCAAATGCAGAACAGACTACACCATCCAACCCTGCTTCTTCAGCTAATTTTGCATAGTGAGCTACACTAGTATCCAACGTTTTTTCAATCAGCTGTTCTTCTTGCATTTGGTGTTCTGTCGTAGAAGTCAATTGCGTCACAGCAATCAATAGGGGTCTGTTTTTCCCTGCTGGAGTTCCTTCTTCCAACCCTTTTAGTGCAGCTGCCATCATTTCTTTTCCGCCAGCCGCATGCACATTGACCATATCTACTTCCAACTTAGCCAGCACTTTCATAGCACTGTAAACTGTATTTGGGATATCATGTAACTTTAAATCCAAAAATAATTGGTGACCTGCTGCTTTCAGTTCTCGAATCAGTTGCGGACCTTCGCTGTAGTAAAGTTCCATCCCGACTTTTAGACACAATGATTCTTGATCAAATTTTTTCAAAAAATCTGTTGCCTCTTCTTTTGAAGAAACATCTAATGCGATAATAGGTTTTGTTGTCAGCACGTTCTAGCCTCCATGGTCAGTTGATTTGTTGGTAAAACTCTTTTGAATGCTTGAAAAATAAAATTATTGGCCATGAAGGACTGAAAGTGGATCCTTATGGCTGAATTCCTGTTCGCTTTCCGCCATGAGTCGGTCTGAATTGTCGCTCATGGCTGAGTTATCAAGAAATTACTTCCATGAAGCACCATGCAGGGATGCTGATGGCCGATAAACTCATCTGCTAAGGTTAAAAATACGTTTTTGCAGCAAAAAAAGCGCTCCTGCATGTAAAAAAGGGCATAGGAGCGCTAGGATATCCGTACTTTTCCGCACTTCCTTTCAGCCTCACAGGACTCAATTAAGGAAATCATTTATTTTCATTGTGTCTAATCTTAGCGAATCGATTTGCAGATGTCAATGCAAAAAAAATACTTGCCAGATCAAAAAATAATGGCTATACTGTGTTGGAACTAAAATAAAGGATGACAGAGAGCATCCATTTTAAGGAGAGATGTCGTTATGGCTAGTACAACTATGCCCAAAAATAAACAGAAAGCCCTCTTTGCTGCCTTAGCCGGTTCTGGGATGGACGATTTGAATGTCATGTTTTTGTCATTCGCTTTGTCTTCTATCATCACAGATCTTGGTATTACAGGGACGCAAGGAGGGTTTATTTCTACCATCACCAACCTCGGTATGCTGCTTGGCGGTTTGGTATTCGGAGTTTTAGCCGATCGCAGAGGCAACCTGAAGTTGTTCAAATGGTCCATCATCATTTTTTCACTCGCTACCGCCGCTTTGTTTTTTGCTGATTCGTTCTTCTGGGTTTGTCTTCTTCGCTTCATCGCAGGAATCGGAGCTGGTGGAGAATACGGGATCGCCATTAGTATCATCGCTAAAGTCTCCCCTCCAGAAAAATTAGGCGTGATGTCATCTTGGAACGGAGTCGCTGGGCAAATTGGTTCCATCGCTGCAGCTTTATTGGCAGGTGCCATGATCCCGCTGTTCGGTTGGAGAGCCTTATTCTTATTCGGTTTGATTCCTATCCTACTGGTCATTTGGCTGCACACTTCACTAGACGGAGAGTTTGAACTGATGGCGTCTACTGAAGAGATCAATAAAGAAAAACCTTCTCTAAAAGAATTGTTTAAAACTAAAGAACTAACACGCACTACTCTTTCACTGATGTTTATGACAACCGTCCAAATCGCCGGTTACTTCGGATTAATGAACTGGCTGCCTTCCATTTTGCAGCAACAAATCGGTTTGACTGTTACCGGATCGTCATTATGGATGGTCGTTACAATTGCCGGAATGTGCGCTGGGATGCTGACGTTCGGCCGTTTGCTGGACAAATTTGGTCCGCGTAATATTTTCGCCGTTTTCCTTTTGATCTCAGCAGCATCGGTATTCTTATTCGTTTATGCAAACAGCCAACTGACCCTTTTATTCGGCGGAGCATTCGTAGGATTCTTCGTGAATGGGATGTTTCCAGGGTATGGCGCTATCGTGAGTCAGCTTTACCCCGCTCGCATCCATTCTATTGCTAATAATGCAGTACTGAACGTAGGTCGAGCAATCGGCGGATTCTCTTCACTTGTAATTGGTTTTCTGATGGACAATTACAGCTTAGTGATCGTTATGGGATTCCTCTCCGTTTTATATCTCGCAAGCTTCACGATCATGCTGACGATTCCTGGTCTTAAACCTGAAGCCTACAAATCAATTGCCACTAAACCTGTCAAAGCTTAATCTCAACAAAAAAAAGATTCCCTTCGTCAAAAGGGAATCTTTTTTTATTCGATTTTTATGTTCTCAGTTGTTCTAGCAATTCTGATTGGATTTCCAGCTCGTTCGTATCCTTTTAACTGCACATTCTTCAATCGAACTTGATTAGCTCGATACTGAACTGAAACGGCTATCGGATCTTTTTCAAGGCTGGTTTCTATCGCAGCAAAATGATGAACAGCCACTTTTTGATAAGCTGAAACGACTAACGCTCGCGGTGTTGACCCAACGTACAACTCTGTTTTTTGTGGGGAATCCGCTACTAAATAAGTCGCTCGGATGCTGTAAGCAGATTGCGAATATCGATCTTCATCTCGATGATGACCGATGTGTCGAAAATTATAGGCTCGGTTATCCTGTTTTGAATAGTGTCCGATGATTTGAGTGTCTGATGCAGCAGAGCTGGTGGCATGCGCTTTGATTTCGACTCCACCAAAACAGTAAGCGGTGCGATTATTGGATAAAACCACATGCTGAGATCCGTCATCCACTTCAATTCCATTAGAGTTTGAGTAGCCTTTTTCATGCGCTCTTCCACTCGGGTGGTGCAAATAACTATTAGAGATCCAGACATCATCGCTGTGGTGCGTCGTGATACCATCATCTCCAAATCCGCTAGCTTCGACCTGATCCACCCAGACAAAACGGCTGCCCAAAACAGACCGCCTGCCATCGCCAAAATAGTTGTATCGAATGGAAGTAATATCAACTCCATGCAATCCGGGATTGATGATTTTCACACGTTGAATACACGCAAATTGCACATGAGCTAAGGTTATACCGCTTGAAGACGTTCCACCGGCTGAAGTGTTCTCGTTTTTAGACAGCCTCTCCACATTCCAATCCAGTGTCAGATCAGAAATTTTCAAATATTGATTTCCTTTAACATAGTTCTGATTTGTGATCAGTTTTTCTTTCTTCGGTGCTCCGTCAGCCAGTTTTAATGTCGTACGCTCGACTCCGGATCCGATCAATGCTGTATAGGAGGGGAGCTTTAACCCGCGTATGCGGTAAACTCCTGCAGGGACGAACACTCTGCGGTTTCCTTTTCCGATGGCTGCTTTAAAAGCTTCTGTACAGTCCGTTTCTCCATCACCGACAGCTCCGTAATCAGCTACTGAAACAAGTTCGAATTCATCCAAAGGTGTGAGAGTCTGTTGCAGCAAGCTTTTCCAGTATGGACGAACACGGTTGCTTTTCTCAATCGTGACCGGCACAACTGAATGGTAGTCTGTTTTAGGTTTCGTAAGCAAAGGCATATACAAAAAGTCTTGCCACTTCTTGGAACGTTGAGGCATATCTTCCAATGAGCGAAATATTTTTTCTGTTTCTTGAAGAGCTTGTTTTTTCTTAACTGGATCTATATACTCAGGCAACTTTTCCATAATCAATCGTTCATTTTCCAAACCGATATCCGCCATACTCTTCGCTTCCTTTCTGGGCATTCTCATTGTCCTTATTGTAGCAAAAGAGGCGAGCAGCATCTTTTTATCTGCCTCGCCTCTTTAAACTTTTTATTCTACTGTTGTTTTTTCCGTTGTCATCAACTGGAAACTTCCTTTACATTTTGCACAAATGTAGCGGCTGGTATTAAACCTTCTTTGTCGATACAACTTTTGCTGACACTTCTTGCATTCATAGATCCAATAGGTCTTTTCCGGTTTCGGTTCCCTCAATGACTGCACGAACCGAGACCCGCCAACTTGTTTCAACAACTCTTTAAAGTCACGGTCTCTATGCTTATACCCTTTACCCGACAAATGCAAATGATAATGGCACAACTCATGTTTCACAACACCTAAGAACTCTTCTTCTCCGAAAACTTCTAAGATCTTAGGATTAAAGTCTAAATGGTGCGTGGCAAAATGGTAACGTCCGCCAGTTGTTTTCAATCGCTGATTAAAAATAGCTTGATGTTGAAAAGGTGCGTTAAAATAAGTCAGAGAAACCTCTTCTACTAACTGTTGCAACTCCTCCGTACTCATTTGTTGAACACCTCCTAAATTTAGGCTTTCTGAGGGTCAATCATCGATAAAGAAATACGTCCTTTATTGACATCGATTTGATCTACCCATACTGTTACGATATCTCCTACAGCAACCACATTGGTTGGATGCTTGACAAAACGATTGCTCAATTTGGAAATGTGAACCAATCCGTCTTGTTTGACTCCAATATCCACAAACGCTCCAAAGTCAACTACGTTACGAACTGTACCTTCCATCTTCATCCCAGGTTGGATATCTTCCATAGACAAGACATCTTGACGCAGTAAAGGCGCAGCCATATCGTCACGTAAATCTCGACCTGGTTTTACTAAGGCATCCAGAATATCTTTTAAGGTTTCGTTTCCTAACCCAGTTTTATCTGAAAGTTCAGCGATATCCACTTTAGCTAAAGCTTCTTTAGCAGCCTCTGTTCCGACGTCTTTCAACGTCAATCCAGCGTACTCTAAGACTTGCTCTGCTTCTGCATAAGATTCCGGGTGAATGCCTGTATTGTCCAGTACATTCTTTCCACCAATAATCCGCAAGAATCCAATCGCTTGTTCGTAAGCTTTAGGTCCTAAACGAGGAACCTTCTTCAATTGATTTCTCTTTTCAAAGCTGCCGTTCTCTTCACGATAAGCTACAACGTTTTTAGCCGTTGTTTTCGTCAAACCGGCTACACGCTGCAACAATGAAGGACTAGCGGTATTCACATTTACACCAACTTGGTTAACAGCTGTTTCCACAACAAAGTCCAACTGTTCTTCCAAAAGTTTTTGAGAAACGTCATGCTGGTATTGTCCAACTCCAACAGATTTAGGATCGATTTTCACTAATTCAGCTAAAGGATCTTGCAAACGACGTCCGATGCTGACTGCACTTCTCTTTTCTACTTCCAGATCAGGGAATTCGTTCCTTGCTTCTTCACTGGCTGAATACACAGATGCTCCAGCTTCATTGACGATGACGTAATACACTTCTCGGTCAACTTGTTTCAAGTTTTCCGCTACGAAGGATTCTGATTCTCTGCTGGCTGTTCCGTTTCCGATAGCCACCATCTCTACATCATATGTCTCAACTAATTTTCTAAAATGAACAGCTGCTTCTTCACGCTGTCTAGCACCAGCTGGTTTATGCGGGTAGATCACATCAATGGATAACACTTTTCCAGTGGCATCCACCACAGCCAATTTGCAGCCTGTACGGTAAGCGGGGTCAAAGCCTAGAACGACCTTCCCTTTCAAAGGCGGTTGCAATAGCAAGTTACGCAGGTTCTCACCAAAGATGGCAATAGCTTGTTCATCTGCTGCTTCCGTCAACGACGAACGAATTTCCCGTTCAATCGCTGGTCCGATAAATCGTTTATAGCTGTCCATATAAGCTTCTTGAAGGTAAGGAGCTGATGTTGCAGATGGATCTTTGACGATTTGCTTTGTTAAATAAGCAAATATTTGCTCTTCATCCACTTCTAAAGCGACTTTCAATATTTTCTCTTTTTCCCCACGATTCATTGCTAAAACTCGATGCGATACCACTGATTTAATGGGTTCGCTGTAGTCATAGTACATTTCAAAAACGCCTTTTTCATCTGCTTCCTCGTCTTTGACCGTAGAAACAACACGTCCATTATTGAACGTGAAATCACGAATCCATTGACGATAATCAGGTTCATCACCAAATGTCTCGGCTAAAATTTCGTGTGCTCCTGCCAGAGCATCTTCAGCTGTTAAGACTTCTTGTTCTTCATTGATGTATGTTTCAGCTTCTGCTGTTACATCTGTTTTTGGAAAAGTTAATAACCAGTCTGCTAACGGACCAAGTCCTTTTTCTTTTGCAATGGTCGCTTTTGTCCGACGTTTTTGTTTGTAAGGACGATACAAATCTTCTACCAGCTGCATTTTATCTGCTTGTTTGATTTCTTTTTCAAGTTGAGGCGTCAGTTTGCCTTGTTCTTCAATCGTTTTTAGGACATCTACTTTACGTTTTTCTAAAGTCTCTAAGTAGGCATGTCTCTCTTCAATCTCACGAATTTGTACTTCGTCTAATGTTCCAGTCATTTCTTTACGGTAACGAGCAATAAAAGGAACTGTATTCCCCTCTTTTAACAGGTTCAATACGGTAGTAATTTGTTTTTTTGAGTATGCCGTCAATTCAGCATTCAACAATTCTAATACACGATTTCCATTCATTTCAACCATTACTATCTCCCTCTCTATAAAACACATACACCCTATTTTATCATAAAAGACAAGAGAGTGGAGCAAACCGTTTAGGCTTTAAGTTGTAAGAAAATCCTAACAAGCAGGTGGGCTTTACCCAACAGTTTGAGTTAGGTCATACATCTTTGATCAACAATGTGTTTACGCATTTAAAAAGAAAATGTAAGCCTATGGTTGCGCCATGTATACTGTTTGTTGCTATTTATAAAATGATTTTTGTTATATAATGAATCCAGCTATTAAAACAATCAAGGAGGATCCATATGCAGTTTCCATTAAATATTATCGTTGCAGTCGCCATTTCTATTATCTGCGTTTCAATCTCTTTCGGTCTTAAATTACCCAGCCGATACAAAAAGCCGTTTCGTCTTTATTCTGTTGTAGTCAATTTAGTCTTTATTGCATTTCTACTAGGTTTTTCTCTATTTTTTAAAACATCTTTGCCTAACCAAGGAATAAGCCTCTACTACAATGGTTTAGCTACATTGTATTTTTTGTTGTTTATTCCTCTAGGAGTAACCTTGATACTCCTGTTTAGAAACTTCATAATGAAAGCAGATATCTATTTGGTTTCTTTGAAATATGTGATCAATATTGGAGCTATCGTTATAATATCGGGAATAATCGCTTTAGGATATATCCTCTTTATGTTAACTTTTTACGGTTTTGCTCCTTAATGTGTATAGAAAAATTAAATTTCAACATAAAGAATAGAGATAAATTCATACACTTAAAAAAGCAGCAAGTCTAAATTAGATTTGCTGCTTTTTTTGATTGATTTATTCAATTTCAAACGTCACCATGGTCCGTTTGATTTCTGCTGCTAAGTCCTTTTTTCCCCAATGCTTTTTATTGCCTAAACAAGCAGTAATGTAGGTTCTCTCTTCATCCCGAATCGTTTTTCTAAAATGAACATGCCCCATGATACTGTATTTGATCGGATATTTAGTATACAGCCATTCATAAGACGAACTGCCTAAAAAAGCATTAAAATAATCATAAATCCTGTGCGGCAAAGGGATGACAAATTGCGGATGCATGGCAACGTGCGTCATTAGAATTACTTTTCTGTCCCCGACAGCTTTCATATCCTCTTCGATTTTATCCATCATCCATTGTGCGACTGCTTGATTCCCTTCATTCCAATGAACATAGTACTTGTCATTCCAAGCTCCTACACGGTATTTCATACGGTCAAAATCTTCTTCTGTATACTGATCACCATCTGCATAACCGTAATCGTACCAACCGGAATTTCCTACTACCGCCCACTCATCATTGATGATATAAGGTCTTTCTAATACACTTTCTGGTTTTGCTTTGAAGAATTGGTAGATTTTATTCGTATCTTCTTCGCCGTTTTTCCTAGACCAGTAATCATGATTCCCCGGGACAAATAAAATCCGACACTTCGTTTGGCTTTTCAATTCGTCTATAAACTGTTGAGACAACAGATAGTCGCTGCTGATATCTCCAGCCAACAGCAACAATTCTATTTGCTGTTGGTTAAGTTGATTGCCTAGAATTTCTGCAAATGTGCTGCCTTCAGGAACGACTTTTTTATTTGAATCAATGTGGATATCCGAAATAACGCCTATCTTCATATATTACGTCCTTTACTTCTTTTTATATCACTCGCTTCTATCAGCCTATCTCATTCAGACAATAAATGCCAGATGATTTTATTCTTCCAATAAATTCGTTTGAATCAGAAATTCATTGGCTACTTCATCTTCTGATTTGCCTTCAACATCTACTGCATAATTCATTTTACGCATCTCGTCGTCCGTTATTTTCCCACCCAGTTGATTTAAAATCTCTTCCAGTTCTGGGTATTCTTCTAACGTTTCCATCAATAACAAAGGAGCGCCTTGATATGGAGGGAAAAGTCCTTGATCATCTTCTAGCTGGACCAGCCCATATTTCTCGATATCACTGTCTGTGGAATACGCATCTACCAAATTCACATCTCCTGTTTCTACAGCTTGGTAGCGGATATTCGGTTCCATAGTTTCCATATTTTCAAATGTTAATCCATACAATTCTTGTATCCCTAAATAACCATCTTGGCGGTCAGAAAACTCTAATGTAAAACCAGCTTTGATTTCATCAGCAATAGGAATCAAATCAGAAATCGTTTCTAACTCATATTGTTCTGCCATTTCTTCTGTGACAGCCAATACATACGTATTATTGAATGCCATCGGTTCTAACAATGTCATATCATACTGTTCTTCTAGACCGGTTGCAGCTTGTTCATAAACAGCTTCTCCATCAGATGAATCAAGCGGCTCATTTAAAAAAGTTGCTAACACAGTCCCAGTGTATTCTGTGTAAATATCAATATCTCCAGATTGTAGCGCATTGAAGTTGAACGTTGTTTTCCCTAAATTAGGCTCCAATTCCACAGAGATATCTGTTTGACTTTCAATTAAGTCTTCATACATATGCATCAAAATCGTTGGTTCTGCACCTAACTTTCCGCCAATAACGATTTTTTCTTCGTTATTCGAAAAAAGTGAACTGATAAATACTATCAAAATAAGCAGAACCCCAACACCTAAGATCCACAAAGATTTTTTGAAGGATATTTTTTCTAATATCCCCAACAAGATATCGAATAAAATAGCCAGTAAAGCAGCTGGTATAGCTCCTAATAAAATTAAAGCATTATCCCCTCTGTCGATTCCCAGCAAAATCAGATCTCCCAATCCTCCGGCACCAATCAGTGAAGCAATCGTTGCTGTTCCAACAATCAACACCATTGCATTGCGGATCCCGCCCATGATGACCGGTAAAGCCATTGGGATTTGTACTTTAATCAATTTGCGGAAGGCATTCATCCCCATTGCATCGGCTGCTTCGATCAAGGAAGGATTAATCTCTGCAATACCGATGTATGTATTCCTTAAAATTGGAAGCAAGGCATACATCACCAATGCAATCGTTGCAGGCACCCGACCGATTCCTACTAAGGGAATCAATAGTCCTAGTAAAGCTAACGAAGGAATCGTTTGGAAAATAGCTGTGACTTGTATGACTGGATTAGCGAGTTTTTTGCGATAGGTCAACGCGATTGCTACTGGGATAGCGATAAAAACAGCGATCAATAAGGCGATTAATGAAAGTTGAATGTGTTCAATCACTGTAGATAACAATTGGTCTTTTCGTTCTATTAATGTATCGATAAAAGTCTGCATTATTCATTCTCCCCTTCCTGCATATTTTGAGACAGGTACGAAAGAAATTGTTGTTGCGAAATAGTTCCCAAAACATCGACTTGGTCATCGACCACCGCAACTTCAGTTTGCATAGACAAAACGGTCATCAATTTTTCGATTGGATCTGTCACTGTCACAATGGTCTCATTGACTGGCAATGTAAGTTCTTTATTTATATAACCTCTTTGGATCACATCTGCTACTGTTTTTTGGTATTTCGGCTGTACATTTCCAGCTTTCAAAAATGATCTCACGAAGTCATCTGCAGGTTGTTGGACGATTTCCTTTGGAGTACCAATTTGCACAACTTTCCCTTTATTGAACAGACAGATCCGATCTCCCAATAACAATGCTTCACTAATATCATGGGTCACAAAAACGATTGTCTTATTCAGTTTCTTTTTCATCTCCAACAAATCTTGTTGAAGGCCTGCTCTGCTGATGGGATCAAGAGCACTGAACGGTTCATCCATCAAAATAATATCCGGATCAGCTGCCAACGCCCGAACGATTCCGATCCGCTGCTGTTCTCCTCCTGACAACTCAGAAGGCTTCCTATTGCGGTAAGTATCCGGGTCTAATCCGACACTTTCCAGCAACTCTGTCACTCTATCTTTCATTTCATCTTTGGACCATTTTTTCATTTCCGGCACAATTGTAATATTTTCTTCTATCGTCATATGCGGCAATAACGCAATTTGCTGCAAAACGTACCCAATGTTCCATCTCAGTTCATTCAGTTTGTATTCACTGATCATTTTTCCATTGATGCGAATGTAGCCTTTCGTCAACGAAATCAGTCGATTGATCATTTTTAACGTCGTAGTCTTTCCGCTTCCGCTTGGCCCAATAAGGACAAAAAATTCATTATCTTGAATTTCGAAGTTTAATTCTGAAACTACTGGCTTATTTTCTTGATATTCTTTAGATACATTTTCAAATAGAATCATAATGTTCTCCTTTAGTTTCTTCTATAATGTTGTTCCATAAACGTCTTTTATTATTACTCGTCAAGAACCCCAGAAACTCCAAACGTTTTAAAACAAGAATTTCTGGGGTTTTACACAATTTCCATCATTGCCATAATTTTTTTGCTTGGTTGTCGATTCGATAATCCTGTACGATCCCGCTTCGATCAAAATGTACCCCATGCAACGTTCCTCCGTAAACGGCTCCTCCATCAATACCGATCAAATCCTCTTTGACCCATAAATCAGTCGTTTGGTTGTCTCCATATAACATAGGCGTGATCGTATGTCCGAACACGATTTTTCTACCTGTGTGATTATGTTGGTCATAAAAGCCTTCCCTGATCCATACGAAATCCTCATCAGAGGTTTTCTTCCAATCTTTTTTAGACAAATCTACTCCGCCATGAACAAAGATGTAATCGTTCCATTCAAAATAAAGAAAACAATTTTCTAAAAAAGATTCTAACCAAGGATAATGACTTTTGATCATACTGGCCATCTCTGTTGGAGAATATTCTGCTTCAGCGCCTGTATGCAAAAAAGTCTCGATTGTCTTTAACCCCCCGTTTAGAGCGTAAAGGGAATAATTTTCTTCTGGATCATGCAAAAAACGCAGCAGCATGTCCTCATGGTTTCCTTTTAAACAGACAGCTCCCTTCTCATTGACTAATTGATACCCTAACTGAAAGCATTCTTTTGGATTTTCCCCCCGATCTCCCAAGTCACCAATCAATACCAGTTGTTGTGTCTTCTCATCCCAGTACTTCAGCATTTCTTTAAACAAGGTGATTTCTCCATGAATGTCTCCGATGACAAAAACGTCTTGTTTCATAAAGCAACGCCTCTCTTATTTTGATACTCTAATTATACAGAAATTTACGAAATAGGTTAAAAATTAGACTTTAAATTAATTCTTAAGATTAGGCACTACAATAGACAGCACTCTATTTTCACTCTATAATAAGGAAGTATGTACATTAATAGATAGTGAAAGGAAGTTTTGAAATGAATTGGAAAAAAATTATTGGTATTCTGGTTGCGATTGCAGCGGTTGCCTTTATTGGATACACGGTTATTTTCGCAAATAACGAAGAAGAGGCGCTGTCTGTCCGTACAGGAAAAGTAACAGAAGAAACCATCAATGAGACATTGAATTTGACCGGAATGGTTGAACCTGGAGAAACACAAGAAGTATATGGTCAAGGAACGGTCTCAGATCTGCCGGTTGCAGTCAACGATACAGTTGAAGAAGGCGATACACTGATCTCATTCAGCGGTGTACCTATTGAAGCTAATTTTTCAGGAACAGTTACAGCAGTCAACGCTACTGAAGGCGAACCTGATACGAGTACACAAACGGGAACTCCAGCAGTCGTATTAGCTGACTTATCTCAATTAGAAGTAGCTATTCAATTAACGAAAACGGATGCTCCATTAGTTAAAGCTGATCAAAAAGCTACATTGACAAGCGGAGACCAAACTTACTCTGGTAAAGTTTCAAAAGTCGCCCCTGTAGCTACAAGTACTCCTGGTGCTACAGGAAACACTCAATTATTAAATGCTGTGGTTTCATTTGATGAAAATCCTGAAGATCTGATTGCAGGCTTTGATATCGATGTTGAGATCACAACGAATACATCTGAAAATGCTATGACGATTCCTATCGAAGCGCTAGTATACGATAACAATAATGAGCCTTTCGTATACACTGTAGAAAATGACGTTATCAAATCTAAACCAGTCGAAATCGGCATCCAATCTGCTACAAAAGTGGAAGTTTTATCCGGATTATCAGCTGATGAAATGGTTGTTCTTTCTCCAAGCGAAGATGTCAAAAATGGAATCACTGTAACAACTCAAGAAAAAGAATAGAGGGTAGATAACATTGATTGAAATTAAAGGAATCACTAAAACGTATCATACTGGCGGTGAATCTCTTACTGCCCTAAACAATATTACTTTAACGATAAAAGATGGAGAATTTACTTCAATCATGGGACCAAGTGGTTCAGGGAAATCTACAATGATGAATATTTTGGGTTTGCTGGACCGTTTTGATGGCGGAACGTACTTTTTAAATGGTCAAGATGTCAGCAATTTGTCTGACAATGAAAGTGCTCATGTACGAAACAAAGAAATCGGGTTCGTCTTTCAATCTTTCAACTTGATGCCTCGTATGACTATCCTTGAAAATGTAGAATTGCCGATGGTTTATGCAAACGTTCCTAAAAAAGAACGCCGCGAGCGAGCAATGAAAGCTTTGGAGCGGGTTGGCTTAGGCAATCGAGTAAAACACCGTCCCAATGAAATATCTGGTGGACAAAAACAACGTGTTGCGATTGCTCGTGCCATCGTCAATGAACCTTCCGTGTTGATGGCGGATGAGCCTACGGGTAACTTGGATTCCAAAACAACTTTAGAGATCATGCGTATTTTCCAAGAGATCAATAATGAAGGGACTACTGTCGTTATGGTCACTCATGAACCAGAAGTTGCTGAATACACAAAACGAATCGTTTTATTCAAAGATGGAGAAATTCAAAATGACCATCTGCAAGAACAAAAATTAGTTTAGAAAGGAGCTGTTACGCTTTGAATTTTAGTGAAAATTTTAAAATGGCGATCGATAGTGTTATGGCCAATAAAATGCGCTCCTTTCTAACCATGTTGGGAATCATTATTGGGATAGCTGCTGTTATTGCTATTTTAGGTGTCGGGAATGGAGCCACCGAAGAAATCACCGGGACATTCAACAATCTTGGAGCTTCTACGATTTCGTTGTCAGTAACGGAAGAAGCCACTGATGATGAGGCTATTACAGAAAATGATATTATGGCATTGAAAAATGCTATTCCGGAAATCGAACGTATCTCTCCTGACGCCACAACTTTTACAAGTGTGAGTTCAGATTTTGAAAGCCGGCAATCAGTTGTTTCTTATGGTACGCCTGACCTTCAGTACACAAACCAAACTATGGAAAGTACGATCGTCCACGGGAGATACTTCAATGAGACTGATTATGCGGACGGTAAAAATGTTGTCGTCATTAGTGAAGATACAGCTTCTGCTTTATTTAACGGACGTACAGATGTTTTAGGCGAACAAATCAGTCTTGATGGAGAGTCTGGAAACCAATTAGATTTAACCGTCATTGGTGTCGTTGAAGGAACTTTTCAAGATTTGCAGGGTTCATTTGATTTAAGCCAAATGCCTGTATATACTGCACTCCCTTTAACAACGATGGAAAAACTGGATCCTAACATCGGCGGTTTAGAAAGTTTGACCGTTCAAGTTTCCAGCAAAGATGCTATCGAATCAGTTTCAACACAGATCGTGCGTATTTTGGAAACTCGTCATGATGCGGTTGGAGAAAATTGGTACTCAGCAACCAACTTCTTACAAGCTTTAGATCAAGTGGATCAAGTATTGAGTTTGTTTATCAACTTTATCGCAGCAGTAGCCGCTATTGCTTTACTGGTAGGCGGTATTGGAGTTATGAATATCATGCTCGTTTCTGTTACGGAACGTACTCGTGAAATCGGTACTCGTAAAGCTTTAGGTGCTACTACAGGAACGATATTGGTTCAATTCCTAATGGAATCTGTTATCCTTTGTTTGATTGGCGGAATCATCGGTCTGATTTTAGGTATCGGATTGGCAACGGGAGTCTCTAATGCTTTAAATATCGTGCCAAATATTACACTCGGTTCAGTCTTATTGGTGCTCTTCTTCTCGAGTGCCGTTGGTATTTTCTTTGGAATCTACCCGGCCCGTAAAGCTGCCAAATTAGATCCAATCGAAGCTTTAAGATACGAATAAGATTTACTTTTAAAGAGGTATCTATGTACTCGTCATAGACACCTCTTTTTTATCCTTTAGAATCGGAATTTGAGGTTTACGTGCCGATTCTAGCTAAAAACTTGAATAAAGGGCACGCAAATTAGCTTTGCGTGCCCTTTTTACGTTGTTTTTCCGATTTTGGGTACATAACTTGTATTTACGTACCCTTTTCTTCTTCATTTACCACTTTAAAGTAACGCAAATTTCTTATCCTTTCGGCCCAGCATTTCTCGATTGAATTTGTACAGATAACGAATTCTAAAACATTTATGAATGATGAGTAAAAACTAAGTTTTTGGTTCAGTTCATTAGAAAATTATCCCTAGAAATTCCCGGAGGATATTTCCTTGCCAACGCTAGAAGATGATAAATAAATCGAGTAGGAGGAGCCTCACGGCTCCGACCTCTCACACCACCGTACGTACGGATCCGTATACGGCGGTTCAATATCTTGCGTAAGCAGACTCTACCATTTCGCTTAGGGATACTAAGCCCCAGTGGTGGAGTCTTTCGTTTGTAAGGGCCCAGTGAACCTCTGGTGATTTAGATAATCTCCAGTATTTCTTTCTGGAATAACCGATTCTTTTGGCACTATCTAAATTTAATCCATATTTTAATAACTTCGTTATTTTTGTTTTTGGTAGTTTCCATCTTTTGAGAATAAGCTGTCTGATTCTGTGATGTATCCAAGGTTCTATTTCTTTCTGAATAAAAGATTTAATGAACCCTAATCCAAAGTAACCAATCCATCCTCTTGTTACTTGGTTGATTTCATTTAGAATAGTTTTGAAATCCCCAGGACGTTTGCGACTGGTTCGTCGTTTTAATTCTGCTCTAAATTTCTTTTTAGCTTCTTTGGTAGGTATAAAACGACAAGTTCCATTCACTTGTTTCATCAGACAGCTCAAGAACTTTAAACGGGTAGGTGAGCCAACTTTGCTTTTATCTGTATTGACAATCAGCTTGAGATCTCTTTCAATAAAACGAGATACACTTTCTAGTACACGTTCTCCTGCTCGTTTTGTTCTTACATAAATGACGAAGTCATCTGCGTATCGTACAAAATGATGTCCTCTTTTCTCAAGTTCTTTATCCAGTTCATGTAAGTAGACATTGCTGAGAAGGGGCGATAATACGCCTCCTTGCGGTGCGCCTGTTTTACTTTCTACGAATTCGCCAGACAGGTCTATGACACCACTCATCAAGAACTTACGGATAACCTTAAGAATCGCCTTATCTTGAATAAACTGTTCAAGATGGTACATCAACTTATCATGATTAAGCGTATCGAAACATTGTTTTAAGTCACAATCCACCACCACTTTATAACCTTCTTCATAGTACGCTACGCATTGTTTTAATGCTGTGTGTGTTCCTTTTCCTGGTCGGAACCCATGACTTTGAGGAAGAAATTGAGGGTCGATAATCGGTTCAATCACTTGTCTGATGGCTTGTTGTACCACTCGGTCACGTGCGCATGGTATTCCTAGTTTACGCTTCGTTCCGTCAGGCTTTGGAATTTCTACTCGTTTGACTGGCTTGGGTTTGTAAGTACCATCCAAAAGTTTCTGCCTTAACGGCAAATAAAACTCTTCAATATGTTCTTCTACTTCCCAAACCGTCATTCCATCTACTCCAGCTGCGCCTTTATTGCGTCTGACCGCTTTTGCAGCTGCGAGTAAATTGTCTTTACTTACAACGAGCTCCATCAACGATGGAGACTTACGATACATTTCCTTCATATTACCTAGAGGCATACTCTACACATCTACATACTCTTTCGGTTCCACCTTGTCCCTCTGTAGAATGCCAACCGCTCGGTTGTTTTCTGTAGTTAACGTATCCTCTAACCTCCAATCTATACTTTGTATGAATATTGTTCGGTCCTTCAGTACATTTTCCCTACTATGACCTCTGCTGACTTCTGTCTATTCGTTGTTACTACGATAGTTTTTATCGCTAGACAGACCTCCCCAGGTAAGGTGCGATAACCTTCCACTCATGTCACTGCCTCATTTACTAAATGGGATTCGTGCAGTATTGGACTTTGCTTTGTGTTGCAAGCTCGTCCGTCCCAATCCAGCCTCCATATGAGATTTCTGTTCGTCAGTGCGAGTATTTGCTTTCAGCTTCCTTCAGATTCCACCTCACGGTGGACACCCTTGCCTTCAGCTAACAGTTCCTACTGCCAAGCCTGTAGTGGACTTTCACCACCAAGTTATCGCCCATGCTGGGCGCACAACAAAAAAGCTGAGATACCTGTTGGGCATCTCAGCTTGATTTAAATTAGTATTCGCTAGTTACGATAGCTTCGTCGTTGTTTAATACGTCTTCATCTAATGTCTTGATGACTCTAGATGAAACTACTCCAGCAATCATGCTGTCATTTACGTTTAACATTGTACGAGCCATATCGATGATTGGTTCAACAGAGATCAACAATCCAACGATTGCGATTGGCAGATCCATAGCTCCTAGAACGATCAAAGCAGCAAATGTTGCTCCTCCACCGACTCCAGCAACTCCAAATGAACTGATCGTCACAACTGCCATCAAAGTTAAAATGTAAGCTGGACTGAAGATGTCGATTCCTACAGTTGGTGCAACAATCGTTGCCAACATTGCAGGGTAGATACCAGCACATCCATTTTGACCAATCGACAATCCGAATGATCCAGAGAAGTTTGCTGATGCACTATCCACACCTAATGCTTTCGTTTGTGTTTCAATATTTAATGGCAAAGCTCCTGCACTTGAACGAGAAGTAAATGCAAAGCTCAATACTGGCAATGCTTTTTTCAAATAAGCAATCGGGCTGACTTTGAATCCAGTCAAAATCAACATGTGGATGATGAACATCACGATGATTGCTGCATAAGAAGCAATTACAAAAACACCTAAGTTTACTAATGCATTGAAATCACTTGTAGCTAACATTTTTGTCATTAAAGCAAAAATACCATAAGGTGACAGACGTAAAACTAATGTTACGATTCGCATAACGATAGTATATAAGCTATCCATGATTTTTTTGAAGAATGATGCATTTTCAGGGTCTTTTCTAGAAATCCCCATGTAAGCAATACCGACAAATGCTGAGAAGATAACCACTGCAATTGTACTTGTATCTCTTGAATCAGCTAAATCTGCGAAAAAGTTGTTTGGAATAAAGTTGACAATTTGTTCCGGAATAGATAAATCAGCAACTTGTGCTGAAGTTTCTGTGATTTGTTCAATACGTTCTGTTTCTGCTGTTCCTTGGACAAATTCAGCTCCGTCTAAGTTGAACAACATTACACTACCCATACCGATCAAAGCAGAGACTGCTGTTGTCGCTAATAATGTAGTCAATACTGAAGTACTGATTTTTCCTAAGTTTTTGTTCGTTTCAATTTTAGTGAACGCTCCGATAATAGAAACAAAGATCAATGGCATGATTAACATTTGCAAGAATCTTACATATCCTTGACCTACGATATTGATCCAGCTGATAGCTTCTGTAGTAACTGCACCGTCAGCTCCAAAAATCAGCTGCAGCAGTCCTCCAAATACTACCCCTGCTCCTAAACCTGTAAAAACACGAGTTGAAAATTTCACATGTTTCGCTTGCATTTTCCATAAACCAAACAAAACAGCGATAAATAATAATAAAACTAAAATAATTGATACTACTGTCATATAAATCCTCCCTTTAATGGCCGCTTCCCTATGACTGGCAAGCAATGTTATATCATAAGATTAAAGGTCCCAGACTGCCTAGCTTTCCGACTGGCAGTCCTGAAATTCAATAGTAAAAATTTCAGTGACTTATAAATAGTAACTGTTTTTGCCTGAAAAAGCAATCGAATCAGACAAATAAGACCAACTTCTTAAAATAGAAGCTGGTCTTTTATACTTTTTACTTGTGAAGCAAAACAGTTATGTCTTTATTTGTTGTTTTTCTTACTGAATTTTCGGATAAAGAACTTAATGATCTCAACGATTGGGATGATTGAAAAAGCTGCTCCCAATACAATTAACCATTGTTCCATGTTCAATGTCGTCACGTTGAACCAACTGTTCAATCCAGGAATCAAAATGACCATTCCCAAAAGAACTCCTGAAGTGACAATTGCCAAATTGAACATTTTATTTTTAAATAGTCCTACGGTAAACAGCGATTTTTCGATTGATTTCACGTTAAAGGCATGGAAAAGTTGAAGCAGTCCTAACGTGGCAAATGTCATCGTCAATGCATCTAAGTGGATCAATTCTTCGTTTCCAGCATGAACTGGGTTATGCGTTGCCCACCAGTAAACCATCAATGTGATCGTACCTTCTAATATTCCTTGATATACGATGCTTGGTAAGACTCCATTCGAGAAGAACGTGGCTTCTTTTCCACGTGGTTTTTCCTGCATAATATCTTTCTCGCCAGGTTCCAATCCTAGTGCGATTGCAGGGAAAGTATCCGTCACTAAATTGATCCATAAAATATGCACAGGAGATAATACACTCCATCCTAGTAATGTAGCAATAAACAATGTCAACACTTCTCCTAAGTTGGCTGACAACAGAAATTGGATCGCTTTTTGAATGTTGGTAAATACTTTCCGTCCTTCTTCTACCGCTACTACAATAGTCGCGAAGTTATCATCGGCTAAAACCATGTCACTAGCTCCTTTAGAAACTTCCGTCCCTGTGATCCCCATACCGACACCGATATCAGCCGTATTCAATGCTGGCGCATCATTTACACCATCCCCTGTCATCGCTACGATCTTGCCGGCTTTTTGCCAAGCTTTAACAATTTTTACTTTATGTTCGGGAGATACTCGAGCATAGACAGAATATTTCTTCACAGTCTTCGCAAATGTTGCATCATCGATTTGATCCAATTCTGCACCGGTGATAACCGCATCTGTTTCTCCTTCCTCAATGATGCCTAATCGTTGAGCGATCGCAGAAGCTGTATCTTTGTGGTCTCCCGTGATCATGATCGAACGAATACCGGCCGTTTTAGCAACAGCAATAGAGTCTTTCGCTTCTTCTCTTTCCGGATCGATCATCCCGACCATTCCTGCATACACTAATTCTGTTTCCACAGTGTTCGTGTTTACCTCGTCTGGAACAGCACTGACGATTTTGTAAGCCATAGCCAATACACGCAAGGCTTGCGTCGCCATATCATGGTTGCTGTCCAAAATAGCTTTACGGTCTTCATCAGTCAATGTTTGAAGTTCGCCATTGATGTCGATTTTAGTACATCGTTTCAACAACTCGTCTGGTGCTCCCTTAGTCGCTATAAAGTACATTCCATCAGTCATTTTATGAATGGTAGACATCAATTTCCGTTCTGATTCAAATGGAACTTCTGCTTCACGAGGTTCTTTTGCTAAAGCAGCTTGTACATCGATATCTTTATCTAAAGCATATTGAATCAATGCCGTTTCAGTCGGATCACCAATCAGTTCTCCTTCTCCAGAAATATTCGTATCATTCGCATACATCATGACTTTCATGACAGGCAGATCTTTTACTTCAACGTCAGCTGCATCTTGCAGTTGATTGTTCGTATAGACTTTTTCAACTGTCATTTGATTCATCGTCAACGTACCTGTTTTATCTGAACAAATAATATCTGTACTTCCCAGTGTTTCTACAGCCGGCAAATTACGGACCAAAGCTTTTCTCTTTGCCATCTTTTGTGTTCCTAGTGAAAGAATGATCGTTACGATGGCAGGCAATCCTTCAGGAATAGCTGCTACAGCCAGTGAAATCGAAGTCAACAGCATTTCTACTACATCTCTTCCATTTGATAAACCAACGATAAACATCAGGACAGCAATAGCAATGATCGCAATGGTCAGATATTTCCCAAGACGGTTCAAGTTGCGTTGTAATGGTGTCATTGTTTCTTCAGATGATGCCAGCATTTCAGCGATTTTCCCTACTTCTGTCGCCATTCCTGTTCCAACAATCACACCTTCTCCGCGTCCGTAAGTGACATTGCTGTTCATGAACGCCATATTCTTCCGATCGCCGACTCCTGCATTTTCGTCAGTAACGACAGCGATATCTTTATCAACCGGTACAGATTCTCCTGTTAATGCCGACTCTTCAATTTTAAGCGATGCATTTTCGAACAAACGCATATCAGCCGGCACTACATCTCCAGCTTCCAGCAACACAATGTCTCCTGGAACCAATTCTTCACTTTTGATATGTACGACAGAACCATCTCGCCGGACACGTGCTTCAGGTGAAGACATTTTCTTCAATGAATCGATTGCTTCTTCCGCTTTCGCTTCTTGAAAAACACCTAATACAGCGTTCAAAATAACTACCGCTAAAATAATCACAGCATCTGCTATATCACCGAAAAAAGCCGAGATCAAAGCTGCTGCTATCAAGACTAAAATCATAAAGTCCTTAAACTGTTCAAAAAACTTAACCAAGATACTTTTTTTCTTTTCCTCATTTAACTGGTTGTGACCATAAGATTCGATTCTTTTCTCTGCTTCTGCAGTCGTAAGACCTTTTTCAGACGTTTCGAACGTTTGAAAAACTTTGGAGATATCTTGAGCAAAAAATGGTTCCTTTAGTTGTTCTTTTCTTTCCATACTAACCACCCGCTTTCTCTTTTCTTCATTTCACTTTCATTATATGTTTTTATCTTTTGTAATTCAAAGAATCAGGTGCGTAATACAAAAAAGGAGCCGCAGCAACTTTAAGTTGCCTCGACTCCTAGTGAAATAAGTGTTTTAAATAAATGCCAGAATTAGGAAATTCAAGACAAATAATGCTGTAGATACTCCTAATACAGGATGAACATCTTTTATTTTGCTCTTAGCTAGTTTTACAATGATGTAAAAAATGAAACCAGCTGCTATTCCATAAGAGATGCTGTAAGCCAGACCCATAAAAATAGAAGCGAAGAATGCAGGAATAGCTTCTTCTAAATCATCCCAGTTGATTTCCAATAGAGAAGACATCATCATAATCCCTACCATAATCAACGCCGGTGCAGTAGCTTGTCCTGGAACAATCGCTACCAATGGTGAGAACAAACTAGTCAATAAGAACATACCTGCAACAACTACACTCGTAAAGCCTGTACGTCCGCCAGCTGCAATACCAGCAGCACTTTCAACGTATGTTGTGGTATTAGATGTTCCAAAAACAGCCCCTACAGACGTTGCGATCGCATCTGCAAATAATGCTTTGTCCATTTTTGTTTTGATCCCAGTGCTGTTATCCAAAGCCAACTCATCTTCTTGTGAGAAAATACCAGTTTTCCGTCCAGTACCGATAAATGTCCCAATCGTATCGAACACATCAGATAAACTGAATGCAAAAATCGTCATCAAAACTAACGGCAGACGAGATACATCTCCAAACAAAGAAGCCATACCTTCTGATCCAAAAGCTGCTCCAAAAGTAACACCCAATTCAGAAAAAGCACTGCCTAAAGAATTTGCTGGATTTGAAATACCTGACAAATCTACGATACCCATCGGAATTCCTAGAATAGTCGTTGCTACGATTCCAATCAAAATTGCTCCGCGCACTTTTGATACCAATAAAATAACCGTAATGATCAACCCGAATAAAGCTAAAAGAGACCCTGGATTAGTAAAGTTTACTAATGCCGGAACAATTCCTCCGCCACTCACTATGCTGGTAATACCGCCTTCGTAAGTGGTAGCTGCGGCATCGAATGGAGCATTATTGATACTTTGGATATTTCCTGGTTCTGAAGTAAACTGTAAGAATCCCGCATTTTTGATTCCGATGTAAGCAACGAATACTCCGATTCCTCCGCTGATTGCATGTTGCAAACTCATAGGAATCGAATGGATGATCATTTTACGGACTTTTGTTACTGTGATCAAGATATTAAAGATCCCGCAAATAAAGACCATTGCTAAAGCTTCTTGCCAAGTAAAACCTAGTGCAAAAACAACTGTGTATGTAAAGAATGCATTCAATCCCATTCCAGGTGCTTGAGCATACGGTACATTAGCGAATAACCCCATCACTAAAGTTCCAATTGCGGCTGCGATCAATGTAGATAAAAAGACTGCTTGTGTGGGCATTCCTGTCATAGAAAGAATGGCGGGATTCACAAATATGATATAAGACATCGCAAAAAAAGTTGTCAAACCTGCCATGATTTCTGTTGAGATAGTTGTATTATTTTCTTTAAACTTAAAAAAATTATCCATTGAATAAGTACCCTGCCTTTTTTATAGTTTACAAAAGAAGTATTCGCTCTTTTATAAAGTAAGAAAAAGGGTCATAAAGTCTCTTTAAAGAAACACTGGTGTCTTTGTGGAAAAAAATAAAAAAACAATAAGAACCATAAAACTGATCCACAATTAAAACATCAAGCTGCATATCATCAGCTTGATCACACGCTCTATTTATTTCTCTAATAGTTGAACCTTTTACGGTGTTCAGTAGAAACTTCAAAGCCCATATCGCTTAAATTATATTAGATTTTCCTTTTGCTCCATCATTATAGCCGGTATTTTGGAAAATGACAAGACAAAGTCATATAATTAATAATAAAAAACCGTTTAATGTTCGTGTTTACCTATTGTTTATGTGCACAAAAAAGAACGGCTGAAACTCAACCGTTCTTTTTGCTCTATTATCTCATTGTTACAAATTCTTCTGCTCCGGTAGGATGAATGGCAACTGTATTGTCAAAATCAGCTTTTGTAGCACCCATTTTAATCGCTACTGCAAAACCTTGAAGCATTTCATCCATTCCATTTCCTAAACCATGCAATCCAATAACTTTTTCCTCTTTACCGTAGCAGACTAATTTCATATATGTCCGTTGACGATTTTTCGTGATTGCACTGTGCATCGAAGTGAATTTTGTTTGATAGATTTTGATATTTTCAGAACCGTATTTTTCGATGGCTTCTTCTTCTGTAAAACCAATCGTTCCGATAGGCGGATGGCTGAAAATCACAGACGGGATGTTCGTATAGTCTAACTTTTCATTCGTTTTTCCGTTAAACAAGCGCTCTGACAAACGTCGTCCAGCTGCAATAGCTACTGGAGTCAGCTCAATGCGTCCAGTTACATCTCCAATAGAGTGAATCCCGTCTACGTTAGTATTTTGGTATTCATCTACTTTGATATAGCCTTCTGGGTTCAATTCAACATCTGTAGCTTCTAAATTCAAGTTTGCAGTATTTGGTTTACGGCCAACAGCCCAGATAATCGTATCTGTAGTGTGAGAAGAACCGTCTTCAAAGTAAATTGTTAGACTATCATCTTCATTTTTTTCTACTTTTTTCGGAATAGAGTGAGTGTGCAGAGTCGCTCCTTCTCTTTCCATCGTTTCTACAAGTCCTTCACTGATGATTGAATCAAATGTTCTAAGCGGTGCATTTCTGCGCACAAATAAATGAGTATCTGCACCTAGTCCGTGAGTCACACCAGCCAATTCAACAGCAATGTATCCTGCTCCGATAATAGCCACTCGTTTTGGCAATTCTGTTAAAGCGAAGAAACCGTCTGAATCTATACCGTATTCTTGTCCTGGAATGTTCGGTCTTTCAGGATAGCCCCCTGTTGCAATCAAAATGTGATCAGCTGTATATTGTTCGCCGTTTACTTCAATCGTATGGTTGTCTACGAACTTAGCGAATCCTTTGATCAAATCGACCCCATTGCTGTCCAATCCTTTTTTGTAAACTGTATGCAGACGGTCGATGTATTTTTCTCGATTCAAGACCAATTTTGAATAGTTTACTTGCATGTCTGAATAACTGATTCCGTAATCTTCAGCATACAATTTCATTTCGTCCATTAATTGAGCACCATGCCACATTACTTTTTTAGGTACACAACCGACGTTGACACATGTTCCGCCCAATTCATTAGCCTCTACGATAGCTACTTTAGCTCCGTGCATACCCGCACGATTGATTGAAGCAATTCCTCCACTACCGCCGCCGATAGCAATGTAATCATAATGTTTTGACATTCTAATTTCCTTCTTTCTCTATTTTCTATAGGTTAACGAGTTTCCCGCTATTCTTCAAGGACAAAATCTAACGATTGAGGGAATCCTTGTAGATGTTCTTGTTCATATTGATCATAATAATGACCAAGCTTGTATTTGTAAGCCTCTTTTTTATTCCATGGCTTTTGTTTGCCGCAATAGTGGATAAACACCACTTCTTCTTCTACCCATTCCAAATTGTAATCTTTTGGAAAAACCACATTGGCTTTTGAGTAATACCGCGGGTCTAAATTATAGATTCTCCAATCCGCTTCTAAAATTGAGTCCCAATATAGATGATTGAAAACATCTTGATCTGGCAGCAGTAATCGATTCTTATTCAGTTCGATTCCAGAAAAGATGTCTTCTTTTGTTTTGCTCAAGCGAATGGCAGGCAAGTTCATCAATAATATCCCCGTATTGAAATACCCTTTTGATTCCAATGTATTTAACCGAATATTATTGATTGGCTGTATCCATTTCGTCAAATAATCATGAGTGGTCGTCACAAACAAATTCCCTTTGAAATCTTGATGGTAGAAATCAGAAACAGGGTTTAAGTTGATGATATCTGGATCCAAATAAAGAATCCGATCTACTTCATCTGGCAAAACAAACGGCGCCAATAATCGATAATACATTTCAATCGAGTAATAACGATTCACTGTAGTCTCTTCTTCAAATAAATCACTGCCATCAATTGGATAAAATTCTTGGCCATTTCTCTTCATGAATAAATCTAATTCTTCCAATCTATTCTCTGCCATATTATTGTGCATAAAATAAATGGTAAACTGTTCCCCCATGTTGGATTTGAATAATGACCACAACATGGTTTTAAGGGGCGGGATATAATTCTCATTACACGTCACTAATACATTCATTTTTGATCTCCTACTTTATATAATTAAAGTTTCATCACTGTAAAATTTACTTCCTGGTTATAAAACCATACTTTTGTTCATTCAATGATATCTTTCCTCATAATTAAGCATATCATATTTGGAATGAAAGAGAGGTGTTTTTGTTTTCATTTATATAAAATATAAGGAATTCAACTTCCATGAAATGAAACCTTTTCTCATTTACGGTATAATATATGAAGTACATATTGTCATTATTTATACAGGAGGTTCAAATGGAAAAAGATATTAAATTTTATTGGACATTATTTCTTTCTACTTTTACATTAAGTGCTTTTACATTTGGCGGAGGTTACGTCATTGTGCCCCTCATGCAAAAACGGTTCGTTAAAGAACTACAATGGATCGATGAAGAGGAAATGCTGGATCTAGTCGCAATAGGTCAATCTGCTCCCGGCCCTATCGCCGTAAACACCTCTATTATTGTGGGGTACAGAATGGCTGGGATCTTAGGTTCTTTGATAGCAGTCATAGGTACTATCTTTCCTCCTCTGATCATCATTACGATTATTTCTTATTTCTATCAAGCTTTTAGAGATAATCCAGTGGTCAGTGCTCTCCTTTTAGGAATGCAGGCAGGAGTTGCAGCCGTTATTGTGAGCGTTGTAATCGATATGGCTGCAAAAATCATTAAAGCCAAACAAGTTTTGCCCATCGTCATGATGATTTTAGCTTTTATCGCCGCTATCTTATTAAACATCAACATTGTCATTATTTTATTGATTTGTGGTGCTGTAGGTGCTTATACATCACTACGAGGATCTCATAACCAAAAGGGGGACTCATAAAGCATGGTTTACTTACAATTATTTTGGAGTTTCTTCCAAGTCGGTTTATTCAGTTTTGGCGGCGGATATGCTGCTTTGCCTTTGATCGAAGAACAAGTTATCCACCAAAACAATTGGTTGTCGAGTACAGAGTTCGTTGACATCATTACGATTTCTCAAATGACTCCTGGTCCGATAGCCATTAATACTTCTACTTTTGTCGGTACAAAAGTGGCCGGACTTCCAGGTTCAATTGTTGCTACTCTTGGATGTATCGCCCCATCTTGCATCATAGTGATCATACTAGCTACAGTATATTACAAATATAAAGGAATCCCTCTTATGGATGGTATCCTTCAAGGGTTGCGTCCAGCTGTAGTGGCACTGATTGCTTCTGCTGGATTGACGATTTTCTTGACGGCTATGTTTGGTGCAGAAAGCTTCCCTATTGCTTTCAGCGACTTAAACTGGATCTCAGTAATCCTGTTTAGTATCGGTTTGGCCATTTTGCGCAAAACCAAGCTTGGTCCGATTCACGTTATGATCCTTTCAGGTTTCGCCGGAATCTTGATCTATTACGTTATTCTTTAAAGCAGATCAGCACATTATCAGCCATGAATCAATAAATATGATGCGTCATGACCGAAAAAAATGATTGTTCAGCCATGAGACGGTACTAAATCGTCCTCATGGCCTTTTTAAATTATTTTTCAGCCATGAGCAGTTGTTTCTAGGAGCTGATGGCCGATTTCCGCCTTCACACCAAACTGGAAAACACCTAAAAAAGTTGCCCCCTATGAAGATCAACTCTTCATGCGGGAGCAACTTTTTTTAGTTGATTATTTTAGTTCTAATCCTGAATCATTGCTTTCAACTGGTTTTCTCCATAGTCCCAAGATAACAGCCCCTACAACCATCCCGATTAAGATTGCTAGAAGGAACAATCCAACATGATTAGAAAGACCAGCTACGAATACTCCACCGTGTGGTGCTGGTACAGTGACATTCCATAATTGAGTCAATCCACCTGCAATAGCAGACCCGACTACTGAAGAACCAATGACGCGCAATGGATCAGCTGCGGCAAATGGAATCGCACCTTCAGTGATGAATGAAATTCCCATAACGTAATTAGACAAAGCAGATTTTCTTTCGTCTGTATTGAATTTGTTTTTTGAACAATGTGCTTGCTAATGCGATAGCTAATGGCGGAACCATTCCTCCGGCCATAACAGCAGCCATCAAGCTTCCGTCACCTGTATCCGTAAAGATACCGATAGAAAATGCGTATGCAGCTTTATTGAATGGACCACCCATATCGATGGACATCATTCCACCTAATAGAGCTCCCAGAATAACTGCATTTCCAGTTCCAAGGTTTTCTAAGAATGTAATCATTGCTTCATTGATCGTACCAAAAATTGGTCCAACAACGAAATACATTATTAATCCAATCAGCAATAAACCAAGTACTGGGAACAACAAGATTGATTTGATACCTTCTAGCGATTTAGGCAAGTTGCGCAAACCTTTTTGCAAGCCGATCATTAAGTAACCTGCTAAGAAACCAGCTGCTAAACCACCCAAGAATCCAGCGTTGCTGGCAACAGCCATCGCTCCACCAACCATACCAGGCATCAATGCAGGGCGGTCAGCAATACTAAGTGCAATGTAACCTGCTAGAATAGGAATCAAGAAATTAAACGCTTGGCTTCCGATTGAGTTCAAGAATAAGAAGATTTCACTCTCTTTACCTAACCAGCTTTCAAATAAGAATGAAAGACCCATTAAGATTCCGCCGCCGACTACAAATGGCAGCATGTGAGAAATTCCGTTCATCAAATCTTTATAAACTTTGTTCCATACAGAACCTTTTTCTTCGTTGTCATTACTTGCTTCAGCTTTACGATCGCCAGCTGAAAAAATTGGTGCTTGTTGGTTGATCGCTTTTGTGATCAATTCTTCTGTTTTGCGGATTCCATCACTTACTGGACGTTGCAATACTGGTTTGCCGTCAAAACGAGCCATTTCAACTTGTTTGTCCGCAGCTACGATAACACCAACAGAACGTTCGATGTCTTGAGCTGTCAGACGGTTTTTGATTCCGCCGCTTCCGTTTGTTTCTACTTTGATGTCTACGCCCATTTCAGCTGCTTTCTTTTTCAAAGCATCTTCAGCCATAAAGGTATGCGCAATCCCTGTAGGACAAGCTGTTACAGCTACGACATAAGGTCTTTCTTCTGCAGCAGGTGCTGTAGTTTCTTCTACAGTATTTGATTCTTCTTCCACTTCTTCTGCTGCTGTAAACAATTCTTGAACTTCATCAGCAGTAGAAGCATTTTTTAATGATGCTACAAAATCCGGACGGATCAATAAGCGAGATAGGTTCGCCAATGCGTCCAAATGAACATCGTTAGCCCCTTCTGGAGCTGCAATCATAAAGAACAAGAAAGCTGGTTTGACCATCTAAAGAATTGTAATCAATACCTGAGTTGCTTCTAGCAAATAAAACTGTTGCTTCCTTAACCGCTTTGTTTTTCGCATGCGGCATTGCGATCCCATCTCCAAGACCTGTTGAAGAAAGGCTCTCACGATTCAAGATACCTTCTTTAAACGTTTCTACGTCACTAATACGGTTGTTTTCTTGTTAAGCTGGCGATCATTTCGTCGATAGCAGCTTCTTTAGTTTGAGCTTTTAGATCCATGATCATAACATCTTTGATTAAAATGTCTTTCATTTTCATCTTTTTTTATCCTCCTGTAAGTTTTGGTTAATCAATCTTTTTGATTTCTACTTGTTCTACTAATGCCTCGATAGCTTCTTTAGTAGCTAAGTCGTCTGAAAATGCTGTGGCGCTTCCTGTTGCCACACTTTTTTTGAAAGCTTCTAATGGATCTTTAGTGCTGACTAATGCGCCGATAAATCCAGCGATCATAGAGTCTCCAGCACCAACTGAATTCTTCACTTGTCCTTTAGGTACCGTAGCTCGGTAAGCCGCTGATTCAGTAAAGAACAATGCTCCGTCACCTGCCATAGAGATAACCGCATATTTTGCACCTAATTCAATCAACTTCTTGCCGTATGGAATGATGTCTTCCACAGAGTCAAAAGTTGTTTCAAACAAATCTGCCAACTCGTGATGGTTTGGTTTAACCAACAACGGACGAGAACCGATTGCATTCATCAATTCTTTCCCAGTAGTATCAATCACGAAATCTGCTCCAGCCGCTGAGATTTTTTTAACCATTTGCTGGTAAAAATCTTCTGGCAATGTTGGCGGTTTATTTCCTGATAAAAACAACGATATCGTCTGCAGTTAAAGCATCCATTTGCTGCAATAATTGTTCAGACTCTTTTTCGGAGACTGCTGGTCCTGCTGCATTGATTTCTGTTTCGATATCTGCTTTTACTTTTACATTTGATTCGTGTATCTTGTTCGATCTCAACAAAATCTGTCCCAACAGCTTCTTTTTTCAGCCAATCCGTAATGAATCGGCCTGTGAAGCCTCCAATGAAACCTAGCGCTGTGGATTCTTGCCCAATGTTGTTTAATACACGCGAAACATTGATACCTTTTCCGCCTGGCAGCTTGATGTCGCCTGTCATGCGGTTCAGTCTCCCCCAATTGAACGGTGGGAAGTTGCACAATGTAATCAATCGATGGATTAAGTGTTACTGTGTAAATCATGTTTTTACCTCCATTATCTTAGTTGCTTCAAAATAAGCACCAAATTCTTTTTTGTTCAGAGAGTTTGTCAAAATCGTTGCCCCGTCGATATCCTCTACTTTGACAAAGGTTACTGTATTGAATTTGCTGTTATCGGTTAAAATAAATACTTTTGCACTATTTTTGATGGCTTGCTGCTTGATAGCCGCTTCTTCTGGATCAGGAGTCGTGAAACCATATTCAAGATCTACACCATTTATCCCTAGAAACGCTTTATTAAAATTGTATTGGCTCAACTGAGCACAACCTACTGCTCCTATAACAGCTTTAGTGGTGTTTTTTAATACTCCGCCGATTAAAACCACTTCATTTTCTTGATCTGCTAATAGGTGAGCATGCTGCACTGCATTTGTCACGATACGAATTTTTTTCTGTTTCAAAAACGGAATCATATACAATGTAGTTGTTCCGGCATCTAAGAAGATTGTATCTCCATCTTGTACAAGAGAAGATGCATTATTTCTAGCTATTTCCTTTTTTTCTTTGAATGTTTTGGATGTTTTCGCGGTAATGGGAATTTCTCGTGTTCTATTTCATAGAGACGTTTAGCCCCCCCGTGAATCACGAACTACAGCATCCGCTTTTTCTTCAAGAGCATCTAAATCGTCAGACCGTAACGTAGATTCAGAATCAATTCATTTCTTGATTAATTCTTGAGATTGAGCACCAACCATGTTGTCGTCACGTTGAACCAACAATATATGCGGTAACGTTCTTCAGTTTAACATAAGGCCACCTCTGTCACTTCTTCATTTTACCACCAAATCCATTCAAAAACAATCAACATTTATGAGTGTTTCTTAGCGTTTAAGCCTTATTTCTTACTCACGGTTTCTTTCTTTGACAATGTTTTTCACCCTCAACGGTATATTTAAAAATGAAAAACAAGGGACGAAATAATCAATCACTGATAGTTTGGCGCAATATCCTGACTACGAGCGGGGATTTTTTGTTTTATGTATGAATTGAGTTAATCGTGGAAATTTTAGTTACGAATTGGTATGGCTATTATATTTGCGGCAGTGCTATTGGGTTTGAAACGTGAAGCTAAAAGGGCAAATGCCGGCTTAAGACCCCTCATATGCGCATGCTTTCTTGTAGGATCTTTGCTATCATTTGCTATGGTACAAGTAGAAGCCAGTTACGACCATCATTAGGATGGTCATTGCTTAATCCTGATTTAGAGGGAGTCTTGACTACTGATTTTATTCGACTGACTGCTCAAATCGTCAGCGGATGGTTTTTTTTTTGGGCGTGGGACCATTATAGTGACTAAGCGAAATGTTTCTGGTCTGATACAGCAGCTTCGATTGGGCGATCGCCGGTGTTGGTTATGTAGCAGTAGGGATGGGGTATTATTTTCTAGCTATCATCAGTACGTTAGCTGTGCTCATCGTATGAGAATTATTAAAAGATTATTCGGAGCTCAAATGTCCGATTAGTGAATATCAAAATATTGGTTAAACATACTCATATCGAGGCTGAACCGCTACTTTGAAGTTCATAATATAAAGTTTTTAGTGAAGAACACAGTTTAGAGTACAGCAAAGACCTGAAATTCATTACTCAAATTATTACAGTATCGGTTTTTACCTGAGGAAAATGAGAGATGACGTCAATTAATGGATGAAGTGACGTCTCAATGCACACGATTGACGTATCCAATATCACTGTATGTAGCGCCCCCAGCACGCTAAAGACACCTCCACAGACGAGACAATATAACCCACACCTCACACCATTGCCAGAAAAAGAACCGATTCTTGCACATATCGAGTTCCATAGACCGCGATCAGCCCGGGTTTCTTTTTATTCTTTGCTTTATTCCCAGCGTGAGTGCGCCAAGCATCCCTTCACACTTCCCATCATGCCCTCAAATAAATACTACACCGGATAAACTACTAACAACGACAAAGCGAAGTTTCAAGAACGGCCCCCGGCGTTTCGTAAGAAAAAATATGCTACTTGAGTATAGTGTAGTCGTGCTTTTAAAGGAATCACCGATGATAAACTCCATCACTATGACTTATATTAATGGTCGTCATCCATGTGATGTGCACACACGCCCCACCTCAGCACTGGACCTACCCTACCTGAATATAGGTATTGATATGCTTGCAGTACTCACACACACAGCAGCGATCGTCTCTTCTTGCACGGTGAGTATGTATCGTCCATAAAACAAATACCTTCTATAGATTCGTCTCGCAAATGTCGTCCACATCATAGATCGATGCTGCGTGATTTTCACAGCTACTCTTTATATCATTGTGTAGACATGTCTTTGATCTACCGGCGAAGCTATTACATATCGTGGTTAGCACACCAACAAGGAAATTATAAAGTATGATAGCGTGAGGTATCACACAAAACAAAGGCTGTCACGCGTGATTATCATCCACACACAATGTAGATAAATATCATGAGGCTCCAGCTTTTCAAATTGGACCGTGATGGTATGAGATTTCAGATTCTGCTTGATAAACCTGTAAGATTAAACAAACATATTTTTACGATGAATGTATGAAGCTGAAAACTCTAGCTTAGTCGTTGAGATTGATGAATTGTTTTAGTTTCGTCCATTAAAGGCTACTTATGTATTAAAGCTGGTATTCACTCGATATACGTTTTACTTGGATGTAATGGTTCAAAATCCATATCCTTTTAGTGTAGCGTATAGACTTCTGAACTGTTGAATATCCTTTACATCGTCCATGCTGAATTTCAATGCGTAATATTCCCATACCACTGTCTTGAAGCGAGTCTAACTTGCCGGCATTATTCAGATAGTAGAGTTTATTTTGTGTCCTCAAGACTACGTAACGGAGTGATGGGCAGCAATTTGCTTTTGTCTGAAAGTGATGAATCGAAGCGAGATGTCTAGACTGAATTGAGTGTCCAGGCGTTCATCAGGCTGGGGCTTGGCAGTAAAACACGTATATGATAAAAACTCCTCTTTTCTACAGGATTCAGTTTTTCAAACTCCTCGTTATCCATGCACAACAGAATTTGAGCATATGCAAAAGGATAAGATTGATCTGTCTCTGCGATCAATGAGCGTTCTTCTCCCTCAGAACACGGGAAATCACTTCGTAGCCGTTACGGCAAATATTTTCAATTCGGAATACCTCTGTCACGATATACCGCACGCCTAACATATGCATTATGCTATTCTTCGGTTCATCCATTCCATTTCGTACCGTTGGATCAAATTGAAGTACGAGCCAATTCCAGTTGACGAGCAAACTGCGCACCGACCCGTTGGTGATAGAAAGATAGGAGTTCATCCCCATCCGTTCTAAATAAACCATATGATTGCGGATGTGATTGTCTTTAGCTGTAAGCCCCAATACGGAAAATGTCGTCTTTTGAAACAGGAGGAATCTCTTTTTCAATTTCATCAATACTTGCTCATACTGGTTCATTTGCTGTTCCATAAGGCAGTAAGGCAGCTACTTTGTTTTGTCCCTATATGGATAATGAATATTCTTGAGCGATTGAAAATCACATTACCGATCACTGACAAGAAAATAACAGCTGAAACAACTTTTTCCCAACCATTTGTCAGTTTGCCTTTTTCTTTCTCTGCGAGCTGTTATTTCTAATAATCAGCCCATCTACCAGAAAAGCTTGCTGCAACTGGAACTGTTCTAGCCCACGAAAATTCTCCAATGATTTGAAAAAAAAAAAGTTGCTACTCCACCAAAAAACAACCATCCTGCAAGCATCGCTAAGCGGTCTTTCTTATTCCAATCAAATCGGTATTTGATACAAGCGACGCTACTGCTACACCCATGCAGTAGTGGGATAATAAATGTCCACCGTTATATGGACCAGATAATCCATTCTAACAAGGCCGAATGCCGGAAATAGAAGCATGACCAAGTAATAACACCATCATATTACAAGGAATAGCTCCAAAAACTTTCCGTCTAACAAAGAACAATGGACACACTACATCACATTCCGGCAAATCCCAAAACTGTCCACAAGGATACATTCTGAAATAAAGATATTTGCTAAAAGGTTAACGCGTAATACTGTAATGGGTACACTGTCATTCCGCTGGCAAACGTTCCTGGTTCTCTGGAAGATGTGTAGAATCCCCAGATTACAGGAAACAATACCACTGCTGACATACACACTCCAATTAAATAGTGAGACAAGGGCTTTCCAGAAATACTTCCAGATTTTTTTCAGCGGTATTCCCAACTCAAAATAACGAAGATCGCATAAATAAAAAATCAAAACGGTCAATTTATAGAAAAAGTACAAGTTGCTTGTTGCACTGACGCACACTACCGCAGCGAACAACAATGCGGACTCTTTTCGCAATATCTTTTCTACTCCCAAACAAAGTAACGGTAAAGAAAATCATCGGCATTAAAAGAATGGGTGCCTTGTAGCATTCAGTGTCACGTAATGAGAGAACGTGTAAACAAAAGTCCCTACCAATAATCCTGCTCCGCTGACATTCATTTTACGTGCGTAAAACATAAATGCCAAACCAATACAGTAGATTCTTAAAACAATCAAAAAAGTGAAAGGCAAACTCCATCATCGACTGCGGAAACAATAACCCTAAATAAACGAACGGATCTCCTACTACATAATATCCGTAAGAACTGATCACATCAGCGCCCAGACCTATTGTCCAATCCCAATTTTGGAAACCCGCCAGATGGGTGCATGGATAAATTCTTGCCACATGCCTACATAATCTTTAAACAACAAATAATGTTGAGTGAATCCGTCACTTTCCCATATAAAGGAAGTTCCGCTAACCATGAAGTATCCATAGATGGATGCCATTGTAATCAAAAATAAAAGAGAATACCACAAAATTTCTTTTGAGGTATTCTTTTTCGTGCTTCGTTGAATTTGTTCCATAACGCTAACCACCAATCTCTTTTCTCTTCATTATTTTTCAGTAAATACTATCTTTTGAATACAAAGAATTTACTGAAAAAGTAATTCAGCACAACCACAATAAATTGGGTAGCTATCTTAGCTATATTTGTATCGAGAGTAAGGAAATCTACCAATATCCACATGCTCAACATATCAAATACACCTGAAAGAGCTCTAAAACTGGCAGAACAAAATAAATTCTTTCATCCAACTCTGGAAACTCTCTGATTTTGATTTGAACACATATTTCTTATTCGTAAAAAAGGCAAAAAGAATCGATACGATGATCGATACTAAATTCGCGATCAAATATTGTACACCTAGCACCGTGTCTAATAAATAAAAACGACACGATATTGACGACTGTCGTTAACACACCAAACACTAAATAAATAATGGCTTCTTCGTATTTAACATACATTTTTTTATGAATTCCATTTGTCATGACCAACGCTTTCTGTTTTTTCTTGTTCGTTCAAAGTATGGAGAAACTTCTCTCTTCTCCCGTTGTTTCTTTCTTCTGAGGTCTCTTGAACAAAATATAAAGGACGGTCTTTCGTTTCATACAAACACTCGCCTAAATACTCTCCGATTACCCCAAGAGAATCAATTGGATTCCACCAAGGAACAGAATACCTGCAATTAAAAGAGGATATCCACCGCCACTGATATTGCCTCATAAATATCGTGGCGCATGATTTCGACAAACAAATAAAAATAATCCTAATAAACGATAATAATACCCCTACTACTAGACCACACTTTCAAACGGCAGCGTACTGTAGACGTCACCCATTGATTGCCAGAGTCAGTAATCGCACTGAACTTCCATTCGTTTCACCACCAGCTCTTGGGTCTGCATCATAACTGATTTCTTTTGTTCTTAAAACCATCTCCAATTGTACATTCTATTGGTTATAACGAGCATGTTTCTCTCAACTGAGATAAGGCTTCGATACATTTTTTGTCTAACAAGCGGAAGTCCCCCTGCATCTGAGAATGATCTCTTCTTAGACCTTTCTGCAAACAGTTTGTAATACGTTTTAGAGGTCAGCTTTTTCAACTTGCTTTCCCCTTCACGTTTTCTGCGAATCGCATAAACATCGTCCGATATCCCCTGTTCCACCA